>DUPE01000210.1 GCA_012838475.1 Clostridiaceae bacterium
GGGAGAACTTTTTTACATTTACTATCAGCGGTGGATAACTTTGTTTAAAGAGGGGGCGATAAGGGACGTGACGATGGCAAAGTACTTAATGACCTTAAAATGGCTAAAGCAGTTGGTACCTGAATTAAGAATAGGAGATTTGGATAGAATATCCTATCAACAACTACTCAATGACTATGCAGAAGAACATGAACGTCAAACAACTATGGATTTTCATCATCAACTAAAGGGAGCAATTTTAGATGCTCTCGACGACGGTTATATAGATCGCGATCCTACACGAAAAGCAATTATCAAAGGAAAACCGCCACGAGAAAAAAAGAAAAAGTACTTGAATCAATTTGAGCTTCAAAAACTACTCTCAGTATTAAACCTGGAAGATAAGGTCAACTGGGATTGGTTTATTTTATTGATAGCCAAAACTGGTTTGCGATTTTCTGAAGCTTTAGCAGTTACTCCCAGAGATTTTGACTTTACGCATCAGAAATTAGAAGTATCAAAGACATGGGATTACAAGATGAAAGGGGGTTATCTGCCTACCAAGAATAAATCGTCTGTGAGAAGAATCCAGATAGATTGGCAAACAGTTATTCAGTTTTTTGAATTGGTAAAGAAATTACCTGACAATGAACCAATATTTGCTCAAAAAAACACCTATAACTCCACTGTCAATAATATTTTGGAAAGAAAATGCGATCTGGCTGGAATACCGCACATTTCAATTCACGGCTTAAGACACACGCATGCCTCGCTCTTACTTTTTGCCGGAGTATCAATTGCAAGTGTGGCAAGACGTTTGGGCCACTCGAGCATAACAACGACGCAGAAGACCTATATTCACATAATTAAAGAACTTGAAAACCAAGATGTTGATTTAGTAATGCGTTCTTTATCTGGACTAAACTGACAAACTAAAAAAGGCTCACACTGATTAAATCAAACGGCTGATATCACAACAGCTGTTTTTTTGTAGAGCATCACCTAAGTACAATATATTAAGTGCTTACTTCCGTATTTTTGCTATCAATTTTATAGAAAGGACTTAGATTTAAAAATAGTTTTCTTAGTTCCTCTTTAGAGTACTCAGAATAGAGTGATTCTAGCAATTCTTCCTGTCTAGGTTGCCCTAAGGTCAGCCTATAAAGTGATAAAATATTAATTAAACGCTCATATTTAGCGATTTCTTGACTAAAGGCATACATCGGCACAATCCGTTCTATCTGAACCATATTAGGCCGTGGCGTCAAACCCCAATAAGGCACTAAATCGGAGCCGCCGGCTTGCTTTTCATTCCGGTATGCTTCTTCAAACAATTCATACCAAATATTTTGCTTGAAAGTGGTATCACCATAGCGCTCAGCTACTCCTTGTCTGATAGCCAAACACTTATATCGGTTTATTCGTCCTTCTCGTTGTTCTATGTCAATCGGATTAGACGGCAAATTCCAATGAACGATTTTACGGCAATAGTAATGAAAGTCCAAACCTTCTTGTCCAATTGAAGTGGTGGCAAGAATAAACGGGCGAAATGGGGAATTGAAAGAATTTCGGACCGTTTCCCGACGATCTGAAGTTTGTTTTGAACTACTATCGCTCTTGGTAAAAGCAACTGCAAAATGGCTTCGAATATTGAGTGGACGCGCTCGGTAGTTTTTTGCTCTACCACTCAATCCGCTAAAAGTATCTACATTATATGATGCAGTGTGGACATTTAAGGAGGAAGTTATTAATTGATGCAATGGTTCGATCTTATCTTTAACACTGGCTAACCCATTAGACTCCACAAGAATGTGAGCGTATTCGTCAAGTACCGCCTGCAGATTGCCCTCTTTACAATACTGAAGCAGATTTTTCCAGTGAGCCTCATCGCTCGAATCACCATAAACCACTTCTATCACCGCGGTTGATTCTGGTGTATTCATGCGATTAATGAAAATTTTGGCTATTTGGCTGGGCATTTCTATCCGATAATCATCTCCGCCTAAATTATTATAAGTCCTCAAGCTACACACGGCCGGTGACGCTATGGCAATATTTGTTAAGACATTAAGTAGATCACTGGGCGGTTTACCAAGTTTTAAAACTGGATTATTTACTGATTCGGCCAGAATATTCAAATGTGACAAGAAGCCGGATTGTTTTTCAGAGACACTCTTTGTAACGGTATTATCATCTGGAATCTCTGCCAGTTTATCACCTTGATCAAGCCAGGCTGAAACATAGTCAGGCTCATCTAATAATAGGGGTGCCAAATAATACCACCGCTCATCTTCTCGTCCTTCCGATACTGTGGTGTCTATCAATTGATCTAGTAGTTGTGTTATCTTGGCCTTTATCTCCGCTTCAATCTCAGACAGACTTAGTTTTCTGTTTAATGCTTCAATCGGATTAAAGCAATCGGCCAGACTTTTTGCAGGATACATTAAGCAAAATAGGGGCATGCCTCTAGGATCTCCTAAAGAAAATGAAAAATTGAGCCTTGAGGCTGGATAACGTTTGCCGCTAGACGCCGATGAGAAGTAGCGGACTTGATGAGATGAATTACTATCTCTTTTTGCGAGCACATCAGCATTTTTTCTTTCTGATTCGTATGAAATCATAGTCGCAATCATTCGAGGGACCATTTCCCAAGCTGAAAAGACCAATGTTTTAGAAAAGTTATCAGACTTTTTAAACGGCCCAGACAACTCATAATATGGCTTAGACGGTGGAACCCATAACAATTTTTCAGCATTTTGTTCAAACGCCATCTTTTCAAGATATCTCAATCTGGCGTTATCCGGATTAATCCTCCGAAAAGCCTCAATATCGCCTCGCTTAATCCAGAGATGAGGTTTTTTTGCCAGCTTCAACTTATGGGGATTTCGTTTAAAGAAATCATCTAATCGCTTCTTTAATTGATAGTCTCTCATAAAGGACATGATATAGGGTGACGATTTAATGTACTCGACCGGAAGAGACATTTGAAGACCTGTTTGCTTGAGTAATTGATGCATATTTAGATAAGACTTGATATCACTGTCTTTTGGCATAAGATGTGTTTTGACTTCTGAATCATCAATAATATCAGCAATCTCAAATGCAGAAACCCTTTCGGTACGGCTGATAATTTCGAACAATGCACTCTCAGCCGCTTCTTTGGCTTCAATAATTGTCATATCTCCTTGAGTAAATTCTCTTAATTGGACTGAATAATTATGCCATACTTCAGCAAACTCTTGCTGTTTGATGTGATGCGGATTTAAAAAATTGATTACCCGGAAAAACTCCGAATAATGTTCATCAATCGTCAACTCATCGATTTCTTCTAAAGTAGAGTACATCTTATAGGGCGTGGCTGAAAGCAGAAGCATACGGACATCATCACCGCTAAAAAAACGATGGGCCAGCATGCCTGTCTCGGTATCTCGATCAGAATCAAGTAAATACTTGAATCTCTGAAACTCATCCATAATAACAAAATCAGGCTCTAATAAATCGATACTAATCTTGGCAAACATTACCCGTAATTGCCCGAGAATGGAGCTATCTGGCTTGCGCTGAAAATTGTTTGCTTTGATTTCATCCAAATGATCTATCAAGGCATTAAGCAGCTCACAATTATCACTTGTTAGATAATCCGTAACCTTTGAGATCATATGGTTAAGATATTTTCCGCTAGTTAACTGATTACAATTAACCACTTCCTCTTCATATTTATCTTTTGCCCAGTTCTGCCAGGCTACGGGAGCGTTTGATGTCATTAGTACTTCCAAAGATTCAAGATAAGATTGGAGGACTGGTAATCGTCTTAATATGGAAAACATTAATGCGCGCTCCTGTACAATCCCGGCGCCGGACGACATCCGAAAAGACGTTTCAGGTGTGAGTGGAATCAGCTGAATATAATTACTCAACAATTCAGGATCATGTTCTTGGCGGAATATGTTCAAGTGCTGCATGGATAGACGCGAGCCAGTCGTATTTTCTATTCTGGCTTTGGGCGTTATCTGCAATTTACGGATATTTTGTCCGGCAATAGCAGCATTAGAACAAATATAGACAACTTTAAACAGATTATCGCCTTCTTCTAAGCGAAGTTTAGCCAGCTTGGCAACTACACCACGAGCAACTAAAGTTTTACCTAAACCGACCTCATCCGACACCAGGATTCTTTGTTGGCCAGAGCGATAGAGACGATCGATATGAGATACTGTAGCTCGTTGAAAATCCTTGAGGCCAGCCATGATTTGATTAATAATTGAAGTAAAATTCTGGTTTAAATCAGTCATTTTATTCCGACCGCCTTTCGAAAATAATGAAATAACTCAATAAAATTATCCGGAATAATGCCGTCATCATCGACCATGTTAATTACGTACTCGATCTCGGAAAATTTCTCGGGTGATTGAGCGGCGGTTTTTAGCATTTTCTCGTATAGTGACGGCAGAACTACTTGTTGGCCACCAGGTGTCAGAAAATCTTGTTGTAACAGGGAGTATTCAAGGGCTGACATTAAGTAATCATCTCCCAACAGAAAAGCCAGATACTGGAAAAAGCGGGAAGTATCTTTAATAATATCTGTAACGATTGATTTTTCCCGGGTTAGCGGCATATTATCAGTCGGTACTTTTATCACCCGTTGAACAGTTATATCTCCTCGTTTGACTGCCACAATATAGAATTCAGATAGTTCAAGTAACTTTAAATTTTCGAATACGATTGTTTTAGCTAATTTAGCGGGGCAATGGACTAACAGAGGCGAGATAGTCACATCTTCACTTAGCGGGATTTTTTTAAACTTGAGGGTGACATGATAAGTTGCACCTGTTTGTTCCAGGCTAGCTCTTATGGGTGAAGACAGAATATTTCGGATCACTTTTTCAGTTTCTGTCATAAAATCTTCGGTATCATTTCCAGCTTCGAAAAACTCAACCTTTTCAAATGGATTTTCTGGACTATCGGGTGAACCGCCAAACAAATCGTCTGTCAACTTGGACAAATTTAGCCAGCGATTCCTTGAAACTAACCTTAAGACAGCTTCAACATTTCCTGAAACTGCACTGTGGGTAGCATTCATAGATCCCAGATATAGTTCACTATTACTGTATCTTTTCCAAAGATAGATTTTAGCGTGAATATCCTGGCTAATACTCTCAGAGCTATCTTCTGAAATCAACAGCTCTCCGTCAATCACCTGATCTTTCAAGGTGTAGATATCAAACTTATCGTATTGTCCAGGTGTCAAACATGCCAGTGATTGCCGCCGGGTAACCAGTAAACATTTAGCATCTTTATGGCGGGTGGCCCGCTTGTTGAAATCGCTTATAATAGCACCGCTTATGAAGGGTGACATGATAAGCAGCTCTTGAAAATTGGTAGAGTAGAGCGGAGTGTGGGTTAAGGAGTAGGTTTGATTATTGTCATCACTAGTACCTACTGGGATAAACTCAAAAGCTTCAAATGCCCGGTGTTCCAATTTGAACTGGACTAGCTTAATTTCGCTAGATAATTTTCTGAGAGCGGATCTTTTTCTTTTGGTATTAGTATCATTACCATTAATAAATTTCCCCAAAAAAGCGAGAAAATTAGCAATTGGCTGACTGGACGTAACGCTTTCAGAGACCGCTTCCCCATCCAGTGCGACAGCAACGTCCCAGCTCCTATCAGTTGTTAGGTTACGGCTTAGCACGATTAATCGATAATGATTTTGTCCGGCCGAGTTTCGGTACTTAATCAGCCAAACTTTAGGATGAAAAGACGGATGTCTGTTTTTCGCGGTCTTTTTTAACTGAATCTGAAATACCACTTTTTCCAATAAAATATAAAGCGGGGAGAGGTTGCGCGGAAGGCGGATTTGGCCGGCTTGGCAAAAAATAGTAATTTTGTCGCCTGCTTCGCGCAGAGTATTTAGTAAGTAAATAGGATCTTTCATCAAAGCACTATCGGTTTCGACTGACAGACCGAGTGCCAGACAAGCGCCAATCAAAGTATCAAAATCGAGTGAATAGGTTGTCCCGATAGCTTGGTCTAACACAAATCCGTCGGGCGGGGTCAGCAATTTACTATAATCTAAACGATCAATTCCAGGTCGTAACATTACTCTTCCTCCAGCCCCTGAAAAATATCTTGCAGAATTCTTTTGGCATAGTGAAACCGATAATCCAATTTCTTTTCTCCAAACCACTGGTTGGCCGGGAAATGACCCGCCTGGTTCAGTTTTGCTCGACTTTCTCCTTTTAAATAGATCTCGCGCTGTCTAATTGTGTTATCAAGTTGGCTGAAATCTCTGCTTAACATATGCTGCTGAATGCTTAGCAGGAAGGTTTGCAATCCAGGATTATTAATCTGCAAACGAGTAAAAATGCTCTTGATATTTAGATTTGCATGTTCCGTAATGGATAGTAGAAAACTATCCCATGCCTCGTTCGCCGCATCATTTTTCCTCTTTGAAATCATCATATTGTATCTAATTCGGATACCATACACGAATGAAGAAAACGCTTCCGCAAGCTGATAATCTTGCCTCATTTGTTCAGGGAATAAAGTAAAGATGCTATTGTCAAGCAAATCGGAAAAGCTTTTCATTTGAGTAATGTGAGTTAAGTTATGGCTCAGAAAGAAAGCCAACATACTGGCGGGTTGATGAAGGATAATTTGGCGCTTTAAAAAGTCCGCCTCAATTGGACTTAATTCAATTGCTAGATCTTCCATCCAATTATCCGGATAAGGTGGTAAATTCCAGAAGGAAACATTTAAAGTGTTTTCAGTTTTGGGCTCATCCGGCATTATTTCTTCGTCTTTCGAGGCCGTTGCTCGCGCTTGAACCTGCCGGTGCTTATTTAGGCTGTTTAGAGCCTTGAAATATTCACTAATTGTCATTGACCCTCTGGTAAATATTCCAAAATTACGAATTCCGGCCCAATAAATAGACGAAGGGGCTCGCTTAACCCAGGAATTAGATCTCAGGGCGATGCGGCCAATCACTCCGTCGTCATTTTTTGTCAAAAGTATTTTCCCGCATTGACGTTCAATATCATCCAGTCGGATAAACAGGGTTTGCGGATTTAAGTCTGGCCGGTGGGAAAGATCTGCCAGAGCATACGGTACGATTAGAAAGTATTTAGCTCGTGTCTGGATGGTAGAGGTACCAGGAAAGAACAGATCGGAAAAGCCATTGCGAATGGGAGATATCCCTAATTCGTCGAGTGTCCCATCTTCTGACAGAAGATCAATGACACTTAATACTTTTTCCCGATCACTTCTTGAAAAATCAATCCAACCAATTTCCATTTGTTCCCCGTGCAATTATTCAGTGAAGTTGAGTATTTATACTGTTTATTACATACTATCATTTTTAGTGAATACCAAAAAGCATTTAAAATGGAATGGCGTAGTTCATCGGTTTCGTCTGTGATTCTTTGCCATCCGTTCATTGCCATGCTTAAATTGCCCGGTCAGCTTGGCCAATAGCAATTGGAGCTCAGCTTCATCGAGGTCTTCGGCTTTGGCCAGAAAGTCGGCTGCCTTCTGTCCACTCAATGTCATAATGGGACGATTGTCCCAAAAGATTCGCACCTTGTCTTTGGTTGACTGATAAGAAAATGATTTCATGTTGCCTCACTTAAGGGTCAGTCGGGAAAGTTTTGTCTGTCTGATACGGGTATACTCCCAGTGAAAGGAGCGGATATGACGAAGCTAACCATCTTGCAGATTAATGATACCCACAGCTATTTAGAACTCCACAATGAACATTTCTACGGTCCTGACGGGATTGAGGTCCGGCCGGCCGGCGGTTATGCCCGGCTCAAATCGCTGGTTGATAATATCAGACAGGAACAAGCCAATGTCTTGTTGTTTGATAATGGCGACACGATTCACGGGACATATGATGCCGTTCAATCAAAAGGCTGGCATATGGTGCCGATTCTAAAAGAAATGGCCTTTGATGCCATGACCTTTCATTGGGACAGTGCCTACACCCCGGCCAACTTAAAAGAAATAGCCGAAGCGGTCGGCTATCCCGTACTGGCACTCAACGTGTACGATAAAGAAACTAAACAGCGGGCTTTCCCGCCCTACCTGATTACAGAAACGGCCGGCTTAAAAGTAGCCGTCCTCGGCCTGGCGGCCAACTTCATCGACCAGATGATGCCTAAGCCTTTTCATGAGGGAGTCTACTTTACCCCCGGACACGAAGAACTGCCCGACCTGATTGAAGAGGTCCGGATGCAAGGGGCCGACCTGGTAATCCTGCTGAGCCACAACGGATTTAACCAGGATATTCAGCTTTTAAAGGACGTTCCGGGAATTGATATCTGTCTGTCATCTCACACCCACAACCGGATTCATGAACCGGTCGAAGTCGGTCACGCCGTCGTTATCCAGTCGGGCTCACACGGCTCTTTCCTCGGCCGAATCGATATTGAGTTCGACGAAGTGGTTGTCGGCTATAAGCACGAACTGATTGAGATTACGCCGGACATCGCCCCGGACGACAGCATGACACAATTGGTCGATCAGGCGCTCAGCCCAAACCGGGAGAAACTGTCTGAAGAAGTCGGCTGTACCGACAGCCTGCTGCACCGGGCGACCTCCCTTAATGCCACGATGGATGATCTATTGCTTGAAGCCATGCTCCAGGCCAGCGGGGCGGACATTGCCTTTTCCAACGGCTGGCGTTACGGCGTGCCAATCCCGCCCGGGAAAATCACCCTGGGTGAGTTGTATCAGATCATACCGATGGATCCGCCC
>DUPE01000168.1 GCA_012838475.1 Clostridiaceae bacterium
GCGAAGGCGAAAAAGGAAAAGCCTCCCTGTCCCTCGAAGTTCCGATCCAGCCATTGTTTCATTCATGATCCGTGCCCGTCCGCACTGTCTTTGCCATAATGACCGATAAAGAGCTTTTCCAAGGTAGGAGGCATTGATTCCAGCTTAATAATCCCTTTTTTTGAGATTATGGCGATAACGTCACCAAGAATATCACCGGGAACACTAAAGTGAACATTATTTCCATCAGATTCGAAATTCAAGATTTGAGGATATTGTTCTAAAGAAGCACCGAGAGGCTCTTTGGTTTCAACTGTAATATCTGTATAGGTGAGGTGCCTTAACTCCGCCAGGGTGCCGGCATCGATGATTTTACCCTGCCTGATGATACTGATATAGTCACATAGTTGTTCCACCTCGGAGAGAATGTGACTGGAAAGCAAAACTGTTTTGCCTGCAGCTTTCTCCTGCAAGACCCTATCTTGAAAGGCTGCAACCATGAGAGGATCTAAGCCGGAAGTCGGCTCATCAAGTATATACAACTCGGGATCAGAGGCGAAGGCAGCGATCAGGGCAACTTTCTGTCTATTGCCTTTAGAATAAGTTCTGCATTTCTTACCGGGATCAAAATCAAAGACTTCAATCAATTCATCCTTCAGATCATCTTGTTTAACGCCATTGAGGCTAAGCATCAAGTCGATTACTTCGCCGCCTGTAAGATTTGGCCAAAGGCTGACTTCACCGGGTACGTAAGCGATACGCCGGTGGATTCTGACCGCCTCCTTGAAGGCATCCTGACCAAAGATAGAAGCCTGACCGCTATTCGCCTTGATCAGACCCAGCATGATTCTGATTGCTGTAGTCTTGCCTGCGCCATTGGGGCCGATAAAACCGTGAATCTGGCCGTCTCTAACCTCCAGATCAAGGCCATCCAAAGCACGCACAGCACCAAAAGTCTTAACAATATCTCGTAAAATAATCATTAAAATTTACTCGTCTATTCTGCTTTATTCCCCAAGGGGCGCCTATAGTTTCATTTCTCCGGCACGGGAAATGCTGCTTGACTATTCTGTCTTATGCCCAAGACTGCAAAAGTCCCTCATATCCATTGTCGCTGAAATTCAGCCCGCCTGTCTACCTTATACCCAAGGATCATCAGCTTGGGGGATCCTGATATCGGCAAGCAAATAATTCTCCCATAAGAACCATTCACCGCTGCTTGGTTTCTCCCGCAACTTTATCTCACGCGGACTGTCTGCGCCGGAAGAGCTGATCATCATCTTCGCATAACCATCTTCTTGGAAACTGTAAGGACCGTCGAATACAGTAATCTGGTAGGGTAGCATGGGAGTATAGCCGTTCTCCGGTTTGGCTCCGTGGAAGAAGGAGAACGGTTTATATCCTTTCCCGGTCAGTCTGTCACTTAGGAACTGAACGTCATAATTACTCAATGGCTGTGGACCTCTCAAAAAGTTAAGCATGTCGACAGCTTCCTGCTGATTATCCTCGAATCGGCACAGTGATAATACCGTCAGTGCAGCAGCCTGATACGGTGTAGACAGGCTTGCTTCAGGCAAAGACTTGAGTTCTTCCACATTTTGAGGCAAAGCTTCGAATACAAAAGTTTCACTCTTTGTCATCATTACACCTTCTTTCCAAAGAAATACGCGACTAAACTCTATTCTATAAAACTTACGCTATTCTCACACTATCCGTTTTGGATAGTGTACGCAATGCATTGTTCATGAAGGCGCGCATGAAACAGATTCGATATTTCTTTACTCGTGGTTTGTGCATAACTCAACCCGGAATATCTATCAGGAGGCTTACAGAGTTAGTGTAATGGAAATGGTCAATTGTATTACAATGATACCAAAGGAGGTCACTATGTCTATAGTTGATGAAATGTATGTTTTAAATAATGGTATTCAAATTCCCAAATTAGGTTTCGGCACTTTTTTAATCGAAGATGGCGACCCGGTTCGCCAAAGTGTTCTATGGGCACTGGAAGCAGGATATCGTCATATTGACACAGCAGCCGTGTACAAGAACGAGGGGGGAGTCGGTCAAGCTGTTCGCGACTGTGGTATCCCTCGTGAAGAAATATTTGTCACTAGCAAGATTTCTTCACAAATTAAGTCATTCGGAGAGTCTGTAGAAGCAATAAAAGTCTCTCTCAAGACTCTCGATATCTCTTATATTGATCTAATGCTCATACACTGGCCTCAGCCCTTTGGCGAACAAGACGACACCAAACGCTACTATGACGAGAATCAGGCAGTGTGGCGGGCAATGGAAGAGGCTTATGAATCCGGCAGCATCAAATCTATAGGGGTGTCGAACTTTATGGAAGATGACTTAGAACATTTTCTCCCTAATATTAGGATCCAACCGATGGTTAACCAAATTAAAGCCCACATTGGCAGTATGGATTTCAAGCTCATTAACTATTGTCAAGAGCGAGCTATTTTAGTCGAAGCCTATTCTCCTTTCGGACACGGGGAAATCTTTGATAACGATGTGGTTAAAAAGATTGCGGAGGATAAAGGCGTGACTGTTGCCCAGCTGTGTTTACGCTATCTGCTGCAAAAGAATCTGCTGCCTTTACCAAAATCAGTACACAAAGATTACATCTTCAGCAACATTCAACTGGACTTCGTATTAGATAAAAACACGATTGCCAGTCTTGACAATATCAATAGTTAACCGTCAATATCCCAATAGATTCTGTCTATTGTAAATCCCGGACAAACTTCTGAGGATAAGAGCGCATAAAAAATTTCGGTTTGTCTAATACAAGCCGAAATTTTTGTCTTTGTGTTTTATTATGGCTAATCCAATTTGATCGGTTTTTCTGAATAATCCTCATTAAATTGATTGAGACTGGCAAAATCCTTAAGAAAGCTCTGTCGATCGGCCTCTGACAAATCAAGGAAGCGTTTGAAGTTTGACATGCTCATACGCGCGGCTGAGAAGAGAAGTTCCGTATACTCTTTCTTGTCAAAACCATATTCATGCTCCCACTGAGTAAGCATCTTATAACCATAATAGTAGCAGGTGAAATAGCCTAACATATATTCTTGCGCTCTGACCTGTCCACGTGCCGTAACCCGGTCAAAATCCAGTTCATCACAGTATAATTGCACGACCTCCTTGATAGGGTTTCCGTAGTAGCGTAACATCAAATCCGCCTTTATTCTGACAGCGGTATGGTGTCTGCGATACGCGACAAATAGGGGATAGAAAGGATCCTCAGGGAAAACAAACTCAAATAATTCTTCTGATCTGTGCGGAGTTCCTTCAAAAATCGGAGTATATCTGGAGCCACGCTTTAATGTTTCCGGAATAGGATCTACAATATTGCGAACAAATTGCACATGGTGCCCCGGGTAGGCCTCATGAACCGTGTTCATCTTTATCCAGCCGTTAGTGACGGCCTTGTAATTATAATTATTAAGGAACATCTCTCCTTTAAGAGGTCTTCGCAGGGGACAACCGCCGCCGTAGCCTCCCCAGGGATATGAGTCCTTGATAGATTCCGAGATCTCAACAACTGTGCACTCTTCCTCAGGAAGCCAGACATAATCTCTACAAGCGGCACCGGTACGTTTAATATACTCATTGCCTAACCTAAGCATTTCCTCGGGTGAATCTGCAGGCCCTGCATATTTCAAGAGAATATCATTGACATTAGCCATGGACATCTCCCTGCTTGCCTCGGGAACTTTTAATTTAGAGGCAATACTGAAAACATTATCTCTAGTCTTTTCAATTTCTTCCTCATGCCAATTCAGTAACTCCTCTAACAGAACCCCATGTGTTGAAAGCAGATGATCTGCATAAACTTCAGGTTCCAGTCGCAAAATGCTATCACCAGTAGTCTGGTCGGGCAGAGCCTTCGCCTTTAATCTTTGCTCCAGTACATCTTGCATGGCTTCATTCTGATCCGAGAAATCCTTAAACGCCGATTGCAACTTCAGGATTGTACTGTCGGACAAATCCGGCATATCGTCTTTAATTTCTTTGGAAAAACGTGCAAATGCGCTGATATTGACCTGACATGCTTCTTTAGCTTCCAGCAGAGACAAGGGATCTACTGAATCAAGCCATGATTTAATTGCTTTAAACATCTCCGATGTGTGACTCAATTTTTTGATCATCCTCTTTGCTTTAACATCATCACTCCTGCAGTCTTGTTTCAGTGAACGTTCAAACAACCACTGAAATCCTCTAATACTCTCAGAGGGCTTCTCATATCTGGTTGTCAAATCTGATTTCAGGGCATCGAGAAAATCTCCAAAATGTGATTTTAGTAAAACAGAAATAGAGTTGGTTACGGGTAGTCCTTCCAATTCTTTCGTCAGTACTGAAAGAAGGCGTTCTGCGGCATCTCGCTCGTCAATAGTTGGAATAAAAAGCTCAGTTTCAGACTCTCCACCTCCATTCAGCCAGTCGTCACATTTTGCAAGATTTTGATCCAAAACACGGTATTCCATGATCCGGTTATTATCCATAGTATTTCCTCTCTACTCCGTCGCTTTTTATCTCTGTTATCTTTGAGGTCTTCTCTTGCTTCATATTCAGCGAAGAATTCCTGATGTTCTTCTTCAGTATCGTATACGAAATGGTCATCCATAACCAGACGCGAGTCGTAATTACCCGGCGCGCATCCGAACTTTCCTTTAAGCTATCTGTTATTTTATGAGGTCTTTTCTTGCTTCATATTCAGCGAGAAATTCCTGATGTTCTTCTTCAGTACCGTAAACGAAATGATCATCCGAAATCAAACGTAAATCGTAATTACCCGGTGCGCATCCGAACCGAGACCCGTCATATGACAAATAGGTCCTTCCTCTCTCAAAGGCGGGATCTGGGATCGGGATGGCACTGATTAGAGCCTTGGTATAAGGATGTAACGGATTAGCAAAAATGGTTCCCGGTTTGCCACACTCAACAATTTTGCCATTGTACATAACCCCGACATAGTCAGAGAAATACTTGACTACGCTTAGGTCATGGGCAATAAAGAGCAAGGTCAAGCCCATTTTTTTCTTGAGGTCATTTAATAAATTAAGTACCTGGGCCTGAATACTGACATCCAAAGCTGAGATTGGCTCATCGGCAATAATCAGGCTGGGATTTGAGATCAGCACACGTGCAATGCCTATGCGCTGTCTTTGGCCTCCGGAGAACTCATGAGGATAGCGACTGATGTGATCATCTGATAAGCCAACTATCCTGAGCATCTCGATAACTTTTTGCGTCAACTCTTCATCGCTCTTGACCAATTTGTTAATGATCATCCCTTCACCGATGATTTCTTTGACTGTCATGCGCGGGTTGAGCGAGGATATCGGGTCCTGGAAAATCATCTGGATGCCTTGGGTCACTCTCAATTTTTGTTCAGATGTTAAATTGCCCGATATCAATTCGCCGTTAAACCAAACGTTCCCACCGGTTGGTTTATACAAGCGAATAATGCTCCGGCCAGTGGTAGTTTTCCCGCAACCCGATTCTCCAACCAGGCCATATGTTTCACCTTTTTTTATTTGGAAGCTTATTCCGTCAACTGCTTTAACGACTACCTTCTTTTTGCCATAACCACTGCTGAAATGCTGTTTCAAACAATCGACTTTTAGGACTACATCGTCATCTGTGCTGTTCTGGAAAGAATCGTAATTAGTTGTCATTTCCTAGCTCCCTTCTTCTAGCTTTACCTGTTTCTATTCTTCGTACCAAAGTTGCCGGGAGCTCCATCTTAGGAGACTTGGGGTGCAAGAGCCAGGTTGCAGCATAATGTGTATCACTCACTTTGAATAAGGGGGGTTCCTGTTCATAATCCAACTTCAGAGCATAAGGATTCCTCTCAGCAAAGGCATCGCCAACAGGAGGATGCAACATATTGGGCGGAGTTCCTTGAATCACATACAACTCTTCTTCATCTTCAATATCCATATCCGGCATGCTCGACATTAGACTCCAGGTGTACGGATGCTGTGGATTATAAAAAATCTCCTCGGCCAAACCATACTCGACTATTTTGCCCGCATACATCACGGCAATTCTGTCAGCTACATGCGCAACTACTCCGAGATCATGGGTAATAAAAATCGTAGAAAGGTCACGCATGTCTTCCATATCTTCGATCAGTTTGAGAACTTGGGCTTGAATAGTTACATCCAAAGCGGTAGTCGGCTCGTCACAGATTAAGATATTCGGATCGCTGGCCAGTGCTATGGCGATCACGATACGCTGGCGCATACCGCCGGAAAAATGGAAGGGGTACTGCTCATAACGTTTTTCAGGCTCCGGAATACCAACATCCTTCATTAGTTTTATAGTCTTAGCTTTTGCCTCTGAGCCCGACATCTTGTGTTTCAGTCGATATACTTCACTAATTTGCTTGCCAACTTTCATGAGTGGATTTAGAGAAGACATGGGGTCTTGAAAAATCATTGATATGTCATTTCCTCTAATTTTTTCCCACTGCTTTTCTGACTTATCCAGCAAATTGGTTCCTTTGTACAATATAGAGCCACTTTCAACTACAGCCGTAGGAGCTAAAATACCAATTATCGCCTTATTTGTAACGCTCTTACCGCTGCCGGACTCGCCAACTATAGCCAGTGTCTCTCCTTTGTATAAATCAAAACTGACATTACGCACTGCCTGCACCCTGCCGGCGTAGGTATGAAACGTAATTGTCAGATCTTTTACTTCTAATATTTTTTCGCGATCCATATTCACCTCAACCAATGCTACTGGCGCAATGTGGGATTAAAGGCATCCCGCAGTCCGTTGCCGAATAGATTAAAGCTCAACATCAGTAAAACAATCACTACTGCCGGGAAGACTATCAGATGAGGAAATTCCAGCAGAGCTCTTTGCCCTTCAGACAGAAGCGTCCCAACAGATGGCTCCGGTGCCTGTATACCCAAACCTAAGTACGAAAGCCCCGCTTCCTGGAAAATGACCGAAGGAATGGTCAACGCACTAACCGTTATAAGAGTTCCAATAGCATTAGGAAGGATGTGTTTGAACATAATGCGAGGGTCACGAGCGCCCATTGTTCTCGATGCCAAAACGTATTCCTGATTCTTATAGCGATAGAACTGAATCCTGACTGAGGCAGCCATACTGATCCAGCCTGTTAATACGAAGCAGAGCATCAGGGCCCTTAATCCGGCACCAAAGAACATGATTATCAAGATAGCCAAAGGCATTTGGGGAATATAGTTTAAGATCTCCATCAAACGTTGTAAGAAGAAATCAACCCAACCACCGTAATACCCCGCCATTGACCCGATTATTAACCCTATTGCAAGGTTAATAACAACTACTGTAAAAGCTAAAATCAAAGATATGCGTGTTCCCATCCACACGCGCGAAAACAAATCCCGCCCAACGTTATCTGTACCAAACCAATGATAATCGTCGGGAGTGCCGTTATGTATGTAGGCGTTATATTCAATGCGCAGCATCTTGGTGGTTTTGCCACGCGAAACAAAATCAAATTCTTCGAGAGTCTTAATGTAAGCTCCGCTATCTGTATATCTTTCCAGGCTGCTCTCCTGAATATCCTTCTTAGAAGTTCCGTCAAA
>DUPE01000056.1 GCA_012838475.1 Clostridiaceae bacterium
GCTTATCGCCAGCCAGGGCTTTGAGAGCTTTGGAGAGTTCAGAGGTCTTGCTATTTTTCATCTCGAAGCTATCAACCATGACAATCTTCTGGTCATTAGCAATTACGGTCAGGGCTGAGCGCAAAGCAGCGCGGCGCATCTTCTTGGGCATATCCTGGAAATAACTCCGTGGCTTGGGTGTGTGGATACGACCACCACCAACTGATTGGGCAGAATTCATACTTCCACGGCGGGCGCGGCCAGTACCTTTCTGTCTCCAGGGTTTAGCACCACCGCCCCGGACTTCGCCTCGGCGCTTGGTGTTGTGGGTACCCAATCGGGCATTTGCCATTTGGCGTTGATACGCCTGGTGCATCAGATCTACATTGATGGCTGCAGCGAAGATATCTTCGGGCAGTTCAATGCTATCGGTCTTTTCACCTTTTAAGTTATATACATCGACTTTCATGTTCACATTCTCCATTCAACACAAGCGCTTACTGCTTGCGGGCAGCCTTGATCATCACAGTGCCACCTTTTGCGCCAGGGACAGAGCCCTGAACAGCAATCAGGTTGCGCTCGGGATCAACCAAAGCAACACGGATGTGGGATGAGGTCACCCGGACATTGCCCATACGTCCCGGGCGGCGTTTGCCTTTGAATACACGACCTGGGGTCGTGCCAGAACCGGAAGAACCGGGGGAACGCTGTCGGTCTGACTGACCATGAGTGATCGGTCCACCGCTAAAGCCCCAACGCTTCATCGCGCCGGCAAAACCTTTACCTTTTGATGTGCCGATTACGTCAACAAGTTCGCCGACTTCAAACACAGAAGCGTTTACTTCGTCTCCGGCATTAATGCCGTCTAATTTATTGGTGCGGAACTCACGCAGAGTGCGCACCGGGGGAAGATTATTGGTCTTAAGATGACCAAGCTCAGCCTTGCTGAGTTTTTTAGGTTTCACTTCATCAAAAGCCAGCTGGACAGCGTTGTAGCCATCTTCAGTAATGGTTTTGATTTGGGAAACAAAACATGGCCCAGCTTCGATTAATGTCACTGGGACGGCGCGGCCGTCTCCATCGAAGATCTGGGTCATACCGATCTTTTTTCCTATCAGCCCTTTTAACATTCTATTCTCCTGTTTAAGTATTCTTGCGAGACTGTCAACCTGGGCAAGTTGCATCATCTCCGCACAATTCAGTTAATGGTCCCTGTGAAGCCCTCTGCCCACGCAGGACGCATTCTTAAATTGTCACACAAATAACTACCCACTGGGTAGCCTATCAAATATATCATAGCCCCTGCTAATTTGCAAGGACCTTTTCGTCTTTTTTGGCAATAATTCGTAGCCTGTTGAAACGCTCAGCTATTCTACTACAAAACCTCAATTTTTCGAGGGTTTATGGTTCAGAGTCTGGTTTTATCCTGCTTAGATTTTTTGTACTGCTTCAAAAAGGGTCCGGGCAATTTTTATCCGGCCTTTTTTTGAGATACTTTGCCGCGGCACAGGTATCGGAATAGGCACAACCCACACATTGTCCTTTCCCGGATTTGGAATTGCGTACCATGCGATAGATGATTAAGCCTACTATCAGAGCCAAAATAATACTGATGATGATAGTTGCTTCCATCTCAGCCCTGAACCTCTGCCTTTGAGTTTTGCAAGCTTACTTTCCTTCCTGCCTGAGGTCTCAAGAGCAAGAAAAAGAGAATCGCTGTCAAACTCAGGGCTATGGCAGTCCACAAAGTGAAAACGCCACTTGTGAGCCAACCCCCCACTTGATAAACGATCAGGGCAAGCAGATATCCAAGACCAGTCATGTAGCTCACAGCGAAGATTGTCCACTTAGCGCTATTCATCTCTCGTTTTATCGCGCCAATAGCCGCAAAACACGGCGCGGATAGCAGGATAAAAATCAAGAAGGATGCTGATGATAGTGGGGTGAACGCCGCCCGTAAATTCGTCCAGATTTCCTGCCCGCTTTCAGCTACTTCAGCAAACCCATAAAATATGCCAAAGGTGCTGACAACGGTCTCTTTCGCAACCAAACCTGTCAAAGCAGCAACAACTGGCTTCCATTCTCCCCAACCAAGGGGAGCAAAGATCCAGGCAATCGAGTTTCCAAGTCTCGCCAAAATGCTGTGGTCGATTTGCATAGTATCCAGCATTTGAAACTGGCCATTCACCCAACCAAAATAAGTGCTAAACCAGATTACGATCGAAGCCAACAGAATTATGGTTGTTGCCTTTTTTACATAAGAAGAAACCCGATCCCAGGTTGTGATCAAAACACACTTTAAGGAAGGCAAACGGTAAGCTGGCAACTCCATTACAAAAGGTGCTGCCCCTTTGGAAAAATAAGGTGTCTTTTTTAGGAGAATGCCAGTGATGACTACCGCCGCAATACCTAAAAAATAAGCCCCAAAAGAAACCCACCCTTTTCCCCCAAAAAATGCCCCGGCAATCATGGCGATTACAGGTAATTTGGCACTGCATGGAATAAAAGAGGTGGTGATAACGGTCATTCGCCGATCTTGTTCGTCTTCAATTGTACGTGCTGCCATAATTGCCGGAACGCTGCAGCCGCTGCCAATTAGCATTGGAATAAAGCTCTTGCCTGATAACCCAAACCTGCGAAACAGTCGATCCATAATAAAGGCTACCCGAGCCATGTAGCCGCTGAATTCCAGCAGGGAGAGGAATAAGAACAAAACTGTCAACTGCGGCAGGAAACCAAGCACCGCTCCTACGCCTCCAAGAATCCCATTCACAAGCAAACCCTGCAGCCACTCAGCCACACCCCAGGTCGCAAGCCAGCGACTGGTCGTTGGCAAAATGATCTCGCCAAACAAGACGTCGTTTGTCCAGGTTGTCATCAGATCCCCAACGCTGCTGATGGAAATGTAATAAACAGTAAACATGATCAGGGCAAAAATTGGCAGTGCCAACCAGCGGTTTGTCACTACCTGGTCAATTCGGTCAGAGGGAGCAAAATCGCCTGTAAGTCTGCGCTTATAAGCTTTTTCCAGGACTTCAGCGATAAAATCGTATCTTTCAGCAGCAATGATACTATCGGAGTCATCATCAAATTCCTGTTCACACTGTTGGATATCTTTTTCAATATGATCCAGCAGCTCCTGGGAAAGTTTCAGTTCTTCAATTGTCAGCTCATTCCGTTCAAAAAGTTTGACCGCATACCAGCGTTGTTTGTGTTCGGGTTGATCATGCAAGACCAATTCTTCAATATGCCCCAAAGTATGCTCCACCCCACCGCTGAAACGATGCAAAGGTGCCATGTGTCCTTTTTTATTGGCAACTTCCACAGTGAGTTTTATGAGCTGATCAATCTGAGTTTCCTTCAAGGCAGAAATTTCAACAACCGGCATTCCAAAGGCTGAGCCGATGGCGGCGCTGTCGATTTTTCCACCACTTTTCTCAACAACATCCATCATGTTGATTGCCAAAACCATTGGTATGCCAAGTTCGGCCAATTGGGTTGTCAGATAGAGATTACGCTCCAAACTGGTGCCATCTACAATGTTAATGATTGCATCCGGGTTTGCTTCAAGCAGAAAATCTCTGGCTATCGTTTCTTCAATTGAATTGGTTGAAAGTGAATATATGCCCGGCAGATCCACCAGGATAACGCCTGGATTCTTGATCAGTTTGCCTTCTTTTTTCTCGACCGTTACCCCTGGCCAATTTCCGACATACTGGTTAGAACCTGTTAAAGCGTTAAATAAGGTTGTTTTCCCCGAATTTGGGTTGCCAGCTACTGCAATTTTAATGCTCATTGGATTTTTTTATTAGGGCTGATTTCAAAATCAAATGACATTGATGATATCAGCGTCATCCTTCCGCAGGCTAAGTTCGTAACCACGCAGGTTGACTTCTATAGGATCTCCCAAAGGCGCAACTTTTCGCACATAAATTTCAACGTTTTTTGTGATACCCATATCCATCAGACGTCGGCGCATGCATCCATGCCCGTGAACTTTTACTACTCTTACTTTTTCACCTACTCTGACGTCTCTTAACGTTCTCATCTACGCGCCTTTTCAATCCTCAAATTCAGGCAATTTGCTCAATATCAGGTAATGAGATTTCTTTCTGTATTCAAATTGATCTTTTGTTCATTACCAAACATTTGTTAGTCTTGCCTAACATCGGATTTATAGTAGTCCCCTTTTTCTATTTTGTCAAGCAAAGTCGTGTTAAAATAAGAATGCTTTGACTAATGGGAGGACCGTGAAAGGAATGCTTTGATGAATCTGCAAGAATCAGCTGAAATGTATCTGAAAACAATCCTGATGCTTGAAAAAAAATCAGGAAATGTGCGCGCAATTGACATAGCCCGGCAAATGCAATTCTCACGCCCTACAGTCAGTCAACAAATGAAACGCCTTTCACAGCAGGGGCTAATAGAAATTGACCAGAAAAAACACATTCACCTGACTCCCAAAGGTCAGAAAATCGCTCAGGAAACCTACGATCGCTATAATAGCCTGGCGGAGTTTTTTGTTTGGATGGGCGTAAATGAGGATACCGCTTTTCAGGACGCCTGCCGGATTGAGCACTACATCAGCCAGGAAACTTTCGAGGCTCTGGTAGCTTATTACAAATATTGCAAAAAAGTAAGAAAAGACGCTGATCCAAAATCTGAGGGGGATTGCAGCAACAAAAGTTAATGAAGAAAACTGCTCTCGTCAAAGCTCACAATTTTTAATTGAAAAATTCGGCATTTTGATTTGTAAACGACGAAGACAATCTTGTGCTGTTATTTTGGGATACCAACTTGCTTAATTCCCATTATTAATATTTTTAATCTTGGATTTTCTACTTGTTTGAACAAGCATGTAATTGTGTAGATGAGATAGATACTCGGTGTTAGAAAAAATAAAAATATTACAGAAAGCTCAGGACTAAAAAGCTGAAATCTATATAAGTCATTAAAGTGCCTTGGCAAGTTTATCAAGAAATGCGCTATCACAACCAATGGCAGACTGAAGGTCTTGATGAACAAAGTCTTCAGATACAAGCCAAGACAAAAACCACTGTAAGCGATTCCAAAAAGAAACACCCAAAGCCTGACATTCCCTGAATTTATACTCATAATCCCACTAAGGTTTGGTATATGAAATAAGGCAAAAATTAATGCAAAGAGAATCGTCATAAGCTTAATTTGTTTTGGATTTATTTCTGATTTGTTGAATAAATTGAGAATTTTGAAAGCAATAAGAAACCAACAAAATGATGTTGCCAGTTCTTCCCTGATTATCAACAATGCCTCTTGTGAAAGATATTGAAAAAATAATCCCAAATCACCCGGATTTATTACTACGCTATTGTGCTCGATAAGTACAAAAGCATATACTACTATCAAGGAGATCATAAACTCAATACCAATCGGGAGGAATAATTGAAATTCACGCGGGTCAAAGCGCAAAAACAATTTAAACAAATTTTGCTTATCAATCAAATATAGGACCAGGAGAAAACCAAGGATGCTAATAATTAAACCCTTATAAGGTCCTCCGATCCAGGTGTAAGCAATTAGCAACAGCCATGCTCCCAAGATCTCCAGAGCAATGCTAATAAACTCGAATAGTCTACTCTTCATTTGGTCCGTTTCCTCTCCGACCAAAACCCCTGTTTAAGGACGCGATCAAAAAAACCGGTCATTTTTGTGAGAGATGATTATCGGTGGTCATTTTATCTCATTGTAATTGAAGTTATTATTCGAAGTGTGAGTCAAAATCCAAATCAGAGTTTGAATCAAAATAATCAGACTATTCTTATTAGGCTCAACTAATCAAATTCCAGGATACCTGTCGGATTGAGCACTACATCAGCCAGGAAA
>DUPE01000146.1 GCA_012838475.1 Clostridiaceae bacterium
AGAAGTCGTCTTCTACAAATTCAATAGTGCCAGACTTGGGCAACAGTTCTAAATCAATATCCCAGTTCACCAAAGCACGGTTATCGAAAATATAACGATTATAGCGGTCTAAGTTTGAGAAATCAGATGTTCTTGAACGGTTTAAAACTTGCATGACCAATATTGCGGCGTCTTTTCCCAGCAAAGATATATCGTATAGATAGCCGCCAATAATTCCCAGGCCGAGATATTGATGCTGTGTTCCGAAAACCGGAACCTCAGCTCCATCCGTTATTGCAGATAAAACCTCTGCCGGGACGAATGAATTGCCTTCGATATCCTTTAGCCAGCGTGAGAACAATATAACAGAATCGCTCTCTGCGGTCTTCATAGTGGAAATCATCTCTGCATACGACATTTGATTAGTAAAAACAATGTCTGCTTTATCACGGAATTGGTCTGCCTCTGCGCGGGCCAAATCCAGCAAGCTCTTTTCCTCTGCTGAATTACCGACAACAACATAGATTTTTTTGGTGTCGGGCAAGATATCCAGTATCAAACTGTAATTCTTCGAGAAGTTGTCCTGTCCTGCCAATAGATAATGCTCAGTAAAGCTATCGATTTGATCACTGGAGCTTCTATTGTAGGAAGGGGCAGTAGCTACAATGGGAATGTCACCAAAAAGCTCCTCTTTGTACGGCAGGAGCCAGTCGGATACACCTCCGGAGGTGACAATAACATCAGGGATCCAGTTTGAATGCTCTTTCTTGTGTCTAAAATAATTAGCAGTATGGATTACATAATTGTCGTCTTCCGGATATCTGTCCATCTCAAGATATTCAAAAGAGAATTTATAGACATGTTTCTCATCCTGGACCAGTCTCTCACGTAAACCTTGATCGAATAAATTTTGACATTGGTTCTCTGATGAGTATTGATGTATTACGAGAATATTATTAGTGTCTGCTTTGGCTAAGGTAATTTGACTGCTCACGCATAATAAAGGCAGCAGTATCGTTACTACAGCCAAGAGGGTTTTTAGCTTAGATACTTTTTGCACGCTAAAGCCTTCCCCAATATTATTGCACACAGCTTATAGTTAATATTGTTCTAAGTATCTAAATACTCAAATTTTATATGTGGTAACGTATAATATTTTTAATGAAAAGATATTTTACCTCAAAATTATAAAGATTGCCACTATATATGCTACTGCCAACTTTTTTAACATTTCTTCCAGTATTTGTTGTACAATTTTCATGAGAGATTTCACCTGCGCTTTCTTAGTTTTTTGGTTCAAAACCAATTTAGCATAGGTTGACAATCTCTCTCTTTTTTCTTTTTCTAAAACCTAATAAAACTTTACACTAACTTGCCTTAGATTTTTATAGAAATACAAGCGGTTCAGAGGGAAACAAGTGTTTACTCCATACTGCGGGAGTATTTATCTGCTACGGCTGGCTTGGGGCAATACATCATGTTAGGCTGTATACTTAAGACCGTAAGATATTAATCTCTTTTCTCTCAACTTTTTAGCTGTTTAGATTGTGCTCTATTTGATAAAATACACTATTAAGGTGTAACCCGATGGCGATGAATAGAACAAACCTTCTTTAATCAGATCAGACGGTACAGGATATTTTGTGAAGGACCGATCTGATCTTCTTTAATTTAATGGGACGATGCTGAGCATTAAGTGAGACGGTACGATGCATTAAGGCAGGAAGTGATGACTAAAAATCAGAAAATGAAAAAACACACAGTGGAGATATATACAGACGGCGCGTGTTCGGGCAACCCCGGTCCCGGAGGCTGGGCTGCGATTCTCAGATATGGTGATTATGAGAAGGCGATTAGCGGCTACGATCCCGACACTACCAATAACAGAATGGAGATGACCGCCGCCCTGATGGCTTTACGTCAGCTTAATCAGCCTTGCCATGTTGTTCTACACAGCGATAGCGCATACCTGATTAACGCCTTCAAACATAAATGGCTGGACAATTGGGTAAAAAATGGCTGGAAGAACGCTGCCGGCAATGATGTTATCAATTCGGATCTGTGGAAAGCTCTGTTGAAAGAGAATGAACGGCATGACATTGAGTGGGTCAAAGTAAAGGGGCATGCGGACGATAAGGACAACATCCGATGTGATAAGATGGCAGTTGAAGAGATAAAGAGGAGACAGTAATCAATGGAAGGTGAAAAAGATAAACAATTTAATCTCAAACCTGCCCGGGTGAACACCTCTGATCAGGCTGACCAGTTTGGCTCGATTGAGCTGGCTGCTCAGATGGATGGTGATTTCGGTTATGGGGAGGATTACTCTCAGAGCCAAAGTGGAAAACACCAGGAGGACCCGGAAGTTTATCTCGCTAATGAACAGGGTAAGAATTTTTCTGAGATACAAAAGAAAAAGGAAGAGGATAAGGATTTTCCGGAGGGGCAAAAGGAAGAGAGTAAGAGTTTTCCCGAGGGGCAAAACGAGGATGCGGCATGGAAGCAAGCAGATTATTTTTACTCCCCGGGTGAGGCTATCGAGGATACTGTTCCTCTGGATCCTGATCTGACACTCAAGGAGAATCTTATTGAGACAGATATCAAGTTTGTCGGCCGAATCTTCTCGGTGGAAGTGGATAAAGTCTTATTATCTGACGGCAGGCATTCCCGTCGTGAACTTGTGCGTCACCCGGGCGGTGCCTGTGTGGTGGCAATGGATAGCAATCAATATATATATCTGGTGCGGCAGTTTCGCTTGGCCATTAACCGTATTACTTTGGAACTACCAGCCGGCAAACTTGACAACGATGAAGACCCTCTTAGCTGTGCCAAGCGGGAGCTCTATGAAGAAGCGGGTATCGAGGCAGAGAATTGGCGTGAGCTGACCACCGTTATTCCGTCACCGGGCTACACTGATGAATTAATCAGCATATATTTGGCTGAAGACCTTACCAGAGGTGAGAAGGACAGAGTTGATGGAGAGTATGTTTCTCTCGTCAAGCTGCACTTGCATGAAGCAATGAAAATGGTATTAGACGGAAGTATCATGGATGCAAAGACCTGTATAGGGGTTTTGCTTGCCGCCAAATTAACTTAAGTGAGAAGACGTGATGATTCAGGCTGCAGACGAAAATAAGAGCACTGTTCGTAAAGAGATTTATGGCGTGTTTTTTGCGGCGGCAGCGCTGCTGCTTTCTTTGGCTTTTTACGCGCCGCAGCGCTGGACCGGGCCCATAGGCGCCTTCGCCAGAAATATTGGTTTGGGCATTATGGGAACTGCGGCTTATATTATTCCGGCTTTTCTGATTTATCTGGCAGTGGAGTATTTTCTGGAAGATGAACCGCGCATGACCCGTTTACGCTTGATAAGTGTCGGGCTGATTTTGCTGATGGTCGCCGGAATTATCAACCTGTTGTCAGGAGTATCGCTGGAATCGCTGTCTCCCCCTGAAGGAGAGCTCACCGCATTCCGGCTGATTGGTGCATTGTGGCGTCATGGCACTGCTATCGGAAGCATTGCCGAAGCAGGTATCTGGAGCGGGGGCCTCATTGGCGGGCTTATCAGTTTGGGCCTGAGCGCTATTGCCGGTCATACCGGTGCGATTATCATCATGGTAGCTATGATGCTTGCCCTGGCTGTGTTGATCTTTAATGTCTCCTATTCCGCCTATGTGCGTAAATCTGCACAGGTTCTGAAGGACACTCAGACAAGAGTCGGCAGCAACATCAAAACAAGGATTCAAAATAGAAATATCATAAATCTGGAGCCAAATCTCTATGATGAACTCGGTGATATTGACTATCTGAACAGAGGTGGTTCTCACGATGGTGACGGGCTTGACTATCTGGAGACGGGTTCAGAGGCAGATAATCTGGTAAAATATCAGCTGCCTTCAGGCAATTTACGCTCGCATTCAGACGATTACCCGGATAAGGATATTGATTATCCTATGTATAGAGGGGAGCTACCTCCTAACGCTCAGGAGAGTGAACAAATTTCAACCGGGCAGCGGATAGCAGACAGTGATTTTGCCAATACCGATGCCTCTGAG
>DUPE01000201.1 GCA_012838475.1 Clostridiaceae bacterium
CACTGAGGGTTTTCGTATGCGGGAACATATCAACACTAATAGCCAATAACTTCAGAAGATATAGTCTCAATTAAATCCTTATTAATCAGTTTCATATCTAAAGTATATACTATATTAAGTCTTGGATGATAGCTTAAAATATCTTGTGTAAAGTGAATCAACGGTCCCTATAACAAAGAGGACGCCAACCTTGTTACAATGTTTAGTGAGAAAACAAAACAAAACAAGGAGAAGGTGCCCTCTCATGAGTCATTTTACCACGAGTTTGATGGAATTACTCTATCAAGGAGAATCCATCGATGAAATTATTCGCGTCGAAATCGAAAAAGCTGTCAACGAGCTATTACAGCATGAAATGACCGCTCTGCTCACTTACGAGAAGTATGAATTCGTGGGTTATGGAACCGGTAATTCAAGGAACGGCCAATACGAAAGGCAATTGAATACTCGTTTTGGGACGATTACGGTTGTCATGCCAAGAGATCGTAACGGAGAGTTCTCTCCGGTGACGATTGCACCGTATCAGCGCTCCACCGATGAACTGGAGTCGATGGTCATCAAGCTCTATCAACAAGGGATGACAACGCGAGAAATCGCTGAGATCATCGAGCGCATGTACGGTGCTCATTACAGCCCCCAAACCATCAGTAACATGAGCCAGGCCATGGACGAACAAGTCCGAGCCTTTCATTCTCGCCCTGTCCAGGCCCATTACACCGTCCTCTTAATGGATGCCACCTGGTTGAATGTCAGGCGAGACAGTGTGGCCAAGGAAGCGGTTCATATCATCGTCGGGATTACCCCGGAGGGTCACAAAGAAGTCTTGGACTATGCCATCTTTCCTTCGGAATCCTCTAACAATTATCAGGAGATGTGTCAAAGCTTGAAAGAGCGCGGGTTGGAACGTGTTGACCTATTTGTCAGTGATGGATTAACCGGCATCCGGGACGCCTGTTTATCGGTTTTTCCAAAGGCACGACATCAATCCTGCTGGGTGCATATCGCTCGAACCGTTGCTCGATGCGTGAGGGTAAGTGATCGTAAAGAGATCTTAGATGCCTTGAAACAGGTCTATCAGGCAGACGATGCAGAGGGGGCGAAAGAGGCATTGACGGCTTTTTTAGATCAATACAGCAAACGATATCCCAAGCTGCGAGAGAAGCTCTCCATTGATGATTTAAGCCTGTTTAGCTTCTATGAGTTCGATTCTGCCATCCGACGGAGCATTTACACAACAAACCTATTGGAAGGCTTTAATAAGCAACTCAAACGGTTGACCAAGCGAAAAGAGCAATTCCCAAATGAGGCCTCGTTGGATCGGTTTCTTTGCACTGTATGCCTCGAGTATAATCGTAAGTTCTCTGCTAGGATTCACAAAGGATTTGGTCAGCTGACTAACTAACACTAAAATGCAACGGGTTGGACTTTACACAAGATTCTTGACACTACGTCAATTCAGGAAAAGAAGTATTGCGATTTAATGCTGAATCTCCCGAACCTGTTATTGTTGAGTCTGATTTAGACCTTTTCTTTTCAAAATCTCTTTTATTTGAGAAGGTGCTTAAGTTTATCCATAA
>DUPE01000057.1 GCA_012838475.1 Clostridiaceae bacterium
AATGGACCCTTCCGGAGTCTTAAAGGTTTTATTTATTTTCCTTAATTCCAGCATCTTCTCTCCTTATTCTCGTCAATCATCTGTCGTCTGACTTATATATAATCTTCAAGTTCTAATATATTAGCTTGCGATTGGTCTTAACTGTCCCTGCCAACGAAATACGTATAAACCTTGCCAACAAAAAAGGGAAGCACTCGCTTCCCTCTCACATGCCGGATTACTCCGCCTTTTACAAAATGAAGAAGGAAGCGATGGCATGGCTGGGCATCATCATAGCTTTGGTCGTGGTTTCGGCTAGATTCATGCGGATGATTTGCACAGTCATTCTTGCTCCCTTTTAATTACTATTTTCGAGATTGTATATTTAATCAATAACAAAGTCAACATCAAAGATTACAATTCATTACTTTTTGACTTTCTGGATAGTCCGGTTTGCGGAAAGCTGCCCTCATCTGTTCATCATGCCCAACTAAACAACAATATGTATCTTAAAATAAAAATAGATGAAACGAAGTATTACCTGCGTATAAATGATCAATCACGATCTTCCCCAAGCAAAACCATGGTAATTTGCATTGTCATCAGATAAGCATAAGGTTATATTAGAATACCATGAAGAAGATTAAAGTCGCTATAGTATTTGGTGGGTCCTCTCCGGAATACGAGGTCTCGCTTCAATCGGCTTATACAATAATAAGCAGCCTCGACAAAGAAAGACATCAGCCTGTTTTAATCGGAATCAGCCGAAAGGGAGAATGGTTCCGCTTCAGCGGAGATATTGGCAAGATAAAAAGTGATACCTGGTGTAATGATTATGACTGTGTCCCGGCTGTGATCTCTCCTAATCGCTTAGCGCTTTCACTCCTGCTTATTACAGATAATCGTGTCAGCAGAGAGTCAATCGATTTAATCTTTCCTGTTTTGCACGGGAAATATGGAGAAGACGGCACAATACAGGGGCTAGCGGAACTGGCGGGAATTCCTCTCGTTGGCAGCAGTGTATTATCTTCCGCCCTTTGCATGGACAAGGAACGTGCACATAAGCTGGTTTTGGCGGGTGGAATTTCTGTGCCAAACTTCACAACAGTCGGACGCGATTACAAAACGGATGACCTCCTTCAGCGAGCGACTGACATAGGCTATCCGGTTTTTGTAAAGCCTGTTAAAGCAGGTTCCTCCTTTGGCGCATCACGGGTACTGTCTTCGTCTGACTTAATATCTGCGGTAGAATTTGCATTTCAATATGATGATCGAGTGATTATTGAAGAAAATATCACCGGTATAGAGGTTGCATGCGCAGTCTTGGGGACCAGCGAACTTATTGTCGGTGAGATTGATGAGGTTGAGCTGTCAAACGGTTTTTTCGATTATGCCGAGAAATACACGCCACAGAAAACTACTATCCATGCTCCCGCCAGAATTAGTGCTGACAAAGCGACTGAGATTAAAGACAGCGCAAAGAAAATCTATAGGCTTCTTGACTGCAGCTGTTTCGCACGGATTGACTTTTTCTTAAGTCCCGAGGGCAAGATCATCTTCAATGAAGCCAATACTATTCCGGGTTTCACCAAACACAGCCGCTACCCCCTGATGATGAAGGTTGCAGGTCTTTCGATGGAGACTGTAGTAGATATGATGATCGAACTTGCATTAGATACTCAGTCGCAGCCTTTGCTGTCAGATAATGAAACATAATTATTTTGCCATTAATTCTAAATAACAAGCTCCAGCGCCAGATCACAATTTTTCATGCAATTCCCAGCTGTTCCAGAATATTCTGCGCGATTTCGTCCTTATTAACTGTGGGCAATACTGTTACCGCACCGTCATCAATATCAGTAAAAATCTTCGGCACAGCCAGACCTATCTCCTGCTCCAACTCTGCGACAAGAACGCTGTTACTGCGCCCGCGCACATACCCGCGGCCCAGGAGAGCCTCACTCATCGTCCTGGTAAAGCGGTAAGGACTGTCAGTATTAAGGACAACGGCCGGTAAATCACTGCGCTGCCGTTCTTTCCATGTCTCGTAGGCTGAGATAAATCCGGCTGTATGTGGATCGAGTGCATAATCCGTGCGGTCATAAATAGAAAGAATAATAGACGCTATCCGCCTGTCATCAATGCTCATAGCATCTAAATAGGACTGCATGGCGGCAGTATCTTTTTTGCTCAAACGAATAAAGCCTTCATTAATCAAATCATTGAGGTAAATCGAAGTCTGAACCGCGTCTCTGCCCAGCACTTCATATAGTACACGCTCAACATTCATAGGCAGGTCTACATCCAGAGCCGGCAAATCAGTGTGCCAGAGTTTTCTTCGTCTGTTGTAGCTCCCTTCACGGATAAGGTCGGCAAGGCCTCTGTTGCGGTTCGTAGTTACGATGATCTTCTCTATGGGGATGCCCATTTCACGCGCGTAAATCGCCGCAACCAACTCACTGCCATTTCCGCTGGGAACGACCAGCGCCAAACCTCCCTCACCCCATTGCAGTCGCCTCTGAGCAAAAAGACAGGAGGCGGCCCAACAATAATAGGCAATCGAAGGAACAATCCGTACCCAGTTCAACGAGTTGGCTGTAGACAAAATTACATTATGATCTTTAAGCTTTTGTGCCAATTCATCGTCTGCCAGGCATTGTCTGATTTCTTGAGACAATTCTTCAAATGAAGCCGTGGAGTAAGAAGCAAAGCAATTTGCGCCACATTCCGGTTTGAAATGATGCTCTGCCCCGAGTGGCTCTCCTGTGCTGGCAAAAAACGCCATAACGGCAAAGCCTTCCTTATCTGCCAGGGTTGAGAGGGCAGCAATGCCAGCACTTCCCGTAGTGGCAGTCAGAAGCAACTGTTGCATA
>DUPE01000091.1 GCA_012838475.1 Clostridiaceae bacterium
CTAAGCCTGACACAGGATAGTATAGGATTAGTTGACTAAGGCCTAAGCTTGACACAGGATAGTATAGGATTAGTTGACTAAGGCCTAAGCCTGACACAGGATAGTATAGGATTAGTTGACTAAGGCTTAAGCCTGATACAGGATAGTTTTTGATACTTGCTATGAACTTTTATGCTTTTCCTGAACCCATACAGCCGGATCGAGCTGACCAGTGCTGAAAATCAGAGACAAGATAGTTTATAATACTGGGCATGGACTATTCCGTCGACCGTGGACCTCCACCGCCGGATCGCTGAGGTATTAATGAAGATAAGTTGCGGATTAGACTTGCTGGAGATCAGCAGAATCGATGAACCATTTGCCGCCCGTGAACCTGCGTCACCGGATCGCTGAGGTATTAATGAAGATTAGTTGCGGATTAGACTTGCTGGAGATCAGCAGAATCGAACGAGTGTTGACCAAGCACGGTGAGAGATTTCTTGCACGGGTATACACTCCCAAAGAGATAGTAACTTGTGCGAAGAAGGCGGAGTCTTATGCCGGCTATTTTGCTGCCAAAGAAGCGACGGCTAAAGCATTGGGTACAGGATTGATGACTGACGGCATAAAATTTACAGATATAGAGATATTGAAGGATGACAAGGGTGCACCCTATGTTGCGTTGCATGATGCTGCTAAAACTCGTTATCTCGAGTTGAACGGGCAAGATATTGCCATCAGCATCACACATGAGCGCTCATATGCTGCAGCGGTCTGTTATCTGCTCAGAGGCGACTAAGTGACCGAGAATAAAGACAAAAAGATAAATGATGCCAAAACTGAAAATAAGCCTGGCAAGATCAAGATAGTTCCTAAGGAGCTTCCTGGTCCATCACAAATCACGCCTCCCGATGGTCCCAGCTCGGATGATTTGAGAGGAATCTACATTAGCAAGAAAAAACGTAGGCTCCCCCCTTGGCTTCTTGCTGCAGTTATAGCGTTGCTGATTTTGGCCGGAATATTCTGGATCCTGCCTAAGGTTTTTCTTGGGAACAATGAAGAAACCTTGCCGATTCCGATCGAATCAGAACAGCTTCCTCACAATGAAGAAAACAGTTCTGTTGTCGTAACAGCCAACAGCTGTTGGCTGTATGCTGGGCCCGCGCGAGGCTCTGACCGGGTTGCGCAGCTTATCTTTAATGAAAAACTGCAATTGCTGGATTCATCAGATGAACGCTATCTAGAGGTCAGTACCGGATATGGTGTTAGGGGCTTTGTGATCAGGACTGACGTATCAGCGGATACTTCCGGAGTAGATCCTGAACAAGCTTTATATAAAATAGTAGTGCGTACCCCCGAGAAAAATATTATGAGCCATGCACAAGGCGGGACCATCATTGCCAAAGCCCCTCTGGGCAGTATCCTCTATGCAGACTACCAAGATGTCCAAGTATTACGAATAAAGCTGCCGCAAGGAGTAGAGGGCTGGATAAGCAAGCATGATGTCTTTGTTCTGGATCGCCAGGAGAATATACCGGTATCGGATGATATTGAATCAGCATTGGTCAGCGCTGCCCTGACATTTGAACGGGCAACTTGGGTGCCGCACGGATTAACAATTTCCGGGATCGACATGACCGGTGTCCTTTATCTTTCCTGTAAAATGAGCGGCATAGATGTCGTGCCTCAATCAGCTGCTATTGCCCAACTGGGAGATCATATTGGCCTGCCTGATAATTCAGAGACAGGCTTAATTGATCTGCGCTATGCAAAAACCGGTGATATCCTCGTACTTGATGACGTTTCCGCAGGCGAGAGGGAGATCGATTTTGCTCTCATTATGCCTGACGAGCGAGTCATGATGCGCAAAATCGGCTCGAGTACAATCTCTGTTTATTCTTTAACAAATAAGGGTCTACAACTGGAAGAGAGAGTCAGGGAAGTAAGAAGAATTAGCGTCGAAGAGCACTAGCATAAGCTGGAGATGCAAATAAAGTTTGTCCAGAGACACACAACTTAATGAGATAGGCAGATTAAGTTTACCCGGGGGGACACTAACCAAAGCAGAATATTGATAAGCTTTTCGCAGAAGTTTGCCAGCCCAAGCGGTAGATGCAGATGAGCCCGGAGTAGGAGAGGACTAGCTTAAGTGTGAGGCACGATCAAAACAGTCTCAGAATTGTATAAGTGGACAAAAAAAGTTCCTGAATATATCTCAGGAACCTCTTTAGTTAAATTGTGCAAAAATTATGCTCGTTGTACTTCGCCGCTTCTCAGACATCTGGTGCAGACACGCATAGTTTTCGGTGTTCCATCAACCATTACACGCACCCGCTTAACGTTAGCTTTTTGTGTGGTCTTAGCACGGCGTGAAATCTGAGAACGCGTAATACGGATTTTTCTGCCAAAAAACATGCTCTTGTCGCATACTTCACATTTAGCCATATTCGCACCCCCGTCCGGATTTATCTAGCTTTTTCGAGTGTTGTCTCGATAAACGCGCAAAGCAAATATTAGCACATCCAAAAGATATTCGCAAGTGAACGCCGCATTTATGAGGCAGATTTTTGCTCTTTCTTTTTCATTGGCTTAGCTGCCGGAGAATCTTGGTGAGATCCCGGAGCGGCAATCAAACCTTCAGTGATGGAGGCGGTAGGGCATACCTTAACGCATTCTCCACAGTGTATGCAAATGTTCTGGTCAATAATAGCCAGATTATCATCCATGTGAATGGCATCGACAGGACAAGTTTTTACGCAGAGTGTACAGCCGATACAACCAATGCTGCACTCTTTTCGTATTTTGGCGCCCGGCCAGTGGTTGCTGCAGCTTACTACCGTTGCAGACTCGTGTTTGGGGATCATATGAATCAAGAACTTAGGGCAGGCATCAACACATTTTCCACAAGCAACGCAGTTCTCATGATTGACCCTGGCAATACCTTCTTCAATATAAATAGCGTCAAAATCGCAGACAGCAACGCAATCTCCCATCCCCAGACAGCCATATGTACAGCTGTTTGGTCCTGCGAACAGACCGGTAGCAGCTGCGCAATTTTCCGGACCTGCATACTCGTAGCGCGTTTCGGTATAAAGATCTGATCCTTGACAATATACATGCGCCACAGTAGGGATAAAAATGCCGGGGGCAACTCCGAAGAATTCAGCCACAGCCTCTGCAGTATCTGCTCCGCCAGCGGTGCACAGTGTAGTACTTGTCTCAGTTCCCTCAACCAGAGCTTCTGCATAACCCATACATCCCGAATAACCACAGCCGCCACAGTTTATTCCAGGAAGGATCTGATTCAGTTTATCTGCTCTTTCGTCCGTTTCAACAGGGAAGAATTTGAAGACTGCGATAATAATCACGCCAAGCGCCAGAGCTATCCCAGCTCCAACCAAGGCGGGTACTAGAATATTGTTTGTCGCAGCCAGTAGCATATTACTCATATATATACTCCATCTTAACTAAAGATATTTTCAATGACGCCTTTGAAGCCGTTAAACGAAACCGATACAATCGCAGCGGCCACTAAGACAGAAGGCATTCCCTTGAAGAACTCGGGGATTTTTGCCTCGGCCATCTTTTGGCGTACCCCTGCGAATAGGAACATTGCCAGCATATAGCTGATACCTGCACCAAAACCGTTAATAATCGCCTGGAAGAAGGTGTAAGACTCTTGGATATTCAGGAGCATAATACCCAAAATGGCACAGTTTGTAGTGATCAATGGTAAGTAAATCCCCATTGCCTTATAAAGTGGCGGCATGATTTTCTTAATAATAGCCTCCAGCACTTGTACAGCCGATGCTATTACTAGAATAAACACGACAGTCTGTAAGTATTCCAAGCTGTTAGGCACCAGCAGGAACGTGTAAATGGGATGAGTGATCGCCGAAGAAACAACCATAACGAAAATAACAGCCAGACTCATACCCATCGAGTTCTTCAGATTGGTGGTCAGGCCTAAAAAGGAGCAAACACCAAGGAATTGAGAGAGAACTATATTGTTTATCAGTATTACCGTAAATAGGATTTTAGCAATATCAACCATTTTTAATCCTCACTTTCATCAGAAAGGTCTTTGCTCGCAGAGCTGCCGACTGATGATCCGCTTGACCGGCGATCATCGGCAGGATAGGCTAGTCTGCCATCAGCACCAAAGGCTGAACCTTCCAGAACACTCCCGGGATAATGCTCTCTGTCTAATGTTGTTGCGGGAGTTTGAGCATAAAGTCTATTACTGAGCTTCTGAGAAAGTGCAATCAAAAGCCCGAAGATTGCAAATCCTCCCGGTGGCAGGGAAAAAATCAGGATGGGCTGAAGCATATTATCCCCGCCTACGAAAGGTAGAGCTAAGCCAAAGAATGTGCCCGCGCCCAGAATCTCTCTGATGGCACCAATAATAAACAGTGCCAGAGTAAAGCCAACTCCCATTCCCAAGCCGTCGAAAATGCTCTCCAGGACCGTTCTTCTGTTGGCGAAAGCCTCAGCACGTCCCAAGATTATGCAGTTTACAGTGATCAGCGGGATGAAGATTCCCAATGATTTGTTCAAATCAGGCAGATACGCCTGCAGCAGCAGGTGCAATATAGTAACCAGACTGGCGATTATAGTGATGTAGCTGGGGATCCTAACTCGATCCGGTATGACGTTTCTCAATGCGGAGATCACGAGATTTGACAGAACTAAAACAAAAATTGTTGCCAAACCCATTCCTACACCATTCCAGGCGGAAGTAGTTACAGCCAATGCGGGGCAAGTACCCAGCAATAGTACCAACAAGGGATTTTCTTTTACTATTCCCTTGGTGAACTCATAAGTGAGTGATTTTTTCTTCTTTGCCATTTTTCCTCCTTAGTCCATTAGCAGGAAAGCCCCGGAGGCTTCATTAATCGCATCCACAATTGCGTTAGTGGTACGGGTTGAACCGGTTAGAGCATCAATTACAGAGTCAGATGAACTGCTGTCTGTAGTAAGTGTCTGATTAGCATTGAAGGCGGTGAATTGTTCATAGAAATCAGGCTTGGCAGCGTTCTGTCCATATCCGGCTGTTTCAGCGGAGACATCAAATCTGATACCGACGATACTACCGTCTTCGGCAAAACCTACTGTGGCAGGCAATGCACCGCCATAACCATTACCCTCCGCAGTGATTACAAAACCAATAATGTTGCCGGAGCTGTCCAGAGCCTGAACAATTTGAGTGACATTAGGGAATTGGGTCGCGACATCAGTAAGTGGTATTTGCTCAAATTCAGCAGCCTCGGGAAAAAGTTCAAGCTGCACAGCGAAGCTGGCCTCCAGCTCCTGCTGATCCCTTGCTTCCTGGGTAATGTCGGAGACAAGTGCCAATGCAGTTACACAGACCATGGCAATTATAGTTAGAATTACGACTGGCATGAAACCGCGGTCGATTAGTGAAGTCTTGTTCTCGTCATTCTTAGCTGGCATGCGCTTCTCCTCCCATAGTGACCGGTTTCGTCCAATTATTAATATGGGGTGTAAGAATATTCATAATTAGTATTGCAAAGGATACACCTTCCGGCATTCCGGAATACATACGCATCAGGAAAGTCAAAAGCCCGCAGCCTATACCGAAGATTATCTTGCCTTTAGCAGTTATAGGTGAGGTAACATAGTCGGTTGCCATGAAGAAGGCACCAATAATCAGTCCGCCGGACATTAGATGCATGAGCGGATCTCCTCCTGCCACCCAACAGAGCAAGACTGTGGAAACAATCATTGTTGAAGGTATCCACAAATCGATGACACCACGCAACAGCAGCCAAAGTGCGCCAATCAATAGTGCCAGGACCGATACTTCGCCAATCATGCCGGCATGGTTCCCCAGAAACAAAGTCAGGGAATCGGGGATATCGCCTTCAACCATTTCGCGTGCAACCGCTAAAGGAGTAGCCTGACTGACCAAATCCATATCACCAGCGTTTGTGAGCGCGGTGGCTTGACCGATTAAATCTGGAGAAAGCCCGGTTTTGGCGACACGTCCCAGGACTACCGAATTAGACATGCTGCTGCCAAAAGAGACAGCCAGGAAAATCCTGCCTGTGATGGCGGGATTGGCAAAATTGTCTCCAAGGCCGCCAAAGAGCATTTTGGCAGCTCCTATGGCGACGATTGCTCCCAAAGCTGCCATCCATAGTGGCAAAGAAGCCGGCAGACCATAGGCCAAAAGCAGTCCGGTAACGACTGCTGTCAAGTCCCCGATTGATTGATCTCTCTTCATGGCCAGATTGCACAAGGCTTCGGTCAGGACAGAAGCCGCCACACTTACTGCGATTATTGCCAGGCTCCTGGGACCAAAGATAAAGAAGGCAGCAAACATGGCAGGAATAAGAGCGATGATCACATCCAGCATGATCGCACGGGTTGTGCGCGGAGATCGGATATGAGGTGAAGCGGATACTCTAAGCATTAGTCGACCTCTCCTTTCTTCTGAGCAGCTCGAACTAGCCCTTTGCCTATGATTATGTTCTGAACCAGATAGCGCTTGGACGGGCAGACATAAGAGCAGCAACCGCACTCGATGCAATTAAGCACATATTCTTTCTCCAGAGTATCAACATCCAACCTGCGGGCAGCCTTATCAAGGCTGGTGGGCTGCAAAATCATCGGGCAGGCCCTGACACATTCACCACACAAGATGCAGGCAATCTCTTTGGGAAGAATAGCATCTTCTTCCGATAAGGCTAAAATAGCATTATTATGCAAAAGAATAGGGCGAGTGAGCTCATCAATTGCTTTGCCCATCATGGGACCGCCCATTATTATTTTTCCTGGCTTTGTGATTGTGCCTCCCGCGGCTTTGATAACATCTTCTATGTGAGCTCCGACCGGCACATCATAATTACCGGGGTGAGCTATGGCACTTCCGTCCAGAGTAATCACTCTCCGTATCAAGGGCAGACCTGTTTTAAGATAATTCGCTATGAAGGCGATAGTAGTCACGTTTTGCACTATTACGCCAATATCAGCAGGCAGCCCTTCCATCGGCACCACGCGACCTGTAAGTTTATTTATCAGCACCTTTTCTGCCCCGGTTGGATAGAGAGTTGGCAGCATGGATATTTTGATCTCTATATCAGCTTCCGCTCCACCTCGGTGATAAGCCTTGATTGCCTCTTCGAGAGGCTTAACGACATCAGGTTTATTATCCTCGATACCAATGATCACCTCTTTGACCCCAAGCCAGGAAGCCGTGACCATGCAACCGGCAATAACCTCGTCCGCACGCTCCAGCATAATGCGGTGATCTGAAGTGATAAATGGCTCACATTCAGCAGCATTGATAATTAGTAGATCAATTTCCTTATCAGGCGGCGGATTCTGTTTCACGAAAGTAGGGAAGGCTGCTCCCCCCAGACCTACCAAACCGGAATCACGTAAAGCATTGATAAAGTCATCCCTGTTATTGATCAGAGGTGGTTTCACATCCGGAGATACAAGATACTTATGATCGTTTTTGATTGTGACATACTCGACCACATCACCATCACTCATAATTTCCTTTTTCACTCTTTCGACAGTACCGGATACGCTGGAATGTACTGGCACACTCCATCCACCCATCGGCTCACCGATTCTTTGACCGACAAGTACGGTATCGCCTTTAGCTACAAGGGGGGTGCAACCGGGGCCTATTTGCATATCCAGAGGAATAGAAAGTGTATCAAAATCGTCTAAGCGACTGATTGCAATTTTGCTGGTATTCTTATTCTCCGGTGGATGAATACCGCGGTGGGACCTGCGAATTAATAACATCCCTTTCTCCTCAGAGTTGATTATTAGTGGCTGTAAAGAAACAGCCACTTAGTTAATTAATATATCATATTGAGTGTTGATTTGTTAACGAATTGTGGGAGCAAGACGCGGGCAGTGCTTCTGGATAAGGTTCATAAATTCCGGTAACTAAATCAGCCGTAGAATACTGGCTCTGGAATAATAATTATGCCGTCGCTCATTATCTGACGGTTGTCAGCATAGATGTTTGGAGCCATAGATATAAGATCATAATGTCCTCTGGCTTCAAGTTGCCCGCCTAGAGCCAAATTACGACCAAAGCCGATATGGAAGGTGCCGTAGGCTGACTCGTCTTCTACATAGCAGCGGCCTCTGCACTTCGAGATCGTATTCAGGCCGATGCCAAACTCTGAAGCATAAAAAAGGCCTTCATCTCCGTAGGATTCAATATACTCTTTGAGCTTTCTGCCGCAGGGGTTGTCTTCGATCTCGATAATTCTACCTCTTTGTAAGACCAGTTTGACCGGCTCATGACACTTGCCGAGATAACCCAGAGAACAATCCACTATCATTATGCCCTCTGTGGCCTCTTCGATGATAGGCACATAGAGTTCAATGCTGGCCGAGGAAAAACCCTTGCCATCCTTACAAACACCGTTGTAGAAACCGGGATTACGACCTTTTTTGCTCATGGTTAAGTGTGTACCAGCTTTAGTTTCAACTCGGAGTGTAGAGCATTCCACCAAATAATCCACGATGATATTTGCCATTAATTTACTCTTCTTAGTGTCCATTGTCATGAAATCATATTCCAGCATTGAGACACCGTCAGAAGTAGAAAGAGGCAGGGAAAGAAACTTCTTCCCCTGCCCAATCACTCTTTTTGCAGCCAAAGTCGTAACCAGCGAATATTCTGTAGCAGCGATGATAGCGCTGTAGCCATCGAAAGCATTTTCGTTTTTATCGAAGCAGATCCCAACGTCTTTGCCGACATCATCAACAATCAACATGTCGACACGTACAGTTCGCTTCAGGGCACAGTTCTTTATCGCTATCGCCTCGCGCATATAGTTATTACTGGTCACGATGAGTAGGCTCTGCCAAGGCTTGAGCCTGACCCAATCGCGGACGACAATACTTGCGCCTCTTAAGAGTTTATCTTGCATGATTACTTCAATATTATCATGTAGACGATCTGGAATACCAATAAAATCAAGGCTGGAATAACCTGATTCTTAATAACACCCCAGCGGTCTTTCATTTCCAGCATGGCGACCGGGACAATGTTGAAGTTTGCAGCCATCGGAGTCATCAAAGTTCCGCAGTAGCCTGCAGTAAGGGCCACCATGCCGATGACGACAGGGTTAGCACCATAAGCAAGTACGAACGGATGCCCGATGCCTACAGTCATAACTGTAATTGCTGCGAAGGCATTGCCCATGATCATGGTGAACAGTACCATGCCAATGGCGAATACAATGATCCCTAAGTTGACATTACCGGCAGGAATTATTTTGCCGACCAGATCGGCAATTACATTACCTACTCCGGCAGCCGTGTAAATGGCACCCAAACTGGCAAGCAGCATAGGCAGCATACTTAAGGGACCCACGATAGACAATAATCTTGCAGAATCATCCAGGAATACTTTGGGTGTATTCTTTCTGGAGTAGATCATCAAGATAACAATGGAAATAATAACACCAAAGCCAATACCTACCAAGGCCCCTAGATCTGTGAACAGGGCGAAGGCGATAGCGCTTAGTCCAATCGTTAGAGAGGGGATAAAGATCTTCATCCCGATCTTGTCATAATTGGCCTTTTCTTCCTCAGGTGAAGGAGCATCTGTTTTGCCGACTTTGACCTGCTTTAGAATCGCCGGCAATGTCATAATGATGATGAGGATTCCGTTGCCCAGAGGTGGAATCCAACGTCCAAAGGCCATCACAATACCTAATGCGCACCAGAAAACTGCTGTTCCTATGCGTGCTTCATTAGTTTTGTCCAAGAGATTTTTAATGCCGTTGTAGATTGCAATGAGGCCCATTGCTAAGAACATTATCTCGAGGAATTTTGCACTGGTAGTGACTTCCGGATCAGTGAAAAACGATAGTGCTAATAATGGAGTTGACATTGAAAACATAATTAATCCTCCTTCTTCGCATCACTGCCGTAGTACTTCTTGACCAATTTCCTGTCTTTCAAGAAGTAGTAAGTAATACCCAGAAGTACAGCGAATATCGCGATGGGAATCTCAACAACGGCCAAATCAAGCAGATCGACATCGTAGCCTAAGGGGGCTAAAGTAGATTGAACCAGCAGGGCTCCGCCGCCACCGACGAACAAGACTTGACAGAAGAACCATGAAATATTCTCCATGCCGGAGGCCATGCCCTTAACAGTCTCAACATGATCTTCATTTGGAACATGGCCGCTAGCTTCAATAGCGCCAACTGCCATCGGCATTATGATCGGACGTACGAAGCCCGCCACGCCACCGAAGCTGACGTTGAAAGCAGCGAAGATACCACGCATAATGCCATATGCACCGATAACTGCACCGGCCGAGGCTCGCTTTACCTTGCCTATCAAGGCAGAGGCGGCATTTTTCAAGCCGTTACGTTCAAGTGTGCCTGTCACCAACATGATTAGGATAAAAATAGCCATGCCGCGATTTGCTACAAAAGTGGATCCCAGAGTCTCAAGCAAACCGTCGACACCCAAGTTGCCCACAATAGCAGTTACGATTGCTGCTACTATGATTATCAGAATCGGTTCGAGTTTTATGGCAAAACCAACTATTACCACCAAAACTCCCAATAACTTAATTAAATCCATAAGCGTCTCCTTTAAAGAGCAATTTTGCGGTTAATTATTCTGTTTTGCGAGCATTTGCACGCGAGCGAATGAATTATGTAGGCTAAACTAGCATTGGCCTCTGGCGTATGAAACTTATTTTTTGATTGTCTTTTGAAACCTCCTTATTAATCCGATATATATGCTTTGAGTCGAGCATCATATCGATTGTTGCCAGATTATGTCTGACCAACGATTTAGCGCAAAGGTTGAGATATTCGCCTTGCGCTGTCTCGTCAGCTACCTCACTGGTATAAGCAACCGATACAATCCAGGGGAAACGGATAGACGGGTAGCGGTGGCTGGGATCGTAAGCGAAGGGGATCCAGTAATTGACCATATTGCGATAGTAATTGGCTGCAAACATTTTGGGCATGAACTGTTTAGCATACTTCTCGAAGCGATCCATCCACTCCAGATTCCATTTTGTTACCTCGTCATCCTCGGCGATACTGTCAGCTATGACGTCTTCCATTTTCTTGTTGACAGCGAAATTGGAAGAGTAAGCATCATCAGTAACATGCCAGAAATATCCATAGAGAAGCGATCGCGGCAGCCAGAAACCCTTAAAGGCAGGGTAGACATAGCCGGAGAACTGCTGTACCCATTCGTGGGTGGGAACTCCATGGTTGTCTATCATAATGTCGGGCAGACTCAGATACCACAGTTTTCTAAGCCCGTTTGCTTCAGTATGAATTGTGTCGGAGTCAAAGTGGTCATAATAGAACTCCTTTCCAATGGCATTGAAGCGGGCAACATGGAATGACCAATAGGGATTAACCTTTTGCAGATCATAATGTATGGCGGCCCCATCGGGATTCTCCATCGGCACAGACACTAAATTGAGCTTTTCAGACAAATCTGCATATTGAGGATCGGTCAGAAGCTCTTTTATTAAAATAAAAGCTGCATTGGTTCCGGATACTTCATTAGCGTGATGTCTGGCATTGATGTACAGCGAGGGCAGGTGTGTTAATCTCTTCACTCTGGAGGTGTAGCCTTCTTTGGCACCGACAAACTCTATAGCATGCAAGCTGCGCCCCAGATATGATTTCGCAATAGGATATATTGCCAGCCCCGGAACATCCTCAAGCTCTGACATGATGCGACAGTACTGCTCATAGCCAATCAGTTCGGACTCGCTAAGGTCAATATCTCTGATGTCTTTGCTCTTGTTTGTGCCAGTCACGAGAGGAGCGTCCAATGGCAAGGGATACTCACCATCACCATGTAACACCAGCTCCTGAACGCCTGGCAGCAGAGACTTAAAGCCGAGCAGGGGGCTATCAGTCAAATCAGCAAGGCTTCCCAGGATCCCCTCCTCGATACCATCAACGGTTACGTCAACCCTCCAGCCGTTTTCCAGAGCGGATAGCGAACTGATGAAGGCAGATATACTGTCGCGAGCCTTGGTCTCGAAATTTCTTTCTTTCGAGGTCAATGATGGTTCAATAGCGAGCTGGTCATACAGTCTTACTTTTAGAGAAGGCTTGCCATACTGTTTTTCTATTCTGGGCAAGATCAGTCCGGGAGCATCCAACACGCCTGTATTGAGCGACATGCCGAGATGCTTAAAGAAATCAGTCCCGGCAAAATAGATATCTTCATGCAGTGAATCCAGAGAAGACAGCAAATCTTCTCTTACGCCAAGCCGTTCATTAGGTTCACTGGCCTTTATATCCAGCTCCAAAAGAGAGAAGAAAGGCTGTTTCTCCACAGTGATATCGCTTTCATATTTGCTTTCTACAAAGGCCAGACAATCTTCCAGAATCTCTCTTTGGTAAATATCCCAGATTCTTTCGACATCAGTCTTAATAGCGGTTTGATAAAGTGTTTTACCATTAACAACCGCCAGCAAATATCCAGTCGAGGGGTGCACTTTACCCAGATTAGGGAAGCGATCCAAATATTGTCTCTCGCTGAAACTGGTCTTGTATTTTGAGGAAAAGACTTCAGATCCGGCAGCATCAAAGGCTTGGAACAGATAACTTAGATCCTCTTCCCCTTCATAAGGAGCGAATTCAATTTTGCCGCGATCGAGCCCGATTTCCTTTTCGATCAGATCGTCAACCGGATAAAGCTCTTGCAGATATCTAATCGGCAGCTCATTCCAATGATCGGCGCCACCATCTGTGGACATATTATACTTCGGTGTTGAGGCGCTCTCGTCAGTCCAAGTGTCTTCGCCCGGTGGCAAAAAGGAGTTAAAGGATATTTTGATTTTTTCGACAGCAAGACCTTGTAGCTCAGGCAGGACAAACTCCAAAATCCAGGAAATCCCCTGTTTGAAGGCGTTTTTAATCTCAATTTTACCGGCAGAGCCTATCTCGTTAATTCTATTTTTGACTATTGCAGTCAAGTTTTGACGTGATTCAATGTCCTCGCTGAGGCAGCCATAAATCTCAACCCGGTCATCAGGCTGCAGGTATGGCAATACATTATTTTCCAGTTCCTGTAGAAAGACATCATTTTCCCAAGGGATATCATATTCTTTCTCATAAACAAGCACTTTTTCCTTGTAATTGTCTACTTTCGCAGCCGGGAAGCTGCTTCTTATCTGCTCAATCTGCATTTCATCCTGCTCTGAGATTAAAGCACGAATATCAGTTGCGTCCTGCCGGGACAAGAGGTTGAGAGCAGCGAGCTGCCCGTCAACATTTCGCAGCGCCAGACTGTCAGTCAGGTGCATTAAAAAATCTGACCAGGAGTAGCCATAATCCAGCTGTGGAAAGCTCTCTAAAAGACGTGAACTGGACTCAATCAGATCCTCTCCCTGTCCATCTACTTCAATTACGATGTAATCGCCTTCTAATAAATAACGAACGGCAAAATTCGGCTGTTCTGTGAATTGAAGGCGATTACCCTTATAGTCCGGTTCTGCAACTATCGATCCTTGGTAAGCAGTAGTTTCCATCCCCAATCTAAAAGCGAAATTACAGGCGGCAACTACTGTTTCGATATCCGCTGATGGTGACAAAACAATTTTGAGGTTGATTGCGTCCGGCAGAAGATCAAGATTGTGGTCCGGTAAGAGAGGGCCATAGGTGAATAAGGATTCCAGACCTTTCTTCTTACGCCAGTCGTAAGGAGGGATTTTCTGAGCCGATTGGCTGGAATTTATGTAGCCTTCAGGTGCTGTTGCACCGGCATAGCTTACATTAGTCCACTCATCCCAAAGTTGGTTGACATTAGAGTGGTCAGCCACTTTGGCAATGGGGAATTCTGTATTTATCGTCTCGAAGCCAAGAGCCAATGCCAAATCGATGGCCTTCTTCCGAGAATTGTAGTCGAGATTTGAAGATAGAGAAATGTGCTTTTTCATAGAGAAACTCCTCTGATGACTTGAGATTGCGTAAGGCAAATGATGCTGCAATCTTGACCGAAAAATTCATTGGTTGTTCCGTCTAATTTGGCATCGCTCTATCAGGAATACTAAGTTTGTGCCGTTAACCGACGGAAAATCGGCAGGTGAGTTTTGGAGTGCGAGACAGGTCGAATCGGATCAATAGTCTACCTGCAACGCGTGTTGATAGCCGTATGCTGGCGGATTAAGTTTTATGCGCCTTCGCCAGCAGAAAGAATTATGCTATGCCCGACAGCTAATGCTCCGGGCGTTTGACGTCTTACTCCGCCAAGTCAGTTGATGCTCTGTGCTACAAAGGCAGTTATTGTTTTGTCCGCCAAGTCAGCTAATGCTCCGGGCAGTTGACGTCTTACTCCGCCAAGTAAGTTGATGACCTGTGCTGCAAAGGCAGTTATTGTTTAGTGCCGCCAATTCAGCTAATGCTCCGGACTGCAAAGGCAGTCAATGCTCCGCACCGCCAATTCAGCTAATGCTCCGGACTGCAAAGGCAGTCAATGCTCCGCACCGCCAACCAGTTCAAGATCCTTCTCGTGCTCAATGATTGCTTCCAGAGCAGCTCTCAAACCTCTGCTGATGTCATTCATTGACATAGAGGGGGCGTCGCGGCGTGCTACGGTCTGTTCCGGGATAAAGGGCACATGAATGAAGCCGCCACGAGTATTCGGCATTTCTTTATCAATTGTGTAGAGAATACCGTACATTATGTGATTGCACACAAATGTTCCTGCGGTGTTGGATACAGATGCAGGTAAACCGATGTCTTGAATGCTCTTGACAATAGCCTTGACCGGTAATGAGGCGAAATAAGCAGGTTCGCCATCAGCAAAAATTGGCTGATCAATAGGTTGGTTGCCTTCATTATCAGGGATTCTGGCATCATCAACATTAATAGCTACTCTCTCAGGAGTAAGATCAAAGCGTCCTCCTGCTTGCCCAACTGCTAGTACTACATCCGGTTTTTCTCGACGCATCGCTTCAGCGACCTTATCGATCGACTTACCGAATACGGTAGGGATTTCCAGCTTGATTACTTCTGCAGCGAGGCCTGAAACGTCGCAATGCTTTACAGCTTCCAAGGCCGGGTTGACTTCGTCTCCGCCAAACGGATCGAAGGCAGTCATTAGAATTTTCATGTTAACCTCCTGGATTCTATGTTTTGGCTATGACAATTTTAGTAAATGAAAATAAAAAAGCCAGCTACAGATAGAATCTGTAGCTGGCTCAAGTGCAAGTATTAGACTACCGAAGTTTCGAGGACGAGCTCGCCACGGGCGAAGCGTCCCATATCCATATTAGTGATGTCGATAGTCAGCGGTTCTCCCAGGATCATCTCTGCCATGAGAAGTCCGGTTGCGGGAGCCAGCATGAAGCCGTGACCGCTGTAGCCACAGGCCAGCCAGAAACCTTCAACGCCTACAGCTTTTCCGTAGATAGGCTGTGCGTCTTCGGTCATGTTGTATAGTCCTGCCCACTGACGCACCAGATTGAGTTTCTTCAACGGCGGCAG
>DUPE01000154.1 GCA_012838475.1 Clostridiaceae bacterium
CGGAAGAATATGCTGTTTTCGGCAGTCCCCCTAAAGCGGCAGCCGTCAGAAGACAAAACATTGTTCACTTTACAGCCTTCTAGGAATTCAGCGGGTGCTTCGTTTTTAACTTTGGTGAAAATCAGTCTGTCTTCGCGGAAGAGGTCAGTAAGAGTTTCTCTCTCCAGCAGTTTCATACTGGCGCTGTAATAAGTAGTAATAGAGTTGATTCGCAGCGACCTGCCTTGATGCTCAAAACCCATAATGTTTAGCTCATCAAACATTCGTAAAAGAGTAAGCTGGGAGAAGTCGTCTTGACCTCTGGCGATCATCATTTCCAAAATATTCAAGAACAAATCACGCGCTATGATAGATAGACCCAGAAAGTTTTTTGTCTTCGCCATATCGGGAGCATTGAGAAGTAAATCATTCATCCAGCCATTGTCGTCAAAATCCAAAGTAATAACAGGTGAACCGAAGCGATCCCCATCATGATTATAAAGAACCGTGATATCTGCACCTGACTCAACATGGGCCTCATAAATCTCTCGATATGATTCATTCATGACAACATTACTGTCAGCAATGATCACATTGGATTGATTGCCGTTCTCAACATAGTCCAGCAGCCCGGTCAAATTAGAGGTCGGGTCTCCTCTTCTGCGGCTGGTGTTCAAAAAGGGCGGCAAGATAAAGAGTCTTTGGGTCATTCTGTCCAGATCCCAGGAAGATCCCGTTCCCATATGATCCATCAAGGATCTGTATTTCGACTCTGTCAAGACCCCGACAAATTTGATTCCGGAATTGACCATATTGGAAAGGATAAAATCAATAATGCGGTAGCGGCCGGCAAAGGGAACAGCGGCCAAAGCGCGCGGCTGAGTGAGATCACTTAAAAGTACGTGATCATGATCTGCCAGAATTAATCCCATTGCATCAATAATCATGTCACACCTCCACAGTCAATTCTATTTCGCTAAGTCCGATAACGACATCATTAAAGCCTTCGCTCGTGATTGGCGCATATACCATAGAGTTAGGCGCCACTTTAGCACCATCTTTTATTATCAGGTTTTGTTCGAATACGGTAATTCCGTCGGAGCAGATTCTGGTATCCTTATAAATATCAGTTCCTTCCACATTTGGTCCAACCTGGACATTCTCTCCGATGATAGTATTCATACCCACTATACATTGATCAAGGCTGCTGCCTTTCTTGACTACAACTCCGGGCATCAGGAAGGAATCCCTCACGGTCGCGCCTTCTTCAATAATGACACTGTGAGAAATCATGGAATGAATAGCGGAACCATATATTTCAGCACCATCCGTCAAGGCGACCCGATCCATAACTGCATTGGGACCTATGTAATGTGAAGGACGGATGGGATTACGGCTATAGATACGCCAACTGTCATCGTGCAGGTCAATATCTTCAGGACGATCGAGCAAATCCATATTAGATTCCCAAAGTGAATAGATAGTTCCGACATCCTTCCAATAACCTGTAAAGGTGTAGGCCTTGAGACTTTGTTTGTCTTCTAACATGGCTGGAATAACATTCCTGCCAAAGTCATTCTCAGATTCTTTGTCTTGTTCATCCTGGACCAGATATTTTCTTAAGACCGGCCAGGAAAAACAATAGGTACCCATTGAGGCAAGATTGTTCTTGGCTTCTTTTGGTTTCTCATCGAACTCGATGATATTTTCATCCGCATCGGTATTCATAATGCCGAAGCGGTGGGTCTCTTCCCAGGGCACTTCAATGACTGCAATCGTGGCATCTGCCTTTGTTTCCTGATGATAGCGAATCATTTTGCTGTAATCCATCTTATAAACATGGTCACCAGACAGTATGAGTACAAATTTTGGATTAAAACGATCAATAAAGGCAATATTCTGATAAATCGCATTGGCGGTGCCTTTATACCAATCACTGCCGGTTATACTCTGATAAGGCGGCAATATATATGTGCCGCCGCTGTTGCGGTCCAGATCCCAGGAATGACCATTGCCGATATATCTATTCAGCTCCAGTGGCTGATATTGAGTGAGCACTCCTACTGTTTCAATTCCCGAGTTAGTACAATTACTCAGTGGAAAGTCAATAATTCGATAGCGGCTGCCAAAGGGCACTGCCGGTTTTGCCACATGTTCTGTCAAAACACCCAAACGAGTCCCCTGGCCGCCAGCCAAAATCATGGCAACTGTTTCTTGTCTGACCATTAAGCACCTCCGTTCATCATAGTTACGTCTGCTTGTTTGGCTAATAATTCAATTTCGGTCAATAATCCATCCTCTGTAGTTTAATCTGCATAAGTCTGTTTCAATTGGCCTCGTGTCTGCAGTATTTTCCGTTGTTTTTCCCACATCGCCCTGCAATTAGTTGCTCAATATGTACGTAAGCTAAGCGTGACATTTGTGCCTTTGTCTCAATCCGCAGAAGGCAAGTTTTTTAACACGGGCTAGCCTTGTCTGTGTTGCGGGACTATTTCGCTGGCTCTATTTTCACTCGAACATCTATGTCAGCTTAATATGACATTGATGCCTTAGTCTCAATCCGCATTTTCCTTAATATATATCAGTCCGGACAGCGGCGGCAGCTTCATATCCAGCTCCCAGTAACCCTCCGGATCAAAGCTTTCAACTGCCGTCTCAGCACAACTTTGTACTGCGTTTTCAGCCCCAGCAATTATATTAGGATCGGCATTCTGAGAGGCCATAGCTTCATAGCACTCGGCATCCTCAGTGCTCACGGCGGAATATAACTTGGCGTCTTGAGCGCGGTATCCGGTCTCCCGCGCTTCCTGCTCTTGAGCAGATACTCTTCTTGTCCTTAGCAAATGGCGGTCGACATCGCTCTCAAGATAAGAACTGCCGCCAAAACGCTCTGAATCACTGTCCAGAACCAGCTTCCAGCTACCCTCGCCCGGCATGGCAAGCTTATAACCGGGAAAGCTCTTGGGTGTAAAATTGAGAACGCACAGCATTTCTTTGCTTTGATCGGCATTTCGTCTTATATAGGCGAAGACGCTATTATCTTCATCATCTGCCTTTATCCATGAAAATCCTGTCCAGGATCTGTCATCTTCCCAAAGTTCAGCGCTCTTCAGGTAGAAATGGTTGAGCTCCTTGACAAAATCCTGCATTGCTCTGTGCGACGGATACTTGAGCATGAACCATTCCAACTCTTCGTAATGACGCCATTCCGTGTAGGGCGCGAATTCATTACCCATGAAGTTCAGCTTTGCCCCGGGGTGGGTATATTGGTAGACATAAAGGGAGCGCAATGAAGAAAACTGTCGCCAATAATCGCCGGGCATCCTGCCTAATAGAGTTTTCTTACCATGTACTACCTCATCATGTGAGAAGGGTAGAACGAAGCGCTCACTAAAAGCATAGCAGAGCGAAAAAGTTATTTTTTCGTGCAAATTACCGCGAGCATAATAGTCGGACTTCATGTATTCCAAACTGTCATTCATCCAGCCCATATTCCACTTATGGGTAAAGCCCAGACCGCCCTCTTCAACGGGAGCAGTGACGCCCCAGCAGTCTGTTGATTCCTCTGCGATCAGCAGCACCTCAGGCATATTGGTTCTAATTGTTTGATTAAGCTTTTGTAGAAAGGCTATGCCTTCAACATTCTCTTCTCCGCCTTCATAGTTAAAGATTCTAAACTCATCGGCATGCCCGAAGTTGAGAGAAATAATTGAGCTGACTGCATCAATGCGCAGGCCATCAGCGTGAAATTCATCCAGCAGCATCCAGGCAGAAGAGATAAGGAAAGATATCACTTCTGCCAGACCGTAGTTGAAAACCAGAGTTCCCCAGGAAGGGTGTTCCATCATTCGGATGTTCGGGTACTCGTAAATCGGCTTGCCGTCAAAATTGGCCAAGGCGAAATCATCGCGGGGGAAATGGGCCGGTACCCAGTCGATTATCACTTTAATACCCGCCTGATGTAAGGTATCAACCAGGTATTTAAAATCAGCAGGTGTACCATAACGTGAGGTAATCGCGAAATAGCCTGTAACCTGATAACCCCAGGAGTCATCATGCGGATATTCATTGATTGGCATCAGTTCTACAGCGTTGTAACCCATATCCTTAAGATAAGACGCCAGTTGCGGAGCTATCTCACGATAGGTATAGACATTATTGTCGGCATAGCGTCGCCAGGAGCCTAAATGACATTCATAGATATTAAGGGGGCCGGTTTCTGTAGCCTCGGGTCTGGATGACATCCATTCATCATCCTGCCAGGTGTAGTCATCGGGATCATACAAAATAGAAGCTGTATTCGGCCTGGTCTCAGTATGACGGGCAAAGGGATCCGCCTTGAGAATTATGCGGCCTTCTTCAGTCTTGATCGCGTATTTGTACCGCTGCCATTGCTCAGCGCCGACGATAAATCCTGTCCAGATGCCAGTTGTGCCATATGGTTGCAGGGCGTCACGCTCAACATTCCAGTGATTGAAATCTCCAGCCACATTGACTGCTTTGGCATTGGGGGCCCAGACTGCAAAACGATAGCCGGGCTCACCCTCATGGCTTGTATCGGGTTTCGCTCCAAGCATCTTGTAACTCTGGTAATTCTCGCCGTTGTTAAATAGATATGCCTGGTTCATGGCTACCCCCTGAAATTCCCTTGGACTAGTCTGCTATAGAATATTATACCTTAATACAACAGCATGAATGCCATAACATCCGTTAAACATTGTCAACTTTTGTGAGAACTGCATGTCAACTGAAACGCAACTCAGGGCAATTATAGTCTCCCATCAGGCTGCGGCCTGTTATAGCTGACTATTATTGCAGTAATGTCATCACCATCAACAGCGCTATGCAGTGAAATTGTTTTTTATAAATTCAGCTCGGCAATAGTAACGCCATCGCCGCCTTCGCCTTGTCCGCCAAGACGAAATCCGCTTACTCTTTTATCATGCGCCAGAAAGTCACCGACTGCGGAACGCAATGCGCCGGTTCCCTTGCCATGGACAATTCTGACTGTGTTCAGACCTGCCAGAGTGGCATCGTCAAGATAGTTATCCAGCTCCAATAGAGCATCTTCGACAAGCTTGCCAAGCAGCATGAGCTCTGTACCCATCCGGTAACGTCTGTCGGCGGTGATCCGGCCTGCATTTTCTTTTGACCCTGCTGCAGGTTTTCTTTGTTTTTTTGGCTCACTCTTTTTCTCAGGCCAGGTGAGAGCGGTAACGGGTACAGTTACTTGCATCTGCCCGCTGCGCAAGACAACATTGCCTTTGTTGTCAGGATAGCCTTCAACAGTCCCGCTCAACCCCAGCGCGGGAGCGTCGTAGACTTGTCCGGGCTGGATATCATCCGCAGAAAGGGGCTGACCGGCATGCCTGATCAGGCGATCCTTTTGTCTCTGGCCGGCTATCTTTTCTTGTGCTTGGCGGATCTGCCCGCGGGCTTCGCTTATTATGTGGTGACCGGCATCCTGATTAATCTTTTGCTTCAGTTCAGCCAGCAATTGTTCAACATCCTGTTCCGCCTGAATATATAATTCTGCAGCTTCTATTTTTGCCTGATCCAAAATCTGCTGCCTTTTATCTTCCAGCTTAATTTCTTCCGCAGCCAGTTCTTCTCTGGCTGTTTTCGCTTCAGCACGGAGGGCTTCGATCTCCTCGCGCATACGCTTCGCTTCTTGATGGCTCTTCTCGATCGAGGCGACCAGTTCCTCGAACTGAGCGCCTTCGTCTGAAATCAAATCTTGCGCGCGTGCTATGATCGATGGGTCGAGTCCCAGACGTTGGGATATGGCGAAGGCGTTACTAACGCCCGGAACACCTATCATCAAGCGATAAGTTGGCCGCAAGGTATCGGTGTCAAACTCGCAGCAGGCGTTTTCTACCTCGGGTGTGTTTAGCGCATAACCCTTCAGCTCTTTATAGTGCGTAGTCGCGACTGTCAGGGCTCCCTTACTGCGCAGGTCTTCCAGGATGGAAATGGCAAGAGCGGCGCCCTCGGAGGGATCCGTGCCTGCTCCCAGTTCGTCCAGAAGTACCAGGCTGCCAGGCTCGGCTATGGCGGTTATCTCGATTATTTGTCTCAGGTGAGATGAGAAAGTGGATAAGCTTTGTTCAATGCTTTGCTCATCGCCGATATCTGCCAGGACATGGTTAAAGGTTGAAACTTCACTTTTATCTTGTGCCGGAATTTGCAGGCCTGCCATTGCCATCAGAGTCAGGAGTCCGCAGGTCTTTAAAGTGACTGTCTTGCCGCCGGTGTTAGGTCCTGTAATGACCAGAGTCTTGAAGGTCGTACCCAGCTCAAAGTCGATTGGCACCACTTCTGCCGGGCTGATTAAGGGATGTCTCGCTGCCTTGAGGACGATTCGGCCATGGTCGTTAAGCAGAGGTGGCATGGCTTTCATGGATAATGCCAGCTTAGCTTTGGCCTGGGCGAAGTCGAGGTCAGTCAGAACTGTGGCATTTGTGATCAGTGTGTCCGATTGATTGGCAACTTTCGTGCTCAACTCGAGGAGTATCTGCTCTATCTCTTTAGCTTCCTCTGACATCAGCACCTTAATCTTATTGTTTAACTCAACCACGGCCATGGGTTCGACAAAAACAGTGCTGCCGCTGGCTGAAGTATCGTGAACCAGTCCGGGTATCTGATTTCTATGTTCGGCCTTAACCGGAACGACATAACGGTCGCCGCGCAGCGTCACAACTATGTCCTGCAAGGCGGACGGACGGGAGCGCATTATGCGATCAAGTTCTTTACGGACATCGTCCTGAGCACGTCTGATTCGCCTGCGAATATTGTAGAGCTCGACTGTAGCCCGGTCTCTTATTTCTTCTTCACCCGCGATACACTCATCAATCCTGGACTCCAAGCCTGCCAAAGGAGACAAAAGCAAAATTCGTTCATAAACCAGACGAGAGTCAGGATTGTCTCCGCTGCCATAATCCTCGGGCAGTGTGCCTTTTATCCTCTGTACAGAGCGCAGGAAGGCGCCTATCTTCATCAGTTCAACGGTGCTCAAAACTGCGTCAGATTCTGCTCGCCGCACTGCAGGTCGTATATCTGAAATACCGCTAAGAGGTAAATCGCTTTTTTCCAGCAGCAGATGAACCATATCATCAGTTTCTTCCTGGGCTGCCTGGATCTTAGTCAGCTCTTTCGCAGGCAGCAAAGTAGAACAGCGCTCACGCCCGGGGGCTGTCATAGCACGCTCGACCAGAAGACCAATGATCTTATCGAATTCCAATATTTTTAGAGTTTTCTCTTGCATATGAATTTAGAAATTATTCTCTCGCTTCGTTTTCTTCCTTAGTCTTGCTCCTTACAAAGGAGAAGCCGTAGCGATTCTTATGGGCGTAGTTAATTGTTGCCGCGACAGACAAAGACGCCGGGATGATAAAGATCAAGTCTCGAAACCAGCGCGGATCATCCGGGACCCAGAAAAGGGCGCCAAAGGCCAGGACATAAAAGAAGGTTGCGGCCTTACCGTAAATATCTGAATAGACCACAGTATCGCGTTTATGCAGGAGATACCAGCCGCCAACTATCATGACCGTTTCCCTTATTATCATGAAGATCGGCACCCAAATCGGGATTCGTCCGATCAAAAACATCATAACAGCAGTAGTAACCTGAAAGATCTTATCTACCACTGGATCGAATAATTTGCCGAACTCGGTCACACAATCGAAAGTGCGAGCAATCCAGCCATCTAGAAGATCTGTCAACCAGATGAGCAAAAAGGTAATGAATCCGGCAGTCTGATAAGTGGGCCATTGCCAGATGAGCCATGCCAGCAAAGGCACTGCAGCCAAACGCAATGCAGTGAGAATGTTGGGTACTGTAAATTCAAGTTTCAGTTTCTTCTTACCCACAAGAATGCTCATTTCTACTGAAAACCTCAGACAGGCAGATTGAGTTGTCGCTCTGAAATAGTCGCATTATGTCTCCTCCAGAGCATTTTACCATGAAAAGTTGTTAATTCGATAGCCTTATCAGGGTTAAAACACGCTGATATTCTCGACACCAAAACGATCTGTCAAGAAAGCTAGAGTTTCCCTATCCAAATGCACACCTTGAGACAGCGGCTCTAATAATCTGGTTTCTCTTTCCAGATAGACGCGAACACGGCTACTGCCCGGGAAATAGGCCAGTGTGCTGCGCAATGGAGCTAGTGCATTCTCATCCGTCCCGCCCTGCCAACGTATAACAAGAGTTGTATCCCGTGGCTTATAATCGCTCTCCGCAGCAATAGCAGTAGCAGCCGGCGGCAAATAGCCACCTGCTTCAACTTCATATTCAGCCTCCGCTTTTGTTGTTTCGCGGCCGGGATGTGCCTGCTGTGCCAGAGGCAGGTTCTTCCTGCGCCTAAAAGCTGCTAACTCATTTTTAGTCGCCTCCGACAAATCAGTCAAATCAAAAAGCTCTTCTGCGATGACTTTGATCGGCTCATCCTCACGCACGGTGAGGCGTCCCTTAACCAGAAGAGCCTGACCTTCACACAAGAGCTCAGAATATTTGGCATATACTGCCGGAAAGACGATCAATTCGAAGCTGCCCGTCAGGTCCTCCAGGGTCAGGAAAGCCATCAGGTCGTTGCGTTTAGTATACTGATTGCGGCGTCTGATCACTTGACCACCGACAATGACATCCTTCTGATCGAGATTATCCGGTATGATCAAGAACTCTTCGCCTTCATCAGGCTCGCCAAAAGCAATCAACTCTTGAGCAGTAACCGTTAGGTATGAGTTGAGATTGTCAGCGCAGGCATCTAACGGATGGCCTGTAATGTATAATCCCAGCATTTCCTTCTCCATCGCCAGGAGGATGTCTTGATCAAATTCCTTAACATTTGGATAGACCGGCTCGTCATCCGGCTGCTCCTCTTCCATACCGGGGAGCTCAAAGAGGCTCATTTGACCTAGAGATGACATCTTCTTCCGGTTCTGAATCTGATTGGAGAAAGGTTCCAATACGCCCAGCATCTTCGCTCTGGATACCGCAAAGCTGTCCAGTGCGGACGATCTGATCAGACTCTCGATCATCTTGCGATTAATATCGTACTCGCAGATTCGGTGCATGAAGTCACCGAAACTCTCAAATTCGCCGTTCTCCTCACGTTCAGCAATCAGACGATTAATAGCAGCCTGACCGACGTTCTTGACAGCACCCAAAGCAAAACGGATGGCACCGTTTTCGGTAGTGAAGCGGGCATAGCTCTTGTTAATGTCCGGTGGCAAGATCTCAATTCCTATCTCTTTTGCCGCGCGGACATATTGTGCTGCCTGGTCAAGACTGCCCAGGTAACTGTTGAGCATGGCGGCCATGAACTCAACCGGATGATAGTATTTGAGCCATGCTGTGTCGTAGGCGACTACAGCATAAGACGCCCCATGGGCTTTGTTGAAGGCGTAACCGGCGAAGGCCATGACTTCTTCGAAGATTTTCTCTGCGACTTTTAGAGGGACGTTGTTGGCGCAGGCGCCAGGCACCGTCTTACCAGCCTCATCAGTACCGCCGTACAAGAAGAGATCTTTATAGCCGGCTATGACTTCCGGCTTTTTCTTGGACATCGCGCGGCGCACATTGTCTGCCTGACCATATGAGAAGCCCGCAAGGTCGCGAACTATCTGCATGACCTGCTCTTGATATACTATGCAGCCGTAAGTTACGTCAAGGATAGGTTCTAAGAGCGGGTGATCGTATTTAATTTTGCTCGGATCATGACGTGCTTCAACATAGCGGGGGATCTGCTCCATCGGTCCCGGTCTGAAGAGTGAGATGCCGGCAATGATGTCTTCAAAACTATCCGGCTTTAACTCTTTCATGAAACGGGTCATACCGGGACTCTCAAGCTGGAAGACGCAGGCGGTGTCACCGGCTGCGATCATCTCATAAATATTGGAATCAGCAAAATCCAGCTTATCGATGTCAATATCGATACCCTTATTCTCTTTGACCATGTTGATGGTGTCTTGCAAAACGGTCAGAGTGCGCAGACCGAGAAAATCAAATTTGAGCAACCCAACTTTTTCAATATTGTCTTTGGTGAATTGAACCACTATGGAATCTTCATTGCGCGCCAGCGGGGCCAGCTCTGTGATAGGTTGCCCTGCGATCACTACTCCGGCTGCGTGGGTCGAGGCGTGGCGGGGCATTCCTTCCAGCCTTCTGGCCAGATCAATAATGCGTTTGGTCACGTCGTTATTTTCATAATCACGCCTTAAGTCCGGATTGATATCCAGAGCTTGTCCCAGCGTAATGTTTAGTTCGGCCGGCACCATTTTGGCGATGCGGTCTGCATCGGCATAGGGAACATCTATTGCTCTGGCAACATTGCGAATAGCTGCTCTGGCGGCAAGAGTTCCAAAGGTAATGACCTGGCTGACATGATCTTCACCGTACTTTTCCGTCACATACTTGATCACCTCACCCCGGCGTTCATAACAAAAATCGATATCAAAGTCCGGCATGCTGACGCGCTCAATATTGAGGAAGCGTTCAAAAAGCAAGCCATATTTGAGCGGATCGATATTAGTGATGCGCAAGACATAGGCCGCCAAAGATGCCGCTCCGGAACCGCGTCCCGGCCCCACAATTATTCCCTGTTCCCTGGCATAGCGGATAAAATCCCAGACGATTAGATAATAATCGGCAAAACCCATTTCAATGATGACTTCCAGTTCAACTTCCAGCCGCTCCCAATATTGCTCCTCAGAGATATTATCTGCTTTGCTTATGAGTCGTTCCCTCAGACCCTTTGTACAAAGCTCTCGTAAATAGTCAGCCGCAGGTTCGCCGGCAGGTGTCTCAAAATGTGGTAAAGACAGATGATCAAAGTCCAGCTCCACATTACAGCGGTCGGCAATCTTTTCTGTATTGGCGATTGCCTCTGGATGAGCAGCAAACGCTTTGCTCATTTCTTCCGGCGATTTGACATAAAAGCTATCTGAATGCATTCGCATCCGATCAGGATCACTCATGGTTTTGCCGGTCTGGATGCAAAGCAAGACCTCATGGCTGAAGGCGTCATCCTGATACATATAATGACAGTCATTGGTTGCCACCAGTGGGATTTTTGTTTCTTCACTGATCTCAGCCAGAGCCTTGTTGACAATATTCTGATCGGGAATATTGTTCTCTTGCATCTCCAGGAAGAAATTTCCCTGCCCGAATATTTCTTCATAACGAAGGGCAGCTTTAATTGCCTCTTCGCGCTGACCTTGCAGAATCAGCTGGGGAACTTCGCCAGCCAGGCATGCCGAAAGAGCGATCAGGCCCTCGCTGTGCGAGCGCAAGAGATTGTGATCTACCCGTGGCCGATAATAAAAGCCATTCACATACGATTCAGATACGAGCCACATCAGATTGCGGTAGCCGGTCATATTTTCCGCCAGCAGGATCAGATGCCAGGGATCCCTGTCTTTGTGTCCCTCTTTATCCGTATAGCCTCGGGGAGCTACGTAGGCTTCACAACCGATAATTGGCTTCAGCCCTTCCTGCTTCATAGCACTATAGAAATCGATTACACCATACATCGCGCCATGATCAGTGCAGGCACAGGCTGCCATCCCCAGCTCTTTCAAGCGTTTAGGCAATTCGGATAATCTGATTGCACCATCCAAAAGGCTGTATTCGGTATGTAAATGGAGATGCGTAAACGACATATTATAACCAGCTCAATCTAGGAGGCTGTTTATATAAGCCAAAGTCTTCTGCTTAACATCTGCTAGCCTTTGTTCCGCTGCTTCTTTATCGTCGTCATAGATACCGTAATATACTTTAATCTTGGGCTCCGTCCCGGAGGGCCTGACACACATCCAGTCCATACCGGATGGTCCTTCCAGTTCGTAGATAATTACATTGCTGCCCTGCAGGGGGGCTTGTATTTCTGCCCCGCTCCGGAGATCAAGCCCTGTTCCGCTATCAAAATCCACTACTTCCTTTACAGCAGCACCGGGAATACCTTTGGCTTTATCCGTGCGCAAACTATCCATTGCCGCGGCGATTTTTTCCTGGCCCGCCTTGCCTTCGCGATAGATGGATACAGTAGCTTCGGCATGATTGCCATAACGTTCATATAAAGAGTCGAGCCTGTCACTTAAAGTCTGCCCGTCTACGGCCGCAACGGCAGTCATCTCCGCCAGCAACATACAGGAGACAACGGCGTCTTTATCTCTAACCCGGTCTCCTGCTAAATAGCCAAAACTCTCCTCGTAGCCAAACTGGAATTCACTCAGACCGGTATCGGCATATTCGGCTATTACTTCCGCGATGTATTTAAATCCTGTGAAAGTAACATGCAAATCCGCTCCATAATGCTGCGCTATGGTCCTGGTTAATCTGGAGGAGACAATCGTGGTTACGCAGAAAGCGTTTGCCGGTAAAGTCTTTGCCTTAGCTTTGGCACCTAAAATATAATCCATCAGTAAAAGACCGATCTCATTACCGGTTAAAATCTTATAATTGCCGTCCCGCAAGCGCACAACCACACCCGTACGGTCGGCATCCGGATCCGTCGCCAAAACCAGACTGGCTTCAATAGAACGCGCCAGATCAACTGCCATCTGCATGGCCTCCGGTAATTCAGGATTCGGAAGCTCCACAGTGGGGAAATTGCCATCGGGAAGCTCTTGTTCAGGCACTATGCTGACATTGGTGAATCCCAGTTTTTCCAGTTGGCGCCGCACGGGCTTATTGCCTGAGCCATGCAAGGGTGTGTATACAATAGGCAAATGTTTAAACTTCTCTACCGCACCGCGGTCAAGAGACAAGGTCATGAGATAATCGCTATAGGCCAGATCAATGTCATCGCCCATCCAGTTAAAGAGATCCGACTCTGCCGCCTCTTCGAACTTGAGCGCCTCTGCTACTGTTGCAGGCAAATCAGTGATGTTCTTCATTTCTGCTGCGACTTCGTCTGCTTCTTCCGGCGGCAACTGCCCGCCGTCTTCGCCATACACCTTGAAACCATTATAGATGGCGGGATTGTGACTGGCTGTGATCATGATGCCGCCGACACAACCAAAGTATCTGATCGCAAATGACAGTACAGGTACGGGTCTCAGCTCAGTTGAGAAATAAATCTTGACGCCATGCTTGACAAAAATGCCGGCAGCCAGTTCGGCAAATTCACGAGAGAAGTTCCTGCAATCATAAGAGATAACGATCCCCTTCGATCTGCCTTCCTCCTGGGCCGCGATCTGACGGGCATACGCTGTAGCTGCACGCCCAACTGTGTAGAAATTCATCCGATTTGTGCCCGTCCCCAGAATTCCTCTCAGCCCGGCAGTCCCGAATTGCAAATCCTGATAAAATCTCTCTTCTATTTCTTCTTTATTGTCTTTAATAGCCAGAAGATCTTCTCTCGTTTGCAGTGAAAAGCGAGGATCATCAAGCCATGATAGGTATAACTTCTCTGAGCGTGTCATTATCTTGTCCCCCGTATGAGTTATTTACGTTCAAGACGTAAGCAAGGATATAAAATGCAATATAAAAGATTATATCATTGAGAGCGTCGCTCGGATAATTCTCCCGCAGCCGATCTCTCAGCTCTGTCTCTGAGAACAGCGTTTGGATAACTCACTCCGCAGCCGATCTCTCAGCTCTGTCTCTGAGAACGTCGCTCGGATAATTCTCCCCGTACCAATATAAGGACATCTCGGATTTGAGCGGCCTCTTCAAAAGCTAATTGCTTAGAAGCAGCCTTCATATCTCTATCCAGTCTGGCCGCCATCTTCTCAAGCTGTGTATTGTTGAGGGTCGATAGCCTCAAATTGGCAATATCTTCCCCGTCGACAAAAATTTCTTCAGTCTTGTCAATGACGCCGTCATCCACCATTTCTGTCATGGTGTCAATCAACTGGTGAACATCCTTCTTAATAGTCCGAGGCGTAATATTATGTTCTTTATTGAATTCATCTTGAATCTGGCGGCGGCGATTTGTCTCTTCTATCGCCTGTTGCATTGATCTGGTAATTTCATCAGCATACAAGATCACGCGGCCGCGCACATTTCTTGCCGCCCTGCCAATAATTTGCACCAAAGAAGTAGTCGAGCGCAGGAATCCCTCCTTATCCGCATCGAGAATCGCTATTAGCGAGACTTCGGGCAGATCCAAGCCTTCACGCAAGAGGTTAATTCCGACCAGGACATCGTACTTGCCCTCTCGCAATTCTTTCAATATCTTGAGTCTTTCCACGGTGACAATATCTGAATGCAGATAGGCGACATTTATGCCCTCTTCACGCAAAAAGTCACTAAGATCCTCGGCCATTCGCTTCGTCAGGGTAAGGATCAATGTCCTTTCCTTGCGTTCCGTGTTAGCCTTGATCTCGGTAAGAAGGTCGTCAATTTGTGATTCAACCGGCCTTATATAGACCTCCGGATCCAACAATCCTGTTGGACGGATGATCTGCTCCACCACCTGTTCTGCATGCTCTGCTTCATATTTTGACGGTGTTGCGGACACAAAGACCGACTGACCCATTCTCTCTTCAAACTCCGCAAAATTTAGTGGTCTGTTATCAAAGGCGGAGGGCAATCTAAAGCCAAAATTAACCAGCGACTCTTTGCGTGAACGGTCACCATTGTACATAGCTCCTATCTGCGGGATCGTCACATGAGACTCGTCAATAAATAAGAGATAGTCATCAGGAAAAAAGTCGATCAGCGTATAGGGCGGTTCGCCGGGTTCTCTCTCTGTCATATGACGCGAATAATTTTCAATCCCCTTACAAAAACCGGTTTCTCTCAGCATCTCCAGGTCGTAGAGGGTGCGCTGCTCCAAACGATAAGCCTCCAGTAATTTGCCTTCTGCTCGCAGCTCAGCCAGCCTCTCGACCAACTCCGCGCCAATGCTTCGTATCGCCTTTTCCATACGTTTGGATGTAGTTGCGTAGTGCGTAGCCGGAAAGATTGAGGCATAGGTTCTGGCAGTGAGACTGCGCCCGGTTATGGCATCAATTTCGCGAATCTCCTCGATCTCATCACCGAAGAAACTGACCCGTGTAATAACATCCGCCGAAGAGGAAGGAAAAATATCCAAAATATCGCCACGGACGCGAAAAGTTCCGCGCTTGATCTCATAGTCGTTGCGCAAATATTGAATCGCCACCAGCTCCTCAATTACCTGATCCCGTTCCTTCTTCATCCCTGGTCTGAGATTAACCATCAACTGCTGATAATCCTCAGGATCGCCAATGCCGTATATGCATGAGACGGAGGCGACTACGATTACGTCCCGGCGTTCCATTAGGGAGGAAGTCGCAGAATGGCGCAAAAGATCAATTTCGTCGTTTATAGCTGAGTCCTTCTCAATATATATGTCTCTGGAAGGTATATATGCTTCCGGCTGATAATAATCGTAATAACTGACAAAGTACTCTACCGCATTCTCCGGGAATAAGGCCATGAACTCGGCACAGAGCTGTCCGGCCAAAGTCTTATTATGGGCAATAACCAGGGCAGGTCTCTGTGTCTCTTCAATCACTTTTGCCATCGTAAATGTTTTGCCGGAACCGGTTACTCCCAGCAGGGTTTGCGCCTCATAACCCTGCTCTAAACCAGCGACCAATTTGTGGATCGCCTCCGGCTGATCACCTTGAGGAGTCATCTCCGTGTGCAATCTAAAGGGATTTTTATGTTTTGTCTCGGGCAATGAAACCCGTCGTTTTCTCATGTGAAGACATCCTTATCAATAACTAGATTATTTTATCGAAGCACTATTGCTCATCAATAATACTGCCTAAACTACTGGCAGCATAGTGTCATCCAAAGCTGTAACTAACAGCTATTTTGCAAGTGAGACCCTTCGCCTCAGGATTATGTTCTACGGGTTGTTGCGTTTTTATCTTATCAACGGGTGAGACCCTTCGCCTCAGGATTATGAGTCTTATGTATCTAATTCGGGCAGTAGTTTTAACTCAGTCAGCTTTCTGCGCGCAGCTCCCATATCTTCCCACAGGTCATTTTTGCGACGGGGATCTCTCAAAATATAGGCCGGATGAAAAGTAGGCATAATCCAGAATCCGGATTTCTCTATCCATTTCCCTCTCACTTTGGTAATACCGGAATTATCGTGAGTGAAATACTTGTAGGCTGTTGCCCCCATTAGCAGTATCACTCGCGGCTTAACCAGATTGAACTGCCTGGTAAGTAAGGGACGGCAATTCTCAGCTTCATCCGGTTTGGGAGCTCTGTTCTCGGGCGGCCGGCATTTAACAATATTGCAGATATGGAAATTCTCTTCTCTGATATCCCATGCCAGAAGCAACTGATCCAGCAATTGTCCTGACCTGCCCACAAAAGGTTTGCCCTGCAAATCCTCTTCCGCTCCGGGCCCCTCACCGATTATCATCAAGGGAGCCTTGATATTGCCACGCCAGACCACGACATTACTTCTGCCTGCAGCCAGGCCACAGCGGTCGCAGCTCTCACATTGAGCTATAAACTCTTGGAATAATAGCTCCTCAGATTTTCGCTGCTGAGCGGGCGGTGGTACGCTTAGGCCCTCCTCCATCTCGGGCGGTGGTGCGCTTAGGCCCTCCTCCGACTCAGACGGTGGTGCCGCTGAGCCCTCCTCCATCTCGGGCGGTGGTACGCTTAGGCCCTCCTCCGACTCAGACGGTGGTGCCGCAGAGCCCTCCGCCACCTCGAACGACTGTGCGGTCAGGGCGTTCTCCTCAGGTGACTCTATAGCCGGATGGTTTTCTTCAGCCTCTGCAGGTAGCGCGACTATGCTCCCCTTCGACTCGGGATGTTGTCGTGGTTGCTTAGCGCCTTCGCCGTCAACAGCATAATCCTCTTTTAATCCTTCTGCCATTTAAGCTCTTCCTTATTCTCATCAAACTTCTTGCGCTTGGCCTTGATCTCATCGATGTCGACGGCATATACTCTTGTCGTCTTATGGGCGTTAGACATTGCAAGCTCAAAGAAATCCATCATATCCGGAACATACTTCTCGCAGATAGCCTCAAGTGCGAGTGAAAACTCGGTATCCCTGCCTTCCCGGGCTTCAATATTCCGTATCTTGCCGGTGACAATAGCGGACGAAAATTCGGTGGTGAAGATATTGCCCGTGACAAAGTCTGTGCTTTTACCGCCCTTTATTAGGTCCCTGGCCTCCTCCGGCTTGTAAAGACCGGGAACGGCCGCATTAGCAACAAAAACGACCCTGACCGGTGTACCTTCCTGGAACAGATCTACCTTTGTCCCTGCTTTGGCGGAATGAAAATATAGGGTCCGGCCACGACGCACCATAGACAAAGGCACTGCATAAGGCAGATCCCCCTCAGGGTCAGTCACTGCCAATACACCATATTCAGCTTTATCAATAACCTGCAATCCGAACTCTACAGACATTTCACGATCTTTGCGACGCATTAGATTCTCCTCTCTAATAATCAAAAAGCATTATTGCTCAGGAGATTATGTGAAAACTTCAATAATAATCTCCGGCTGGATCTATAGACTAACAATTATTGCTCAGGAGATTATGTGAAAACTTCAATAATAATCTCCTGCTGGATCTATCGGCGAACAATATCGCCTTCAAGAAATATTATCGCCATCCTTGACATCAAATTCCGGCACCAAAAGCACGATACCCTGCTCTGATTCTGTACCGAGGATGCGTACTTCACTCTTGACTGAGCCAATATAAATAGGAATGAGATTTATACAGGCGACAACCTGCTTGCCGATCAGATCCTCCGCCTTGTAGACTTCTGTAATCTGCGCGGAAGATTTCTTCACACCAATCTCCGGGCCAAAATCTATCTCCAGAACATACGCTGCGTTTTTTGATCTTTTATTTGGTCTGGCGCTCTTTATGGTGCCTGTCCTGACTTCAACCTTGTCAAATTCTTCCATATTGATCTTCATTGCAAGTATTCCTTCCTCTCACCTTTTAGCATCATCGGGATATTTTTATCATCATACTGTCCGCATCATTGTACCAACTCTTGCCGTTTTATTTATATTATCCTGCTTACTTGTAGCATTGTGCTTATTTGTATCATTGTACAAATTCCGTAGCATTAATTGTAGGCATTATTCCATCTCAAAGCAAAAGTATCATCTGGGCAGAAGATTTGCTTTATACTAGAATTAATGCATTGAAGACGCTTAGCTGCAACTATTGTGACCGACCTAAGAAAATAACCACTGCAACTATAGTGACCGACCTGGATAAACAACCGTTGCAACTTTAGTCAGGATCTTAGTCTTAGTAGATGCGAGAACATATACGCCAATAAATATTTGCTGCCTGTAGAGCATGGCGTCTTAGCTTTTTGTTGAGAGGTGTCTATGAAACCAGAAATCTCAGTAGTCGTACCGGTGTATAACGAAGAAGAAGTCATCCAAACCATGCATCAGCGTCTGACTGATGTCTTATCCGGCCTGAATCTCCATTATGAAATCATCTATGTCGACGATGGCAGCAAGGACAATTCCGCGTCGATCATAAGACCATGGTGTACTGATGACGGCAGAGTCAAACTGCTCAGTTTTTCCAGGAATTTTGGTCATCAAACTGCCATTACCTGTGGCATGGATTATGCTGCCGGGGAGGCAATCGTCATCATTGATGCAGACTTGCAGGATCCGCCGGAGTTAATTCCTGATATGATCGCCAAATGGCGAGAAGGCTTCGAGGTCGTCTATGCTAAAAGAAGAAAACGCTCCGGAGAAACCGGCTTTAAGAAAACGACTGCCAGACTGTACTACCGCCTCCTGCATCGACTTGCTGATGTGGACATCCCTACCGATGTCGGCGATTTTCGTCTCATTGATAAGACCGTGCGCGATGCCCTCTTGCAGCTCCCGGAGCATAATCGCTATGTCCGCGGTCTGATTGCCTGGCTTGGCTATCGCCAAACCAATATAGAATATGAGCGTGATGCACGCTACGCTGGCAAGACTAAGTATCCTCTCAGGAAAATGCTTAATCTGGCCGGGAACGGCATCACTTCTTTCTCTTATAAGCCGCTGAGAATAAGCATATATTTGGGTGTGATACTATCGATCGCCAGCTTCCTCTTTTTGCTCTTTATCTTTTTTTCCCGCATATTCGATTTGGTAGATATGGAGCCGGGATATGCCTCCATGATGTGCGTTATGCTCTTCTTCTTTGGCATTGTCTTGATAATGCTGGGAGTAACCGGCGAGTATATCGGCAGAATATTTGAAGAAGTCAAGAACCGGCCACTTTATCTTATTTTCAGAGAGGACGGCAAGTTCTATGAAGTAGGGCGAAGGGGAACTTCCCCCGGATCGGAAAAGGCAGTACACAAAGTTGACTCGGCTTCTCGGCCGAAATAGGCTGTACACAAAAATGACTCGGCATCTCCGCCGAAATAGTCAGTACACAAAAATGACTCGGCTTCTCGGCCGGAATAGGCTGTACACAAAGTTGACTCGGCTTCCCGGCCGAAATAGGCTGTACACAAAAATGACTTGGCTTCTCGGCCGGAATAGGCTGTACACAAAAATGACTCGGCATCTCCGCCGAAATAAGCTGTACACAAAAATGATTCAGCTTCTCCGCTGAAATAGGTTGTCTACAAAACTGGCTCCGCTCCCGGACCGAAAAAAGCCACAGGAAAAACTGATTCTGTTCTATGGGAAGATAATGATACAGTCAGTTCGGAGAAATAATCATCCCATTCAAGATTCCTCTGCTTCTACTTCGGCCTTACCCCTTAACTGTCCATCTGCTTTTGCCTGGACTGGCCGACACCGGTACGATGGCGCTCACTCGGGCTGTGATTCCTCTACCTCTACTTCGGCCTTACCCTTTGACTGTTCATCTACTTTTGTCTTGACCTTATCTTTTGCCAGATCCAAGAGATCCAGTGCAGTCTGCCGCGTAATATAGCTAATTAACCCCAGGCTAAGCGTCTGCAGAGCCAGTTCTTGAGTATCCTCAGCGTTCTGAGGTAACAACTCCATAATCGCTGCTTTTTCTCTATCAAGAATCTCGGACATTTTTCCATACCGCCATTGTGGATCTCCCTCTGCCTCCAGAAGCTTCAGCAGCTCGCCTATATCCAAAATAGGTAAAACTTCCTTAAGATACAAAAGCATTGTCAAATCGACCAGATGATCCCTGGTATATCGTTTCCCTTGGGTTCTGGGCAAGACGCCTTGTTTGGTGTAATTATTTATCATGGAGGATGTCAGAGCAGGCCTGCGATTCTCTCCCTCAGTCTGCTGCGCCATAAGAGTTATAACCTGATCCATATATAGATCAATATTCGGAAGCTGACCATAAGGAATCAACTTTCTAGCCTCCAGATTTTCATGCAAATCTTCCAGTGTCACACCTCTCTTTTCGGCGTCCTGCTCTGCTTTTTTGTCCGTATCTTTTTCTGCTTTCTTTTCTTTGTCCGCATTGCTGTCCTTCTTGGCCATAGAATCACTCCCTCCTGTGGCTTACTGCCATAATGTCCCAATACAGAACTTAATTTCTGCATAGCACAGGGCCATCTCCCGGTCGTTACTTTAGTGCCGTACCCTGTGATGTTATTCCCGCTTATATTTTCATCATAAGCGCCTTCATGACAAACTAACAATTCACTCGAATTTTAACATTTTTATCTTGACATTGCCATAATCGGGTAATATAGTATTAATAACCACATTATATAATCATTGCAAATAGAGAGGGCGATAGAATGGCAACAGCACTGACTATAAATCAAGCTGGTATTTATAAGGAGCCTTTGCTGGTTCTAGGCGATTCAATATCCAAGGGAGTCGTCCTTGATCCGGTAAAAAAACGGTATCGGCAGATAAAAGACTGTTTTGTGGATAAGCTGAGCAAGGACGCCCATCTATCAGTATTGAACTTATCTGTCTTCGGAGCGACTATTAAGAAGGGTCTGAATCAGGTAAAGCGTTATGATGACGTCCTCACTACCGGCGGTATCGCTTTGCTTCAATTTGGCGGCAACGACTGTGACTTTGATTGGTCGGCTATCAGTCATGATCCCGACGGCGAACATCTACCACAAGTCCCGCTAACAGAATTTGTCTCCCAATACGAGCAGTTGATTGATATCTTAGAGCAGCGTAATTACCAGCCGGTATTAATGAATTTGCCTCCTCTGATACACAAACGGTATTTTACTGCTCTGTCCCGCGGTTTAGACGATAAAGCCATACTGAAATGGCTGGGCGGCACGACTGAAGCAATCTATCTCTGGCACGAATCTTATAATGACGCCGTCGAAGAAATAGCCGGAAAAAGGGAGCTTCCTTTGATGGATATCAGGAGTGTCTTTTTGCAGCAATCAATAGTTGAAGACTATATGTGCGAGGACGGAATACATCCTAATGACATGGGGCACCAGTTGATAGCGACTGTACTGGAGTCTTATGGAGGAGACTACGAAGAATCTCCGGCATAATCTTTATGCGCCTTCAACAGTATTTCCAATATCGGCAAACCATAATCTACAAACGATAAATCACACTGTTGTATTGGCAGATTATGGCAGGCGGTACAACATGCACTCCGGTTTCTATTAATCACAGAGGGTCTGTACAAGGCAAACCATATTGTCGTACTACAGGACTTAGCAGATTACAGCATTTGTGCTTTGATTCTATTAAGCTTTTCACTCCTTACTGCGGTCATCAATTGACAGCTGCAAAAGTGTAATGCTAGAATGCTTTTGCTGTGTTTGCGACTGTTCGAGACTAACAGTACAGTTTAACTGAATTGGAGAGTTGTCCGAGCTGGCCGAAGGAGCACGACTGGAAATCGTGTATACCCCAGAAGGGTATCAAGAGTTCAAATCTCTTACTCTCCGCCATCAAAAGAGACGATCTTTATGATCGTCTCTTTTTTTGCGTTTCTACAGTCAAGCACAAAAACCCCGTACTCAGCAGGGCAGTGTTCGCAGCTGCTTCTTCCCGGTTCGTTACCGAAAAAAAAGCCCCGGACGAATCCGGGGCAGCGGTGTTGCACTGTATTGGGGTAAACCCCATTTACAAGCTTAATAGATGCAATATTACTTGATATTCTCAACTACTATGAGTTCAAAGGTAAGATCTGTTGGCTCAAGTATCTGTTCACCGTTTTCAGCAGTGTCTTTGGGAATCTCAATATTGCCGGCAACAAGTTCAGCATAAACTGCATCGTATTGTGCCTGAGTGAAATTCTCAAAACGACCATTTTCCATGGAGATCATGGTGTATCCTGCGCTAGCGCTGAGTACCACGGAGATGCCACCTTCCCAGGTTCCGTCATAGATGCTGGCAATAGCGTCATTAACAGATTTTTTCAGGTTCTTCATGGCAGATGTGATTACTGTCTCTGATTCAGCGTACTGATCAACGTCAACACCGATTACTTTGGCATTGGCTTTCTCAGCGGCTTTCATAACTGAAGTGCCGACTGCGCCACCACAAGCAAAAATAACTTCTGTGCCTTCCTGGAACCAGGAAGCAGCCATTGATTCGTTCTCCGGGCTGGCATCAAAGTTGCCCACATAGGTGTACTTCACATTGATGTCGCCGGCAGCGAGCCCCAGTTCAGCAGCAGCATCTTCAGCACCTTGCAGGAAACCATAGCCGAAGCGAACAACTGCCGGTACTGCCATACCACCCATGAAGCCGAGATCGCGATAGCCCTCGTGGACTGCCGCATAACCGGCTAAATAGCCTGACTCTTCTTCAGCAAACAGAATTCCGATAGCATTATCCGAAATTGCGGGAACCCAATCGCCTGCATGTGGATAACCATCGAGCAGGATGAAGTTAACATCCGGGAACTGGTCTTGTACAGTGTAAATAGGAATTTCGAACAAGAAACCCGGTGTCACGATAATCTTCGCTCCGCCTTCAATCGCTAGATTGATGGAGTTAATATATGCAGCGTCAGATACTTCTGTTGGCTGAAAATACCTAAAGGTTTTGTCATTGGCAATTGCATACTGGACAACACCCTCCCAGGAACCCTGGTTAAATGATTTGTCGTCGATTGTACCAACGTCAGTGATCAGGGCAATTTCAGCATTCCCATTCTCATCAAGTCTGCCTTCTTTGTGCAGATCATCCGGATCTGCCGGTGCATCAGTTTCTTCCGGAGCATCTGTTTCTTCCGGAGCATCTGTCTCTTCCGGAGCATCTGTTTCTTCCGGAGCATCTGTTTCCTCCGGAGCATCTGTTACTACCGGAGCGTCTGTTGGATCTGCCTCTTTTTCGCCGCAAGCTGCGACTAGACCGAGAACCATAACTAGAGCCAGCATAAGGGCTAAAACTCTTTTTGTATTCATTTCTACCTCCTAAAAGGTCGGACATTAGACTTTGCCAATTGCCCCTCATCCGACCATATTACCTATTATACTTCTTAATTATCTACCTGTCTTCTCATAAGGAATTCCCTCCGCAGCAGGTGCCTGAGAACGTTTAGACATAAAGATCAAGACGATCAAAGTAGCAATGTAGGGAATCATTTTATATACCGTTGCCGGAATCGGCAAACTCTTTATCCCCGGGATGGCCGAGTATGCAGAGGCTACGGTTTTCATCAGGCCGAAGAAAAAAGCTGCTCCAAGAATTTTAAACGAGCGCCATTGGCCAAAAATCATAACAGCCAAAGCTAGAAAGCCATATCCATAGACGGTAGCGTTAGACTCGGTAGAAGTTGGGACGACAAAGGCCAATCCACCTATACCGGAAAGGAAGCCTGAAATCAAAGTGCCCGCCCAACGCATATGCTGTACATCAATACCGACTGTGTCCGCTGCGCCCGGATGCTCACCACAGGCACGCAAACGGAGACCGAAGGAAGTCTTCTGAATCACAAACCAGGCAAAGAAGAAGATTAGAAAACCGACGTAGGTCGTGATATACGCCTTTTGAAACAAAAGAGGACCAAGGATAGGAATATCTCCCAACAGCGGTACTTCTCTAATATAGAAAGTATCCCTGAAGGGTACTTGCTGTGTTCCAAACAATAAGCGGCCGGCAAAAACTGCAAAAGCAGGAGCAAACATATTCATTGCCGTACCGCTGATGACTTGATTGGCCTTCAGATTGATAGAGGCAAAGGCATGAAATATTGTGAAAAGAAAGCCGGTTAGACCTGATACCAACAACGCCAGCAAGAGTAATCCCTGGCCGGACATATGACCTTGCATTTGGTTTAGGAATACAGTGCCGGTGAAGGCGCCCATGATCATGCCGCCGTCCAGACCGACGTTTATAACACCACTTCGTTCCGAATACATGCCACCCATGGCAACTATGAGTAAAGGTATCGAGAATATCATCGTCTGTTGAACTACAAAAGCAATAGTTGTCATGAGGATACCTCCGTCTCTTCAGGGTGCATATAGCGTCCCGGTCCCTGTGGTGCCGGCCCTCTGGGCTTTTGTCTATTAATTCTAAACTTACCTTGAATAATGCGGCCGAGCAGTTGTTTAAGTATAAGGGAGAATGCCGCACAGTAAATGATGACAGCAATGATCATGTCGATGATCTCTTTTGAGTAGCCATATAACTGCAGGTTTTCGCCACCTATAGTGATGTGGCCTATAAACAATCCTGTGAAGAACACCCCTATCGGGTGGTTCATGGCCAGCAAGGCTACCGGAATACCATTAAATCCTTGAGATGCGACTATCTCTTTCGTATCCATATACACGCCGGTTCCGCCAAGATACATCATGTAGGCGCCTAGACCTGACATAGCTCCTGCAATCATCATGGCGATTATCACTGTGCGCTTTGAATTGATTCCGGCATAACGTGACGCATCAGGATTAAGACCAACTGCAGTAAGCTCATATCCAAATACTGTGCGTGAAGAGATAATAAAGATAATCACGCAAAAGACAATACATAGTAAGAGACTGATGTTAAGATTAGTACCCGGGAAGCGGGTGTTAAGCCCCAGAGTGGGGATCTGAGCGCGTAAAGGTACATTCTGCGCTCTGGCATAACGGGAGTCGTAGATGGTCCGCTCAATTATTATCTTGGCCGTATACATGCCAATGTAGTTCATCATGATAGATGTGATAACTTCATTGACTTTAAAGTATGCTTTTAGGATTCCAGGCACGGATCCCCAAATCGCTCCGCCTACCATTGCCGCCAGCATACAGACCAGCCATAATATTGAATCCGGAATCATTGTGCCCTTGATCGCAACATAAACAGCAAAGACCCCACCAATCATGAATTGTCCTGAAGCTCCAATATTGAAGAGACCTGCTTTGTAGGCGAAAGCTACACTTAGACCAGTCATGATGATGGGAATGGAAGTTGCAACTGATTGCCCCAGTGCTGTCGGGCTACCGGTCATTCCGCCCCGCAAAATTGCAATCAAGCCTTGACCGGCATTGGAAGGATTAGCAATCATGAGGATGATAACCCCTACTACGAGTCCCACTAAGATAGCCATCAGGGAAGAAAAGAAACTAGATAAGCCTTTGCTTCCAACGGACTTTGTCAGTGCAAGCTCTTCTTCCGGTACTTTATTATTGCTCACACCCGGTTGTGGAGGCTTTTTGTTACCATCTTTATCGAAGTTATTATTAGATTGATCAGATTGATCAGACATTTACAGCCTCCTTCTTCTTGCCAGCCATGTAGAGGCCAAGTTCCCGTTCGTCAGTTTGATCCGGATCCAGATCAGCAACAATCTCTCCTTCGTACATTACCAAAATGCGATCTGAGAGATTCATAACCTCATCTAACTCGAAAGAAACCAGCAATACTCCTTTTCCTTTTTCCCGTTGATCCATCAGTTGTTTGTGTATATATTCGATCGCACCGACGTCAAGTCCGCGAACCGGCTGGACAGCTATGATAATGTCTGCGTCACGGTCAAGCTCTCTGGCAACAATGGTTTTCTGTTGATTACCACCGGATAAGGCTCGACCCATGCTTGTAGCGCCTTCACTACTGCGAATATCAAAGCGATCTATCAGTTCGTCAGCATACTCAAGAATATTGCCGGAACGCATGAAGCCATGATTTTGAAAGCGCGGTTCATAATATGTTTGCAAAACCAGATTGTTGGCCAATGTATAGTCGAGGATCAGCCCGTAGCGCTGTCTGTCTTCCGGTATATGGGCCATGCCCGCTTTGGTACGCTCTCGTATGCTGAACTTGCTAATATCCACACCGTTGAGAAAGATCCTGCCTTCGTTTGGTGGGGTTATTCCTGTCAGGGCATAGACCAGTTCAGATTGCCCATTGCCGTCAACACCGGCAATGGATACTATCTCTCCTGCACGTACCTCGAGAGAAACATCATGAACTGCGTTTTTCTCTGAGAGTTCTCTTTTCACTGTGATGTTCTCACAGGAAAAAACGATGTCACCTCTGACCACATGACCTTTATCAACCTGAAGATCAACTGCACGCCCAACCATCAACTCCGACATCTCGTCAGCAGAAGTATCAGCAACATTCCTTGTTGCGACATGCTTTCCCTTGCGTAGAATAGTTACGCGGTCTGCCACTTGTTGAATTTCGTTCAGCTTATGAGTAATGAAAATGATGGATTTACCTTCCTCTGCCAGCTGTCGCATTATCTTCATCAGTTCATCAATTTCTTGTGGAATAAGCACGGCAGTCGGTTCATCGAAGATCAAAATCTCATTTTCGCGGAAAAGCATCTTTAGAATCTCAACCCGTTGCTGCTGGCCGACCGTGATCTCACTTATTTCAGCATCCGGATCAATAGCCAGCTTATAACGTTCAGAGATTTCTATCACCTTCCGGCGAGCCTCGCGCATGTTCAAGATGCCGCCTTTAGCCGGTTCATCACCAAGAATAATGCTCTCTAAGACGGTAAAATTCTGTACCAGCATGAAGTGCTGGTGCACCATGCCGATACCGTAATCGTTTGCATCGTTGGGATTGTTTAAAGTAGCGAACTCATCGTTGATTCTGATTGTACCGCCCTCATGGGCATATAACCCGAAGAGCACGTTGACCAGTGTAGTTTTTCCGGCGCCGTTCTCACCCAGCAAGGCATGGATTTCGCCTTTTCTTAGATGGAAAGTAACATCATCGACAGCGGTAAAACTGCCAAAACGCTTTGTGATGTTATCCATCTCAATGACGTTCTTACTCATAAATCTGGTAATCCTTTCTTTCGAAGATCCGTTATGACCTGTAAGGAATCACTTCATCTAGATTGAAAGAGCTTTCATATAAAATTTACTTAATCAAAGGCTTATTTTATCAGGGTAAGCAAAGACATAATATAGCAAAAATCTACTAATCATTTACCAACATGATTATAACATGTAAGAAACGACCGTCAAATCACAAAATACGAGATCAAATCTAAGCAATTAGTACAAATATTCGCCGGGTCCGTGTCATTGCAGTACGAACCTCACTTTCGCAGCATGGCTCACGTTTCTCAGATTAAAAATAATAAGGATTAAAAAATTCCGGAGAGAATATTCTCTCCGGAATTTCATCTTACAATATGTCGATTTCTTGCCTAACCGTCCAACAAGAGATCTATAGCTAATTTAAATCAAAACTAATATTCTCTTGGATTGGCGAACATAGCATGTGTTACATAATCATCGCCGTGGCGGATCATTTCTGCCAGTTTGTCGATTTGATCATAGTGCAATTTCTCTTCTTCAACCAACCATGCCAAAAGAGCTTTCTCAGTCTCATCTTCTGATTTATCCAGCAGTTCCTGATACATTTCAATGGACTTGCGTTCCATCTCTAAAGCTGTCAAATAGGCATCCAGTGCACGCGGAACAAGAAAGATCTCATTATCAACATCCGCAGCAGTTGCAAAGAAGGTTTTCTCCAGAGGCTGCGTGGCTTCAGGCTCCTCAAAACCTTTATCTTCTTGATATTTTATGATTGCAGCTTCATGCTTGCGCTCTGCCTCTGCCAGGACTGTGAAAACACCGCTAATTGCCGTATTGGGGTGCTTGGCAGCTTGCTCTTCATAATAAGCAGCGCCGTCTTTTTCCAGTTGAATTGCTTGACCGTAAATATTCATTCTTTCTCTCCTTCTATTTATCTATAATTTCGAGCCTGATTGCCAAAACAAAGCAGACCGTTTAGAACCATTCCAGCTTGTCTACAAAGCCAAAATTCTGTCACATTATATCATTAGTTAATGTGCCTCGCATTCTTATAGTATCAGCAAAGTAACAGCCATAATCAACATACCGAGAATTAATCCGCCAATTACAATGTGGTGTTCTCCTTGCTTCTCCGCAGAAGGCAAGAGTTCGTCCAGTGAAATATATACCATGATACCGGCCACAGAAGCAAAAATAATGCCCATAAGGCTTTCACTAAGAAAAGGTCGGAAGATAAAGAAGCCTGCCAGGGCTCCTATAGGCTCTGCCAGACCTGAAGCCAACGCAATTAGGAAAGAGCGCTTTTTGTCGCCTGTACCGGCATAGAGGGGGACAGCGACGGCGATACCTTCGGGAATGTTATGAATGGCAATAGCAATGGCAATGCTGATACCCAGGGTTGGATCTGCCAGAGCTGCCACAAAAGTAGCCAGGCCTTCCGGTAAATTATGAACAATAATCGCAATGGCTGAAACCATTCCAACTCTTGTCAGACTTCTCTTCTTTCCTGTTTCAGCCCGATCAATGATACTGACCTCGGCGGCTTCGGGCTGGCTTTCTTCATGGGGATCAAAGCTGACTTCAGAGATTCCATGCATCTCATGAGGATTCTTCTCTTCCGGGACGAGGAAGTCAATCAACATAGTTAAAAGGATACCGCCAAAAAAGGCTAAGACAGTATAAAGTTCTCCCCTGCCCTCGTAGGAGTTACTCAAAGTTTCGAAAGCACCACTTAGCATTTCCACGAAGGCGATATAAATCATAACACCTGCAGAAAAACCTAAAGACCCGGAGATAACGTGTTGATTAAGAGGTTTTTTGCGGAAGACAACTAGTCCGCCGAGGCCGGTTGACAGCCCGGCAAAAGCGGTCAAAGCAAAAGCCCGCACATAATCAAGCATACCCAAGTCCATCTTTACTCCTCCTTAGCTCCGGTCGGGAATCCCGATCAGGCTAGTTTGTTTATCTGTTCTTGAATAAATTCCTTTGTTGCTCCCTGCTTCAGTAAGGGGCCTCTTTGCAGTACTTCGTGCTGTTCCCAATAGGTCGGTTTCTCCACATTGTAGAGAATACCTGTCGGTATACCTGCCCCATCAGCCTCTTCGAAGGTTAATGCTGCTTTAAGAGCTTGTTCAAAATCAGTGGGGTCATGCTCTTCTCCCAATGGACGCACTCGTTCCTGATACCAGCTATAGGTATTCACTTTATTAAAGCTGACACAAGGCTGAAAGATATCTACCAGGGCATAACCATCGAAACGGATGGCAGCCTTCATGAGCTCTGTAAGTTGCTCCTGATCCCCTGCGAAACCTCTGGCTACAAAACCTGCTCCTAATATCAGAGCAGTTACGACCGGGTTAAAGGGGATGCTAAGGTATCCGTAGGGCTGCGAACCGGTAACATAACCGTGCAAAGACGTTGGCGACGCCTGTCCAAGAGTTAAGCCATATACCTGATTGTCATGAGCAAAGTGAGTAATATTCACATTTCGGCGTACTGCTGCGAGGAAGTGATTGCCACCTTCGCCAAAGCCGTCTCCATCACCTGTATTAACAATTACTGTCAAGTTGTCATTAGCAATTTTTGCTGCTACTGCAGCAGGAATTGAGCGGCCATGCAAGCCACAGAATCGATTGCCCGAGATATACTGGGGTGTTTTGGCGGCTTGCCCGATACCACCTGCAAAAATAATCTTGTGCGGATCCAGCTGCAGGTCTTGCAGCGCATTCTTCAGACTGCTTAAAATGCCAAAGTCACCACAGCCGGGACACCACGCAGTATTATAAGTCGTATACGATGTTTTATTTGGATTCATCTCTTGTACATTACTTTGTGACATGAATACACCTAGCCTTTCTTAACTATTCTTAGAACTGCGCCTGAGATCTCTGAAGCAGAGAGAGGACGCCCGTCATACTTAAGCACAGAATCGGTCATAGCTATTCCGGTCTGACGACGAATCAATCCGGCCAATTGACCGCTAAAATTTTGCTCAACATTTATGATATGCGCAGCATTTTCAGCTTCAGCTTTAATCTTCTCTGTAGGCAGAGGCCACAAATCTCCATAAACCAAGGCAGAAACATTAACGCCCTGCTTAGCCAATTCATTGACAGCCTCTTTTAGAGGGCCATGCATGGATCCCCAGGCAACCAGAACAATATCACTGCCGGCTGTGCCGATCTGCTCAGCATCTGTCAGATCTTCCGCAATCAGTTTAACCAGCTTGCGCATCCGCTTGTCCATCTGCGCAATTCTTGCTTCTGCCGCTTCATTGATAAAACCATACTCGTCATGAGAATCTGTATCAACACTGACGAAGGCTTTCGGATGTCCGGGCAAAAGTCGAGGACTGATGCCATCTTCTGTAAGTCGATAACGTTTGTATTCATTGGCCGCCAGCTCAGATTCCTTCATTTCGCCAAACTTTTCATCTCCGCGCTGATTTGCCGGATCGTCACGATAGGCCAGTGCCTCCTCATCAGAAGCAGATACTCTCACTTTCTCAATTAGGCTTAAATCTAAAGGCTCAACCGTTGCTGTGCCATCAGACAAGTATTGGTCTGTCAATATTACGACCGGCATCTGGTACTTTTGCGCAATATGGTGTGCGCGTGCGGTCTGATAGAAGGCGTCACTTTGATTTTTGACTGCCAGAACCATCTTGGGATATTCGCCATTGCCGGCGAAGATCGCTAGATTCAAATCTCCCTGCTCCGTCCTGGTCGGAAGTCCGGTAACCGGACCTGGCCTCATCGCAATAACTGTAACAGTTGGGATCTCCATCATGCCGGCGCTTGCCATTCCCTCAACCATCAACTGATAGCCTCCTCCGGAGGTACTAACCATAGCAACAGCTCCGGCATACGATGCGCCAACCACAGCATTTATAGCGGCCAGTTCATCTTCCGCCTGTTCGACTACAATATTAGCCTCATATTGTATGCCGGCCAGATACTCCATAATTTTGGTTGAAGGCGACATAGGGTATGCCGAATAAAACTGCAAGCCGGCCGCCAATGCTCCCAGAGCTATAGCCTCGCTGGAACTCAGCGTTATCCAGTCTGAATAGTCGTGGTGTGCATTTTCTTGACTAGTCTCACTTTTGTCATCTGTATCATCGGCTTTGCGGCGGGAGGATTCTCCTTGCTCATAAGTGACTGATTCGTAACCTGCCTTGGCGGCTTCCATGTTTATCTCAACATGTTCAGGCTTTAAGGTTTCCTCAAGGATCTCACGCAAAGCCTCCACCGGTAGATCAAATAGACGAATCAGAGCCCCAACTGCTACTGAAGAGGCGACACGAGGGTTGCCCAGCTCAACTGCTGTCTTTGTCATTGGCAGCATTATGGCTCGAGCATCATCCGTTATAAATCCATCGTCGGCAATAATAAAGCCGTCCTCACGTAAATCCTTAATATGTAAATCAATTGTTTCCTGATTCACGGCCAGAATGCCGTCGACAGTGTGATCATGTGCAATAACGGGATTACGGCCGAAGCGTAATGTTGAAAAGTTGTGTCCGCCGCGTACACGGGACATCAAATCGCGAGTTACAAAGACATTGTAGCCATTGGCTTTCAATATCTTTTCGATGACAGCGCTTGTGGTTTCAACGCCTTGCCCGGCAGCACCGCCCAAAAGAATATTAAACATGCTTGCCTCCTTTATTACGGGTAGGTAAAGTATTGTTTCATGTTAACATTCCTAATTTAAGCTTTGCAGGTGTATATGTGACAGTAATCCGGGGGCTGCAAATACCTTGACAGCATATAAAAGCGGTTCAGCATTGAAAAAGCGGTATCCACATAGTCTGCAGCTGAGTGCTTATTCATGTTTGGCATTTATATTTAATTCAAAACATACAACAAAGGACAGAACTTATTCTAATAAAAGATGGAACTTACTCTTAATCTAGGCAAAAGAGAAGAAAAGAATGACCAGAAGACCTAAGGCGATGCGATAATAACCGAAGGGCTTGAAGTTATTTCGGCGAATATAGTTCATCAGGAATTCAATAATCTTGAGTGACACAAGAAAGGCTACCGCCATGCCCGTCAAAAGCACCAAGATATTTAAGAGGTTCCAGTCGCCTTCATAAGTTAACAGCTTCAGAAAGCTGGCACCTAACATTACCGGCACTGCCATATAAAAGGTGAACTCGGCTGCCAGGGTTCTGCTAAGGCCCAAAATAAGACCTCCGATGATAGTGGCACCGGAACGTGAAACGCCGGGAAATACTGCGGAAATCACTTGAAATAGACCGATTGCAAAAGCGATCCTCCAACTAATGCCTTCCATCTTGACGATACTGGGGCTACTACCCTTGATCCAGTTCTCGACCAAAATAAATATAATGCCGACGATGATTAGAGCTGCGGCGACTACCCAGGGATTATAGAATAATCGATCTATATGATCATCGAAGAACACACCAATTACTGCAGCGGGGATACAAGCTACCAGTATCTTCAGCCACATAACAATAATCTCTGATTTGACAGCAATTCTCTTTTTGGGTTTATTTTGTTCCAACGTAGATACCGGGCCGGTCTGCAGAGCGAAAGGCCACATCCTATGCCAGTACGTAACCACGACGGCCATGATGGCGCCAAGCTGGATCACTACCAGGTACATGCTGAAGTATTCAGAACTCTGTGCCAGCGGCATCCATTCCTCCAGCAAGATCAAATGACCTGTCGAGCTAACGGGAAGCCATTCGGTGATGCCTTCTACTATACCGTAGATAATAGAGCGAAATATATCCCACCAACCAGCCATCACAACCTCCTCATAAGCAACGTTACCAATGTCTAATCCTTACCTCGCGCCGCCTTACCAGGTATTAAGCGCCTTCATCGTGCCGCAGAATCTGGTCTAAGCGCCTTCATCGTGCCACAGTGCCAGGACTTAGACGTCTCCCTCGTGTTGTTGAATCTGGTCTATGCGCCTTCATCGTGCCACCGTACTAAGCCTTAAGTGCCTTCGTCAACTGCAGATACGTCAGTTTAACAAAAACTCCGTCATAATACTCGCCTTGCTGTCAATGTGAGCCGGGTGGCTTCTCTGTCAGAACTGCCATCCCTCCAGGCATTACACGGTAAATATGGCGAGATGACTTAATTTCATCCTGAGCCAATAGTGCTGCCCTGGCGTCAAAATTATAGACCACCCCGGAAGTTATAGCAGTTTCGCCGCCTAGACGCATAGAAATATTACTGTCACCCAGATTAATCAAGAGTACTGTACGCAGATCATCGGCAGTAAAGGAGAAGATCAGGAGCTTTTCCCCATCATTGTCGTCACTGGTTATCTCACCGGAAATCCCGTTAGACATTTCTCCAGAGTCGATGCCATCAACAGCCAGAGTGTCTTCCCCGCCGGGAATTACCATTGCCTCAGCAGGAGCCAAAGCCCTTTTGTTACTGACCTCTTTGCCGGTGAAGCATATGGCCGAATGAATGTCATTTGCACTCTCTGAATCAAGTCTGGCATCCAATAAAACAAGGTTTACTCTATTTCCCGACTCTCCAAAGACAAGAGCAGCATAGTCAGCCAGTCGCAATGTTTCCTCTCTGCTATGCCAAGAAAAACTCTTGATAATCTCCGGTGTGTTGCTACCACCTAAAATCCGGCGAGTAGGGACAGTGAGCAAAAAATCGGAGAGAGCTGAGCGCAAATCGCCATAATCATTAACGATATTTTCACCGTGTAAGACTGCAGCATGGTAATCCGCATTGGAAGCTAAAATCTGACTGTCGTAATCCATGCCGTCAACCAGAACTATCTTGTTCTCCAGCAGTGAATAATCCTGAGCGGATTGAATAGTTTCGATCACATGATTAACAAAAATCATCCTTGATGTGTCATTGCCGAACACATC
>DUPE01000079.1 GCA_012838475.1 Clostridiaceae bacterium
GAATGTCTGGAGCCTTTCTAAGGCCGGAGCAGAGGTGCGAGTCGCTGCACCGCCAACAATGACGCCACGCCATTTAGAGCAGATGCCCTGTATCGTCTGCCACGATGTGCGGGAAGCCTGTGAAGGCGTCGACGTTATCATGGGGCTGCGTGTTCAACTGGAACGCCAGCGCAGCGCACTCTTCCCTTCCGTCAATGAGTATGCTCACTTCTTTGGTATCGATGCCGAATGTCTGGAGCTGGCTAAACCGGATGCGATTATCATGCATCCCGGCCCCTGCAATCACGGCGTGGAAATGCCGACCTATATCCATGAACATGAGCGCTCAGTCATTCACGAACAAGTTGCTAACGGTGTAGCTGTGCGCATGGCGGTTCTATTCCTTCTGAATGCCAAAAGGAATGCAGAGCGGGCGGAGCTGGAGCTGCTGGAGATCCAGTCAGACCAGTCAGATAGATAATTAGGAGAATTTATGAAAAATTGCTATCCGGTATATAGAAGTATTCAGATTAGAAATATCAGGAGCTGGCAGACAGGACAGATGGGGGAGCTATTTATCGAAGATGGCGTCTTCGTCCCACAATTGGCTGCACCGGCAGAATTGATTGTTGACGCTGAGGGATTGACCGTGCTACCGGGGCTGATAGACGCTCATGTCCATCTGCGTGATCCCGGTTTTGAATACAGAGAAGATATAATTTCCGGCACTAAAGCTGCCGCTCATGGCGGCTTTACCGCCGTAGCCCCAATGCCCAATACCAAACCGGTTACAGATACTGTTCCTCTTATCCGCTATCAGATCGAAAAGGCAGCTGACGCGGGTTATTGCCGGGTACTCCCTATCGGCGCGGCCACCAAAAATCAGGCCGGCCTGGAATTGGCAGAGATTGGCCTGATGGCTGAGGTGGGAGCAGTAGCCTTCTCTGATGATGGTGTGCCGATAGCTTCTGCCGACATGATGAGAAAAGCTATGGAATATGCAGCTTTCTTTGACCGGATGATAATCTCCCACTGTGAGGATCCGGAGCTTTCCAATGACGGAGTTTGTAACGAGGGCATCGTCTCCACCGAGATGGGGCTCAAGGGTATTCCCTCGATCGCGGAAGATATCATGATCGACCGCGAGACCAGAATCGCAGAATATCTTGACTGCCCTGTTCATATTGCGCATGTCAGCACAGCCGGAGGTGTAGGAGTTGTAAGAGCAGCGAAGGCGCGCGGAGTAAAGGTCACGGCCGAAACTTGCCCGCATTATTTCACTTTGACTGAGGAAGCGGTGCGTGGTTTCAACACTTACGCCAAAGTGAATCCACCCCTGCGCACCGAGACAGACAGACTGGCAGTTATCGAGGGGCTTAGAGACGGGACATTGGACATTATCGCTACAGACCATGCTCCGCATCATGAGGATGAGAAAGATCTTGAGTTCTCGCTTGCCAATAACGGTATGATAGGTCTTGAGACCTGCTTCCCCCTGGTATATACAAAGCTGGTTGAAGAAGGACATCTTAGTTTGGTTGAGGCAGTTGAGAAGTTGACTCTTAATCCGGCCAAACTGTTGAAACAAGAGGCACCCGGTCTGGACGCCGGCAGCAGAGCTGATCTGACTCTGGTCGATTTGGACGAGACAGTATCTTATGATGTTTCCACTTCACTCTCCAAAGCCAGGAACACGCCTTTCCAGGGGATGGAGCTCAAGGGTTTCCCGCAACTGACGATCATGGCAGGAAATATTACCTGGGACAGTGGAAGGCTGACTGCCCGAACAGTAGAGTAAATTTGTAGATTATATGAAGGCGCCTGGCACCCGGTGCAGTGGCTGCTAAGTTTTAGCGACAGATCTGATGCGAAAGCGCCTTCACAATATCATCACCGGATTGATTTAGCATTGACCGCCGATTGAATGCGAAGATTTCTGCTGACAGTATCCTGGCTAGGATAATAAGTCTTCGCTGAACAGACGCGAGCACATGCTAATTGGAACAGAGGAGATAAATGATGAATAATTTCGCTGACCGTCTACAAAGACGCATAGATGAACTGGAGAATCCCAGCTGCCTGGGACTGGACCCCCTGCTATCGTATCTGCCGGAATCCTGGCAAAAAGGACTTGATTTCCATAATGATTCCGATATCTATCTGGGGCTCAGAAACTACTGCTTTAGTCTGATCGAAGCCGTGGCGGATATTATTCCGGCGATAAAACCGCAAATGGCTTACTTCGAGCAATACGGCGTCGCCGGTATCAGCGCTCTGCGAGACATCATCGCCAAGGCAAAAGAGTTGGGGATGCTGGTAATATTAGATGGTAAACGAAATGACATAGGCAGCACTGCTTCTGCGTACAGCAATGCCTATCTGGCCGAGACATCATTGGCTGCAGACGCGCTTACTGTCAACGCCTATCTGGGTAGTGACGGCATCAGACCTTTCTTGGAAAAATGCCGTGAGAACGACAAGGGTATCTTTATACTCTGCCGAACTTCCAATCCATCTGCCGGAGAGCTTCAGGATCTTAAACTCACTGACGGGCGTCTGGTTTATGAGGCGAAGGCGGACCTGATTGCAGCATGGGGTGAAGATCTGGTGGGTGAGGAAGGCATAAGCTCAGTCGGCGCTGTGGTGGGCGCAACCTGGCCGCAGCAAGCAAAAGAATTACGAGAACGCATGCCTCGATCTTTCTTTCTAATTCCGGGTTTCGGTGCTCAAGGTGGAACTGCGGCAGATGCTGTTTCCGGTTTTGATAATAACGGCCGTGCTGCAATTGTCAATGCCTCCCGCTCCTTGATGCAAGCCTGGAAGAAACAGGGAGTTAAGGATGAAGATTTTGCTGATGCCTGCAGAGCGGAAGCAATCGCCATGCGGGACTCTCTCAGGGAGGCTTTAGCACTATGACTGAAAAACATCAAGCTGAAACCGGATCACAGACCAAAACCGATTCACTTCCTGTCAATAAACAGCAAAATAACATCAATCCTCAACCTGACGCGGTCCCCCAGACATGTGTTGGCTCAAAGGCTGCTAGAGGATTACAAACTAATGGCGGTACGAAGGACGACATTGAGCGACAAGCTGAAACCTCCCACACAATTGAGGCTAAGTTGAACAGTGGCACGAGACCACAAATTGAACACTCCGTGCGCTTAATCAATAACGAGAGCCTGTCCACCGACACAAATGTCTTGACTTTATCTGCCCCGGAGCTGGCGAGGACATCGCTACCGGGGCAGTTTGTTCAACTCAAGGTCAAAAACTATTATCTGCGGCGTCCGATCGGAGTAATGTCGGTTGACCGGGAACAAGGTCTGGTGCAGCTGGGCATTCGTCGAGTCGGTAAAGGCAGTAATGATCTATGCGATCTGCCGGTTGATTCTCTGCTGGATGTAGTCGGCCCACTTGGTCATGGTTTCGAGCTCCCGTTCGCGGAAGGGAAAGATTCTACTGCAGCTGAAGAGGAATATTGCCTTATCACGGTGGGAGGCGGAACCGGTCTCTTCCCACTGATTTATCTCCTGGAAGACGCTAAAAAGAGAGGCCTGCAAACAATCGCCCTCGCTGGCTTTAAGAGCCCTGCTGAGGCCATCTTGCTGGAGAGAATGCAAGAGACTGCCGGCAGGTGTATATCCTCTTCTGACATTGGCGGGCTAGATTTCACCGGGAATGTTGCGGCTGCTTTCGCCTCCGTACTCAAAGTGGTGCTATCAAGCACCTCTTGCTCACAGTCTGGCTATAGTCCGGATACATTCACCGCCGTACTCAAAGGGGAGCTGACAAATAAGACTGACAAGCGGCTCTGCAATGGTTCAGATGCTTTCACTGCAGTCCTCAAAGGAGCATCCGTTCTGGCAGATGAAGCCGGAGATGTCCCCACTGCTGTTCACAAGAATACTCTTAATTTCACTACGAGTGACGGCAAGCCTAAAAAGCTTCTGGTTTATGCCTGCGGCCCAGTAGCCATGTTGGAGAACATCGCAGTTCAATGTCAAGAGCACAATATCCCCTGCCAGGTCTCTTTGGAAGCCAGGATGGCATGCGGGCTGGGTGTTTGCGTTGGCTGTTCTATCCCGGTATATAAGCTTGCAAGTCTTAACAAGGCCCGCAGTAAAGCAGACACCAGCAAGACTACCTACGAGCGCTGCTGCTATGACGGCCCCGTTTTCCCTGCAGAAAGGATTGTCTGGCCATCACAGGGAGGCATCTGGTGACCCACGAACATCGCTGTATAACGGCTCAGTTTTTCTGCACAGAAAACGTAGCCTGGCAATCACGTGGAGGTGTCCAGTGAATAATGAATTAACGTCCAAAACTTGCGAGAGCATAAGGACGGAACTATCTTCACAGGGAGGTGTCCGGTGAATAATAAACTAGCGGTAAATACAGAAGTTAAAGTAGGCAAAGTTAAACTTAAGAATCCCGTTCTGGCGGCTTCGGGAACTTTTGGTTTCGGCGAAGAGCTCGCTCCCTATTATAATCTCTCCAAGTTGGGCGGTATCTGTACTAAGGGCTTGACGCTGGAGGAGCGTCGCGGCAACCCTCCTCCACGCGTAGCGGAAACTTCGTCCGGCATGCTGAATGCTGTCGGATTGCAGAACCCGGGGATAGACGTCTTCATCGAGAAAATTTTACCGCGCATGTTGACATTTGGCTGTGCCATAATAGCAAACATCGCCGGTAACACAACAGCTGATTACATTGAAATGGTGAGGGTACTTAACAGGACTGAGGTTACTGCTTTGGAGTTGAACCTCTCCTGCCCGAATGTGCGAGTTGGCGGTATGTCGCTGGGTACAGATCCTGCCCTGGTAAGTGAAGTCGTCACCGCTTGCCGACAACTGACGGATAAGCCCTTATGGGTCAAGCTCACACCAAATGTCACTTCGATCCTCTCTGTGGCTTTGGCCGCCGAAGAGGCGGGTGCTGACGCGCTGGTGTTGATTAACACTTTGCTCGGTCTGGCAGTAGATCTCAAGACAGAGCGTCCGGTCTTGCGCAACAATACCGGCGGGCTGTCCGGCCCGGCGATCAAACCGGTAGCACTACGGATGGTGCAAGAGGTTTATCAGGGGACAAGTTTGCCGATCGTGGGACTGGGCGGAATCGCTTCGGCAGAAGACGCTTTGGAGTTCATGCTGTGTGGAGCTTCGGCGATCCAGGTCGGTACAGCCTCAATGATCGATCCCGGCCTGATCTTTCAGCTCCCCGAGGATATGGCTGAGCTGGCACAAGCTTTCGGCCATGACAGTTTGGCACGTTACACGGGGAAATTGCAGCCCTGGAACAAGAATTAACTGGTGTTTCCCGATGCAAAAACAGATCTATCCAGCGAGAAATAATACACAGGGAACAAGCATTAAGTAATCGCTGGAAATAGCACATCTGTTGAGGCTGCAACGGCTGAATCGATGGAAGTTATTGATACGCAGCAACAAGCACAATATCAACCCAGTCCGAAGAACCGATGCTGCCATTATGGAAATTCACTTTTCAGAGCATTGCCGTGCATTAAGTTAAGGAAATTCATACGAGATAAAACATACGGAGGATGACGATGAACAAAGAGCTGGCAAATTATCTTTTTGAGACGGAGGCGCTTAAGATCGCAGACCCGGGACAACCCTTCTGGTATACTTCCGGTAAGATCGGTCCCTTTTTTATCAATACTCATTTTCTCTATGGGAGCGCGAACGAAGCAGATGTCCTATTGCAAGAAATAGAACAGTTGGCCGATAGACCGGAAGAAATGCCACCGCGAATTGCTGCCTTGTGCTTGCGTCAGTTTGAACAAAATCTGATTTACAACGCAGTAATTAAAATGGCGTACAGGATGTTGGAAGATATCGCAGCTAAAGTCGACTTCATCTCAGGCGGTGCGAGGCGGGATTTCTTCTTTTCGCTGCCTTTAGCGGAGCTTTTGACTAAGCCTCACCTCAGCTGCTATAAGGATGGCCGTTCCTATTATTCGCTGCCGGGAGAGCCGGCCGTGGAAATCTTATCTAAACAAGACTCCCCAATCGATAATCAAAAAGGCTTACACATAGCCGATATCGTCACAGTAGCCTCCAGCTTCTTTCGGCTTTGGATCCCGCAGATTGAACGGGCAGGAGCGACAATGAGTCACGCTGCTGCCGTCCTTGATCGTGGACAAGGTGGTGCTGTACTGCTTGCTGAAGCAGGTGTCTCTCTAAACACTCTCGGTACAACCAATGCAGAGTTCTTTCAAGCAGCTGTGGACATGGAGCAGATCAACTCCAGACAAAAAGAGATGTGCGTTGCCTTCCTGCAGGATCCTGACAAATATATGGCAGACTTTCTTTCAGATAATCCCGGATTTATTTCTGCAGAACTTGCGAAAGGCGGGAAAAGCGCCGAGAGAGCGCAACTGGCCTTGGACCTTGGTTATGCACGGAAATGAGTAATCATGTGTTGTCCTCCCTGACGGCAGGCTCAATTTTAGGTCCCGTTTCCCCAAATAACACAAAGCTCCTCCGCTAGAGTAAAGGCCTCAAGTAAAGGCCCAGATCACCTAAAGTCACTCGGGTTTATGCATAAAATATAGAAAACTCAAGAGATATGATTACTTTAAGTAAAAAATATTAATAATATCCTTATTAAACTTACTTTTTCGTAAGAAGGCAGAATTGCTTATGCTATAATTGTTGCTCACAACCATGGAGGCAACAGATGATTAAGAAATTCAAACCATACGATGAAGTGTTGGAAATCCTCGATCAAGCCGCAAATATGCTGGGTTTGGAAGAAATAGATTATATTCGATTAAGAAATCCTGAAAGAGAACTGAAAGTATTTATACCGGTAGAAATGGACGATGGATCTATTGAGGTATTTCAGGGTTATAGGGTTCAACACTCAGGCGTGAGAGGTCCATACAAAGGCGGAATTCGATATCATCAGGACGTAAATATGAATGAGGTAAAGGCACTGGCTGCTGAGATGAGTTTCAAGTGTGCCTTAGTCAATCTTCCCTATGGAGGAGCCAAGGGCGGTGTAAAAGTTGACGTATCCAAACTGTCCAAAAGAGAACTCGAGAAAATCACAAGGGGATATGCAACCCTGCTTTACCCTGTTGTTGGTCCGGATATCGACATCCCCGCTCCTGATGTGAACACCAATGCAGAGATAATGGGCTGGTTTATGGACGCATACAGCACATTGAATGGGAAACTGACTCCTGGAGTTGTAACAGGAAAACCTATTGAATTGGGTGGCTCTCTAGGCAGAGATGAAGCTACAGGCCGTGGGGTCATGCTCATGGTCAGAGAGATATGTAAGAGACTGGATATGCCTTTTGAAGGCTCGAGAATTGCAGTTCAAGGGTGTGGAAACGTAGGCGGTGCAGCAGTCAAACACCTTCATAAGCAAGGCTGTAAAATTGTCGCGCTAAGCGATGTTTCCGGAGGAATCTCTCTAGCAAATGGTCTGGATATAGATGAAATACTAGACTTCCTTTCACAGGAAGAGGGACGACAGCTGAAGGATTACGACTCGCCGGGATTGGTTAGATTTCCCTGCAATGAACTGGTACTGCAAGATGCAGACATTTTGATACCTGCAGCAATGGGAAATGCGATCACTTCTGAAGTTGCACCTCATATCAAAGCAAAAGTAATAGTTGAAGGCGCTAATGGCCCCACAACCAGAGACGCTGACCGAATACTATGGGAACGAGGTGTACTCGTTGTGCCCGACATCCTGGCAAACTCCGGTGGAATCACGGTTTCCTATTTTGAGTGGGTTCAAAACATTCAATCTTATAGCTGGGAAGAACAAGTGGTTAATCAAAGGTTGGAATACATTATGGTAAGAGCCTTTGACGAAGCATGGAATTGCGCCGTCAGAATGGACACTTCCTTTCGTATGGGCGCTTATATGGTAGCAGTGAAGAGAATCGTAACCGCAGCCAAAATGAGAGGGCTGAGTTAGCGTCACACCCTCTTGTGAAAGTACCGATTCAAGTTTTAAAGCAAATTATTATGTAAATACGGTAAGCATCTACTCGGCAATTAACCAGTCGAGTTAAAGGGTTAAAAGCAAACCAAATAGACCGATTTCAAGCGTTCCCCAAATGTTGACTTACAGCAGATGCTCTGGTATTATAGCTAAGCACTCAAGAAACAGGAGTGTTGTCACGGCGCAGTAGTTCAGTCGGTTTAGAATGCCAGCCTGTCACGCTGGAGGTCGTGGGTTCGAGCCCCATCTGCGTCGCCACTGCGCCGGTCATTAGTTGACCGGCGATTTATTGCCCAGATAGCTCAGTCGGTAGAGCAGCGGACTGAAAATCCGCGTGTCGTTGGTTCAATTCCGACTCTGGGCACCATAATAGACTCCGTTACGGATATAATCATAACGGAGTCTTTTTGTTTTGAAATGACTGATAATCAAGGCTTCTTTTATTTCATCTTCGTAAAAATGTGATGTAATACAGGGTTCATCGCCGGCATATTTCTTGCCACATTGCCATATGTAGCGCTTATACTTTATCGAGGAATGCCAGTTCTTGTGAACGTCTCGCCGCAGCAACCGCAGCGGATATATCATGTGGATGTTTCAGCAACGCAAATTGAAATAACAACATAGTGATGAGTGCGTCTGTAGTACAATTGATACAATAAGAAGATAAGTACACATTTGATTTAAATTACGGACTTGAGGAGGTCGCATGAACTACGATGTCATCGTCATTGGAGGCGGACTGTCCGGGCTAACAGCTGCAAGTTTGTTAGCCAAACGCGGTCTGAAGGTCGCTGTAGTGGACCGCAATTATAATCCCGGCGGTTCCTGCGGAACGTTCAGACGAGGCCATGTCACCTTCGATGTCGGCTCAGCGATGCTTTACGGTTTTGGCGAAAAAGGTTTCAACGCGCACCGCTTCGTCTTCAATTGTCTGGAAGAACCGATCGACATAATTCAGCACGATTTACTGTATCGGGTCAACTATCAGGACAAGCGCATCCCGTTTTATCTGGACATTGAGCGCTTTGTAAACGAGCTCATCGGTTTCTTCCCTGATGAAGCAGACAGTATCAGGCGATTTTATCGCGATATGGAAAAGCTCTACGATAATGTCATGGTTTCAACGCCCAACTACACGACTCCCGATGAAACCGACCCGCGCACAGCCATGAAAAGCTTTTTCAAACACCCCCTTTCCTATCTTAAATTCCTCAGCTATCTGAACCGAAGCGCTGAGTCGCTGCTGCGGAAATATTTCAGCAACCCCGCTATTTTCAACTTCTTTGATAAGCTTACCTCAACCTATTGTTACGCCACGGTTGAGGAAGCTCCGGCAATTCTAGCCTCGGTTATGTTCGTGGACAACCATGTAGGCGGAAGCTATTACCCTGCCGGCTCCACCGTGTTTCTGCCGGGCAAGCTGGAGAAGGTCATTGAAGAATATGGTGGCGATATGATTCTGGGCAGAGAGGTTGAAGAAATTCTTTTCAGGGATGAGCAGCCCTGCGGTGTGCGCCTGGACGATGGATCAAGCATAGAAGCGGACTACCTCATCTATTCAGGAACCGTGTGGAACCTTTACGGCAAGCTGATCGACCCAAAATTCAGCAGCGAAGAAAGACGGATCTGGGCTGAGAAGCAGGTACCTACCTACCCCAGTGTCGTGCTTTATTCAGTCGTGGACCGCAAAGCGATCCCTGAAGATACGCAGCCTATTGAAATGTTGATCGGAAATCCTGAAGCGCTGGATGAGAGTGAGGTCACCGTCTATATTTTAAGCGTTGATGACCGTACGCTCTGCGCAGAAGACGAGCACACCGTCACAGCGATCGGACCCAGTTTCAGAGACTGGCCTGAAGCCGGCACCGAAGCTTATGAAGAGGCCAAAGCCGAGGAAACGGAGCGTCTGATTCGTGTCCTCGAAAAGAGGTTTCCCGGCTACCGTCAGGCACTGCGCTATAGCGAACTGGCCTCACCGAGGACAATAGAGCGCTATACGCTCAAAAACGGCGGAGCGGTAGCAGGTCCCAAGCAAATGCTGGGCCAGCACATGTTTAAGCGTCTGAAGACGCGAACAGAGTGGGACAATCTTTTCTTATGCGGCGAATCAACTGTTATGGGTACCGGCACACCTACCGTCACCACCGAAGGTCTGTCAGCGGCCAACACTTTGCTGAAAAAACTGGGCAAGAAAGCCTACGTCTGGCGGCCCGGCATGACTGACTATGTCCGCTTGGTGGAGAAACCCTATACACGCACACAGCTCTACGACACATACCCTAAGGAAGAAAGAAAAGCGATGCTCCAGGCGCTGCGCTGCCTTATGTGCGAAAATCCGACCTGTGCCCGCAGCTCTGAAATAGATATCAGGGGCATCATGCGAAGAGTTGCTGTCGGCAATTTTTCCGGAGCATATAAACGCTGGCGGGAGCTGCCTGTAGACGAGTCCCTTCTGGAAGACATCGAGACGAGCTGCATCCTGTACAGTGAGGGTGAAGCAGCTGTCGCCATCCGAGAAGTACTTCACTTCCTGAAGGCGGCCAACGCATGAGGCGGCCAGTCGAGGCCGTCAGAAAATTGATTATCATAAATTTCTAAAACAAGGAGAATAAAACGATGAATAGAACAAAGAAATCCTGGATCACAGCCATACTCTTCGCTGCGACGCTTGCCGTCAATACACTGGGAGCTCTCGGCATCATCAACGGCATGAGTCAGAAAGAAGTCTCAGACCGCTACCAGACGCTGATCACACCCGCTTCGTCCACATTTAGTATCTGGAGCGTCATCTACAGTCTGCTCATTATCAGCATAATCCTGCTGATCGCCAAAAGCAAAGATGACTATTACAACAAAGCTATGGATGAGATTGCAGGCCTCTTCTGGCTCTCCTGCCTGATCAATATCGCCTGGATCGTATGCTTCTCATTTGTGCTGATTGAAGTCTCTGTTGCACTCATCCTTTTGTTTACGGTCAATCTGGCTCTGATCTGCCGCCGTCTGCTGGCGATTCAAGACAAGAAGAGACGCTGGCTGCTGCCTGTCACTTTCGGCCTTTACACAGGATGGCTCTTCATCGCCTCCGTTGTGAACATTGCCGCCATGCTTGTAAAACTCGAGTGGGGCGGCTTTGGTCTGGCAGATGAAATCTGGGGCATCCTGATTCTTGCAGTAGCTGTTGTTCTGGTCATCCTGGTAATGCTAAATCTGCACAATGCCGCTTTCCCGCTTCCTGCAGCCTGGGCCTACTTGGGCATTTACATGAATCTGCACTCGGCAGAAGGCTTTGGCGGTCAGTACGGAACGCTGCAAATTGTCTGCATCATCGGCCTGGTCGTGCTCATTGGCGCAGCAGCAATTCAGTTGTATCGAAACCGCTTTTCGGTGCTGAAAGTCAAATGATAGGTTACGCTGCCCGGCTCTCGGCGCGCCGGGCAGCAAAATGAAGTCGACGAAATTAAAGAATGCTACAAAGGAGCATCTCTTGTCACTGATCGAAGATACCTGAGTGCACTCGAAAATATTATTGATCAGATCAAGTTAAGTCTTGCAGTATAAAAGGACTTATCACGCACATCATATTTAAAATCTAAATTAGCAAAACCTCGGTATTCAACGGACTCCAGAAAAGACTTAACCATCTGAGTCAGCTCCGGATAATTCCTGGTTAAAAGAGCGTTGTAATTGCCTATATCTGCCGGAAGACCTTCGTCATCTCTAAAATTTGACCCCTTTGAGTATACAAATTTGTAGGCAGATGTATCTTCATCGGAATATCGAATATACTATTAAGGGCATATCTACAAGTATTTTCATAAATTTTAGAACTTTTAATAATATTTTTTTGACAAAATCATTAAATATAGCATATTATAGCAAGTGAGGGCACTTTCTTTGTGATTGTCTTATGTGTGAGATCCTTTATGAAGAAAATAGTAAGAGTATTGTTATTTTTATAGGGTGGATTTGGCTGGCTAACTGATCAATTAGTTATGCGCCGTAATCTTTGTTGCAAATCAGAATTTACGAGGGATACATTTAGTTATGCTCTCCTTATCTCTTAAAAGATTTTTTCGGAATAAAGTTTTTACAACACTACTGTCTGTGTTCTATTTGGTCATGATCTGGCAATTTGTCGGTTTATGGCAAATAACAAGAGAAAGTACCTTCACCCAACTTTCTTTTCTAGGCAACACCCTTTCCTATGCGCCTTTCGTATTCGCTTTTTTTCTACTTATTTCCTTTGAATATGTCTACAGAATTCATCAGGAAAAAGTATCAGAGTGTGTCGGTTCTTCGAGCTACGGCTTGAGTAGATATTATTCCAGCTCAATCTTAGCGCTGTTGATTCTGTTGTTGCCGCTGGTGGCAATGTTTCTAGGCTCTAACCTGTATAACTATCTATCTCAGAGTGAGGTTAACTATATTTATATAGCTCAGATATTCGCACATGCCGTGTTTGAGTTTTTCGTGGTGGGTCTAATAGCTATTTTTTTAGGTACGGCTATTGCATTTACCGCAAGTAAACTTAAAGCTTATCTTATCTTGTGTCTGGCGGCATTTTTATTCCTACCTCTGACAGAATTCAGTCTTCTGCTAGACTTCTTTTCTTATCGAACGCAAAACACACTGCAATCGGTCTTTGGTCTCTTTGATATATTTGCACCTGACTTAGAATGGTGGCAGCCTATTTTGGGTGTTTCACTCTTGCCCTATCGTATTGGGCTCTTTTTCTTCTGGCTTGCCTTGCTGAGTCTGGTACTGTCAGCTTTGCTCAACAGATCTCCACAGCGTTCATGGCGTGTACTAATAACGCAGTTTGTGATGGTTGTCGTGCAAGCGTTTCCTTGATCCTTATATATGGTCCGTTCGACAAACTCATACTAAATACTGAGGCAAATATCATTGCAGACAACCACTATTACCAGGGACAAAATTATATTACTGAAGAAGTCTCGCTGCCCTATCAGGCTCTAAGCTATGATCTTTCCCTGAATGTGAATCTGAATCTTCAAGCTAAGGTTAGCGTATGCTTGCAAGGTGAGCTGCCTCCTGAATTGCACTTCACTCTCTATCATGGCTATAAGCTGAAAAATGTCACTGATGCTGATGGGCATGCCTTAGACTTCCGGCAAGTTGGAGATCACATTACCGTCTTGAGTCCAGACAATAAACAGGATACACTAATTTTTACTTATTCAGGCAGTTCCCCTCGCTTCTTGTGTAACTATCAATGTATATCGCTTCCGGGATTCTTTGCCTATTATCCGCGTGTAGGCTTTAGAAATTTATACTTTAATGATATTAATTTTCCTAGTTTTGCCCCACAGATAGAGTCTGAGGAGATGGATTTTACTGTGAGAGTCAAGTCATTCCTGCCTGTATTTTGCAATCTGCACGAAGTAGCGTCTGGCGAGTTTACGGGTAGAGCCAATGGTATTAGTCTAGTCTCCGGATTGTTGGCGGAAACAAATATAGATGGTCACAAGATCGTGTATCCTTTCCTTGACCCGGAAAATGATCAGATTGCCTTGCAGACTAATGCCGGTATGGAAGATTCGGAGCTAAATTCTTTGGCGCCGGGGAAGGCTCTGCTCTTTCACAACAGTATTAGCAGTAGTCCTTATGAACAATTTGCCGAATTCAGCGATCATTATTGCGTAGATACCCTTGCCGGTTTGCCCTTTTATCAGGAGGAAGTGAAGGTTCCAATACAAAAGAGTGATTTGTATCGAGTGTATGATCGTCTGCAAAAGGACGAAAAGCTCTTTTATGTTTCTCTTAACATTATGCTTCCAGAGAATTTAGATGACCTTAGTTTGCTTTCTTCAGCACAAAAAGTCCAGATAAAAATTGCAGAGCACGTAGATAAGTTTGGCATAGAACCAGTGAAAAAACTGGTAGCGGAATATCTGTACGATGATAATGACCATCGAACTCTAAACGAATTTTTCTCTTCCTTGAGTGAATTAGAAGAACCAAAGCAAACGCCTAACTACTTACCTTATTACAAACGGGGTTTACAATACCTTCTGGATGACTATCACGCGGATCCCACATCTTTTGAATTACTTAAATACCAATACATGGAGTTGGCTTCAGATCCAGATTTTGCCGGAGAAATATTAACAAGTGATCTGTACTTATTGTTTGTAGGTAAAATAGAAGAAATAGGAGAAGAGCAGTTATTGCAGAAATGTGACCAATATCTCGGTGACGTCCAGGATCAACGTAGTGCTAAAGAGTTTCTGCGCGAGATGGATTAGGGAGGACATATGTTAGAAATCAAAGGGCTTAATAAGAATTTTGGCCGTAAAGTGGTACTAGATCATTTGACCTCTGCATTAGAATCGGGCGTTTATGGTCTGCTGGGACCAAATGGTTCAGGTAAGACTACTTTGTTGCGTTGTCTTACCCTAACGTATACGGAAGGCAGGAACAGTATTTTCTACGAAGGTATTAGTCTCGGGAAAATGAAGAATTATCTTGACCGCCTTGGCTATCTGCCGCAGACTTTTGGATTGTTTAAGGATCTGAAAGTTAGAGAAATGATGCAAATGTTGGCCAATCTCAGAGGAGTTGGTCGGCAGCAAGCCCGGGGCGACATCGAAAAATGCCTTGAACTGGTCAATTTAACTGACAAAATTGAAAGCCGCATCTCCACTCTCTCAGGCGGTATGATTAGACGCCTGGGTATTGCTCAGGCCTTCTTGGGTGATCCTGATGTAATGCTATTTGATGAGCCAACTGCAGGGCTGGATCCTATCGAAAGGCTGCGCTTTAAGAGCATTATCAGTGAAACTGCCAACGATAAAACTGTCATTATCTCCACCCATATTGTTGAAGATGTCGAAGCCTTGTGTAAGAAAATACTTATCTTGAAAGATGGCAAATTTGCTGTGGATGGCAGCACCGAGGAAGTAAAGCAACTAGCTGCCAACAAGGTATATGATATCCCGGATACAGACATTGCCCAAATTAGAGGTAAACACTTTGTTTATAAAAAATACGAGCTTTCCGACCAGATACGTTTGAGATTCATATCCGCAGAAAAGCAGGATTTTGCTGCTGTCACACCTACGATTGAAGACGGTTATTTATGTATTATGGAAAACTATTGAGAAAAGGCGCAGAGCGCCTTATTTTGTATTTTCGTGCAATGCGGTATTTGTCCTTTATACCGCTACTCATTCTATTCCTTTTTTTGCCTTTGCTGGCAGTCTTTTTTGTGATGAGAGAAAATGACGTTATGGTTGCAGCCGGATATCTAATTGTCTACGGTCAAATTGTAGTCCCGTTCTTCTCTGTCTGGTGGCTTATATTTGGCTTTCATGATTATGTCGAAGGAGATGGAGCAGAACTATTGATAATGAGAAGAAAGAGTTTTCTGCTGCCCGATGCCTGGATTTTGCTTTTCCTTTACCTGGTCAGCACCTTTATTGTCTATCTGGCTTTTTCTTTCTTTCTTCCTTATATGCTGCTGGAGTTCTGTCGTTTAGCCATGATATCTGTGCTTTTCTTTGGTCTGGCCTCCTTTGTCCTTTGCCTTTCTAGACAATTGACAGCTACTTTCATGCTGGTTCTCCTCTATACCCTGTTCAACACATCGATGCTTCAGCGGGACATGTCAATAGTGAATCTACCTCACTATTACTCCTTCTCGCTTATAGCAGGCTTGGGAGATCTAGGACAATATATCCCACATCTCTTCTTAGGCATTGGTCTAGCCAGCATTGCCCCGCTTCTACCACAGAAGAGATACACTTGATGGAAACAAAGCTCACACATTTTACCTGGCCAAAAATAATATGTTAAGCTGTTGTAGTTATCTAATGCTAACTGCAACAGCTTATGAATTAAATGGCAAAGCAGAAAGGTGAAATGAATGTTTATAAGCCAAGTTTTGTTTGAAAGCACTCCGGAAAACAAGAGAACTATGGAAAAGATCCTGAATGTCAAGCGAACACAGCTGGAAGGGGCTGAAGGTCTCCTCGCTTCAGAATTTTGGTGGCGTGAAACCGGTAATTCCTCAGGCTTTTCAATGGTTACTAAGTGGCAGGCAAAGGAAGACTTCCAGCTGTGGATGAAAGAATCTCACAAGGGTGGCCACAAACGACCGGAGGGCGCAGATATTGAAATCAATAAGACCGCCTATCAGTTTGATTTTGTGGACGGATAAGCAAGAGGTCTGGCCCCGTTGACAATATCCAGACGGATCACCTGCGTGGAACTCAACGGACCCCGATAAAAGCTTCTTAACTTTAATTAGCAGAATCAAACTCAGGCCAAAAAGCAAAAGAGAAAAGCACAGACCCGCCCAGTCAATACAGACAATCAGGTTCTCGTACTGGCTGATATATACGAATACCACTTATACATCAAGGGAACAGAAAAATTCCATAACCCGAGAATTATATTTGAGGCCATCCCAAGTTAATAACTACCCCTCGGATGTGAAGACGCTAAAGAACTAGTCTGTGACGAGCTCGCCGGAGTAAGACTCGATTCCGCCTGCATCGAAAACCAAATCGAAGCCTGCTTCACTTAGTAATTCAGCTGCATGAGCTGAACTGCATGGGCCTTGACAGTAAACAATCAAGGTAGCATTATCGTTATAATAACTGGGAATATTCGCTTCCAGATCGGCCAGAGGCAAACTGGTTGCATCTGGCACATGTCCCTCGGCGAACTCCTCGGCTGTACGCACATCCAGAATCACTGTATCCTGCGGTTGATGCTCTTTTATTTTCTCTGCCAGATCCAAAGATATTATGGTTGGTTCGTTCTCCACTTTGACTATCTCTAGTGAGATCGCCCAAACCTGAGGCGGGTATGACTCCATAATCTCCCCTTCGATCTTGTAGTTCACCAGCGAACCAACCGGCGGGTACTCTTCACCCTCCGGCAGCCAAACTGAAATCAAGTCGATCTGCTCAAGATACTCATTTCCTTTGGCGTCCATCATTAACGACGTTCCCGACGACAAAGTGAGAGCGTCAAAGCTGATGTCAGTATCCGTTTCCTTACTGCAGGCAGTCGCCGCAATCAGAACTGCCGCAAGTAAAAGGATTGTGAATATATTTGTTCTAATTTTCGCCATGATGCCTCCCGCTGATAGAATCTGCGATTTAATTATGAATTATCTTGTCTATTATTATATAAGCGTCTTGTTATTAAACAATAAATTATTTTACCCTGATTATTCTTGTAACATTCCTGCTTCTTGAATCTCAACCTCCCCCAGTTCTTCTTGCATACGAACATGGTTTCATACCTCTGCATCACAACATGGCTATATTTGCTTCAGAATGGTTTTTAACGTGAAACTTTCTTCCAACTTAAGATACAGTTTGATGGGCAGCCCCGATCAATTCTTTAGCAATATTGTTCTATATATACTATAATGTCGATTCAGTATTGAGTAAGGAGGTACTGCTATGAGCAAACATATCATTGATGACGCTAAGCGCTGTCTGCAATGTAAAAATCCCCTGTGCACAAAGGGTTGCCCTGTTGCTACGCCGATAAAAGAATCAATCAGCCTGCTGCTTGACAGCAGAATCCCTGAAGCCGGAGAAATGCTGCTGGCCAATAACCCCTTGTCACTGGTCTGCAGCCACGTCTGCCCCCAGGAGAATCAGTGCGAGGGACACTGTGTGCTGGGCAAAAAAGGTTCGCCGGTACATATCAGCGCCATTGAAGAATATATATCCGATTACTACTTGAACATATACAAGCCCAAAAAATCTAATAACAGCAGGGGTCGAGTCGCGATAATCGGCTCGGGCCCTGCCGGCTTAACCATCGCTTTCTATTTAGCGCAGCGCGATTACGATGTAACTATTTTTGAACAAAATGATCAAGTTGGTGGCATTCTAAGATACGGTATACCTGAGTTCCGCCTGCCAAAATCTGTTATAGACAGATTTACAGAAAGGCTCTACGAGATGGGTGTTAAGATTAAGCCCAATGCTACTATCGGAGCAAACCTGACGGTTGATGATCTCTTTAGAGACGACTTTAAAGCAGTGTTCATCGGTACCGGCGTCTGGCGGCCATCCAAGATAAACATCAAGGGTGAAAGCTTGGGTCATGTTCACTACGCCATTGAATACTTAAGAAATCCTTCCGTTTATAATCTTGGCAAAAGAGTAGCAATAATCGGAGCCGGCAATGTAGCCATGGATGTAGCCAGAACCGTGTTCCGCCACGACGCTGAGGAAGTATATATTTTGTGCAATAAAGGCGAGTCGACCATAACCGCTCGTCCGCATGAAGTGGAATACGCTAAGATCGACGGTGCGCGCTTTGAATTCTACAAATCAGCAGTTGAATTTGTAGATGGCGGTGTAATGGTAGCTGATACTGAGGTTACTGTTGATGAGGACGGCTACGAAACCGTCACACCCATTCCCGGAACAGAAAATCTGTTTAATGCTGATTCTGTAATTATTGCTATCAGTCAAGGCCCCCGAGCTGTAATAGTCAGTTCTTCCAAAGGTATAGACGTGGATGATGTTGGTCTGGTAAAGACGGATGAATCAGGACGCACCAGCAGAGAAGGCGTTTTCGCCTCCGGTGACGTTGTTACAGGTGCAAAGACCGTTGTCGAAGCCGTAAGAATTGCTAAAAACGTTGCCAATGCCATCGATGAGTATATTCAAACAGAATATGGCGAAGGCGCTAAGCAAGAAGGAAAGGAAGCTCTGGATACTTAACAACATGCTTTCTCTCCAGCATAAAACTGGGCAGGCGGCAACAGCGTTGACTTGCGAACTTAACAACATGCTTTCGCTCTAGCATAAAACTGGGCAGACAGCGATATCGTTGAATTATTAACTTAACGGCAAGCTTTAGCTCCCGCATGAAACTGAGAGACAGCGACAGCGTTGACTTGCGAACTTTACAGCAAGCTTTCACTCTCACATAAAGCTTCTAATTCATGATTTCCACTCTAATAGTATTTGTTGTTCCGCTTTGACCGCTGGTTGAACCTCCGGCGAGGACGATGTAATCTCCGCAATTAATACCGTCAAAATCCTTGGCTACTTCAACTGCCTGGCGGAATATTGCATCTGTTGAAGATGCTACGGGCACCAGATACGGTTTTACGCCCCAGGACATATTCAACTGATGTTGCGAGACTTCACTCACTGTCATGGCCAGAATAGGACAAGACGGACGGAAGCGAGAAATCAATCTGGCGGTCAGCCCGCTAAAGGTCATAACAACAATCGCACTTGCTTTCAGATCTTTAGCCGTGGAGGCGGCTGCATGGCTGAGAGCATCAGGCGCGTCAAGGCATGAATAGCGAGGCTCGTTTTCAAAATCAGTCCAATAATCGATTTCACCTTCCACACTGAGGGCAATGCGGGCCATTTTCTCTACGGCCTTAAGTGGGTACGCGCCTACTGCTGTTTCACCGGAGAGCATGAGGCAGCTCGTGCCATCTACTATGGCGTTGGCAACATCGGATACTTCAGCACGGGTCGGGCGGGGATTCTCTATCATTGAGTCCAGCATCTGTGTAGCAGTAATTGAAGGCTTACCACTCAGGTAACACTGGCGGATCAACCGTTTTTGGATCATAGGAACTTGCTCGGGCGGGATCTCTACTCCCAGATCGCCACGTGCTACCATAAGACCATCAGACGCCTCGATAATCTCATCAACATTATCTATGCCCTGTTGATTTTCGATTTTGGCAATAATATTAATATCCTGCCCGCCAGCCTCATCCAGAACGTTCCTTGTCTGGAAAATATCTTCTGCATTGCGAGCGAAAGAAACTGCTACAAAATCAACTGCCTGCTCGACCGCGAAGCGTAAGTCACTGATGTCTTTCTCGTCAAGTGCAGGTAGCAGCGTCGGTGTATTAGGCAGGTTGACACCTTTATAATTAGAGACTTCTCCGCCTACAACAACTTTGGTATGAACGATTTTGTCCTTGATCTCTGAGACTTTCAGCTCAACCAGACCATCGTCAATCAGGATTGTTAACTCCGGCTTAACTGCCTGATAAAAATTCTCATAACTGACGCTCATTTTGCTTTCATCTCCAACGATCTTATAGGAGTAAATTGCAAAGTCATCTCCAGCATGCAAAAAGATCTTCCCCCTCTCAAAGGTGCCGGTGCGAATTTCCGGTCCTTTCAGATCTAGAAGAATTGCCAAGGGGATGCCCGTGTCTTCACGAATCCCTTTGAGATCACTGATTATTTTCATATATTCTTCTTGCGTGCCGTGAGAGCAGTTAAGTCTGGCTACGTCCATGCCTGCCAGCGTCAATTGTCTAAGGGCCTCCCGGTCGGATGACGCGGGACCTATAGTGCATATAATTTTTGTCTTACGCATATCCTGCTTCCTCTTATATCAACAGATTATTAGAAAGTCCTAATAAGTTTCAAGTAAATTCATATTTAGTATATATCCTGATTCCATCATATAATGATTATATAATCAAACAGGAACACTAGAAACAGCTAACGTATTGAGGTAAATATATGTCTTTACAAATATCCGAGAATCCTCTTTTCGATTATAAGGAAATCCGCACAGGAAGAAAGAGTGGAATTCTCCTGCACATTACCAGCCTTCCTTCCCCCTATGGCATCGGCACAATGGGAGCGGCAGCGCGCGAGTTTATAGATTTTCTGGTTCAGGCAAATCAATCTTATTGGCAAATACTGCCTTTAGGCCCGACAGGTTACGGTGACTCTCCCTATCAGACCTTCTCAACCAGGGCAGGCAATCCCTATCTTATCGACCTCGATCTCCTCTTACAGCAAGGAGTCCTCCGGGAGGACGAACTAAAACGATTTGATTTTGGCTCCGATCCGGAGAAAGTTGACTTTGAGCTGATGTGGCACAACCGCCTGTCGCTTCTTCGGCAAGGCTGGCAAAGAGTTCGTGACGGCCATCCGTCAGCTCTAAACAAAGAATTTGAGAATTTCAAGCAGGCAGAAGGTGATGACTGGCTGCATGAGTATGCGCTTTTCATGAGCATAAAGAGCAAGTACCAAGGTGCGCCCTGGAGTGACTGGCCTGACCCGCTAAGATTGCGCGATCCGGTCAAGCTGGTGGAATTCTCTGAAGCTCATCGTGATGATATAGATTTTGAGAAATTCGTACAATTTCTCTTCTTTCGACAGTGGAAACAGTTGCACGACTATGCTCGCAATGTCGGCATAGACATTATGGGCGACTTGCCTATTTATGTAGCGGGAGATTCCGTGGAAGTCTGGTCCGAACCGGAACTTTTCCAGCTCGATGAGAACCATACTCCGACCTTTGTATCCGGTACCCCTCCTGATGATTACTCTGCCGGCGGTCAGCTTTGGGGTAGCCCTCTATTTAAATGGGAATTACATGAGGAAAGAGGTTTTGACTGGTGGATAGAGCGTATTCGCTTTCAGATGCGGTTCTATGATTTAATGCGTCTTGATCACTTCCGCGGCTTTGAGTCTTATTGGGCGGTACCATACGGAGATGAGACTGCGCGGCGCGGTCAATGGGTCAAGGGTCCGGCGGATAAACTCTTCGATGCTATCAAGGAAGAGCTGGGGGATTTGCCCCTTTTTGCCGAAGATCTAGGCTATATCACTCGAGAAGTCAGTGAGTTTCGCGGCCGGACGGGTTTCCCCAGCATGAAGATACTGCAGTCAGCCTTTAACCCGGATGCCTCGAGTGACTTTTTGCCTCATAATTTGGTTGAACATGCTGTCCTTTATACAGGAACGCATGATAACGACACCATATTAGGCTGGCTAAAGACTGCCGACCCGGAAGAAATTAATTTTGCTGCCCACTATCTTGGTCTTAACGACGAGGAAGGTAAAGCTTGGGGGCTGATGCGAGGAGCAGCCACCACCGTCTGTCGGACTGTCATTTACCAAATGCAGGATTTGCTCGGCCTTGGCAATGAAGCACGTATGAATGTGCCGGCTACTCTCTCGGGAAACTGGCAATGGCGCATGAAACCGGGTCAGCTCACCTCAATGCTGGCAGAGAAAATGAGCGAGTTAACCCGGATCAGCGGTAGGACGGCACAATGATGAGCGAGTTAACCCGCATCAGCGGCAGGACGGCGTAATAATGAGCGAGTTAACCCGCATCAGCGGCAGGACGGCACAATAATTTTGTCCTTTGTTGCTCCCAAGCATTAAGACCGGAAAAATTAGAACAGTTTCTTCACTTTGCCGAGCAACCC
>DUPE01000018.1 GCA_012838475.1 Clostridiaceae bacterium
AGTGATCTGACAGTTGGCCCCAGACCACGTGGGTATTGCTCACTATAAAAAAGTGGCAGATCGTATGCCTTAGCGCCTTCTATCAAAACATCTGCATTCTTTAATACCAGTTCCTTATTTGGCATAGGCGGCATCATTCGTTCTTGTAAGTCAATAATTAATACAGCAGCGTTTTCTCGTTGCAAAACTGGCAATTTCATAATGTTTTCCTCTGCGATTCCGGATACTAATCTAAATATCTTCCCATCTAAGCTCCAAACAGGTTTGAGATAGATATCAGATCTATATGCTATTGTGTTTGTTATTTAGTTCCAAATATCCTGTCACCGGCATCACCCAAGCCTGGTACGATATAGGCATTTTCATCCAACTCTTCGTCAAAAGCTGCGCAATAGATTTTGACATCAGGATAGGCTTCAGTAATCTTGGTGATTCCTTCTCGTGCCGCAATTATACAGAGCAGCTTAATATTAACTGCTCCACGCTCTTGCATTGATTTGATTGCCGATATTATAGATCCGCCGGTTGCAACCATAGGATCAAGAAGAAAAACATCTCTTTGATCGATATCCTCCGGCAATTTGCAATAATAGTCTATCGGCAGCAGGGTGTCGTGATCGCGAAACATACCGATGTGCCCCACTCTAGCACTGGGCACGATAGCTAACATTCCGTCAACCATGCCCAGGCCGGCTCTCAAGATGGGAACCAGGGCGAGCTTGGTGCCTGCAAGCTGCTTGATTTTCGCGTGTGCAATTGGTGTCTCAACTTCGGCATCCACAACAGCTAGATCTCGAGTTGCCTCATATCCCATTAACATGGAGATTTCGGAAACAAGCTCACGAAATACTTTTGTCGAAGTAGTTTTATCCCTCAGTATGCCAACTTTATGTTGTATCAGGGGGTGATCAAGCACAATGACATTATTGGGTAAATTAAGCTCCATAATTTGCTCCTCGGTGTTTTCATAATTATAACACTTCTTAAAACAGACCGAATCGGCAGGACATATAGGAATGTTACTCAGGAGATATTTCCTCGAACTGTGTGTAACCTAATTCTTCCAGTTCTTCGATCTGGCGTCTGACGTTTCTACGCCGTGCTGCGATAAAGATTGTCTCGCCATTCACTCTGCGTTTGTTTGCTTCCTGCATTAATTCTACTATTTGGCCAATTTCTAAATCTTTGTCGAGTAGATAAGCAGTGCGCGGGTCAGTAAAGCCGGGAATCAAACCTTGTTCTTCCAAGAGAACGATAATGCGTTCGAAACCAATCGAAAATCCGCAGGCGGGAACTGGTTGGCTCACATATTTTTCGATCATCTCATCGTAACGGCCGCCGCCGGCAACTGATCCTGCCATCCCCGGGAGAGAAACTTCAAAAATGGTTCCCGTATAATATCCCATACCTCGTACCAGGGTAGGATCGAAGATGATATTGACCTCCGGATCTGTCAGACTGCGGGTGGCGGTCAATATTTGATCCAGATTCTCAAAAATCTCTATGTCAGACAGTATTTCGGGATTATTCTCAAAATAAGACCGGCTTAAGGTGGATTCGGGCAGTTCACGGAATAAACCTAAATACTTGTCAGTGATCTCATGCGAGTAACCTGCAGTTATGAGCTCGTCCCTCAAACCTGTAAAGCCTATCTTGTCCATTTTATCCAGCAGGATATAAACATCATTCAACTCATCCTGCGGGAAACCGGCAAAGAGAGCCATTGCTCTCAGGATGCGGCGATCATTTACTTTAACTACCAGATCTTCAAAGCCGAGGCTGGACAAAGCTTCAACCGTAGCTGAAATTAGTTCGATTTCTGCCAGTTTAGTAGCTTCTCCGAGAATATCAATATCGCACTGGACAAATTGACGGAAACGACCTCGTTGCGGACGGTCTGCTCGCCAAACCGGGCCCATTTGCATTACTTTGAAAGGGATTGGCAGATCGCTCATGTTATTTGCATAGAAACGTGTCATAGGTACTGTCAGATCAAAACGAAGACCCTCTGCACTAAGATCGCCACCCTCTTTCAGGGCTCGCTGCAGGCTCTCACCTCTCTTAAGCAGACGAAACATCAGCTTTTCATTTTCACCGCCTTGATCTCCGGTAAGATTTTCAATATGCTCGATGGCAGGGGTTTCAATCTGCAAATAACCATAAGAGTGATACACTTTTCGGATCTGATTAAACACATAATTGCGTAGTTCCATCTCCAAAGGTGTTTGCTCGGGCATACCTCGTACCGGGGTCTTAATAAAAGCCATACTTATCCAACTCGCCTCTCTCTTTATAGTGTTCTTTTTTCTCTATGATTATAACACGCTCATAAATCCGCCTGACCAGCACTTAATCTCAGTTGGTATGTTTTGCGCGTTCGTTATGTTCTTAGCATTTCTGCCCCGTACCTGTCTTATGCGACTCTTCAAAAATGCGCAGCAAAAGAAAATATTCTCAGGTACTAAGATGTATAATATAGTATCCACAAGCTTTTTTCACTATTTGTGATTTTAGTTTCATTTCAGTTTGAGGTTTTAGAATAAGATTAATACACAACGTATAATTGACATGAGTATGAAGCATTTGAAACGCGGATACTAGCAGATTGAACAATTAAGAATGGTAATCATGCAGGAAGGAGAAATCATATATGGACGAATATCCTAATAACTTAAATGATCGCAATGAGAAAAGTGATATCTTCCCCTCGGAAGGGTCTAATGAAGCAGATAAATTAATGAGATATCCGAGAGAGCCCTTAAGTCCCAAAGAAACGGGCACCCTGGAGGTGCCATCTAACAGCAGCGAACAGATATCTTCAGAGATGCCTGCAGATCAATACAGGCACGCAGACAACGAAGACTTGCAAACTTCTGATCAATATCAACAGTGGGTTGGCCCACCTGCCCCCGGTCAAGATAACTCCGAATACAGATGGTCGAAGCCTTCAGAACCACGTTTTGATTCCAGCAAACCGGGAAGAACGAATCAGCCCGGGCACCGGTACGATTCTCGTGACCAATACAGATACAACGAAAGCAGGAACAAATCCGGTGTTAAAGCAGTAGTAGTAGTAATTGCAATCGTCCTGGTAGTGTTTGCAGTAGCCTTTGTGGCAGTGCTGGGAACTCTTGCCTACATGAGAATTACCGGCAGAGTGGATAATAATGACACGGGACAGGAGCCAAGTGGGGCTGTAGTTACTATTGAGGGGACGAAGGCGCTGGAGACTGAGCAATTTGTCTCTAACGCCCCTGACCCTGACCGAAATGCTCTCGACATAGATAGTGTTGATCCAAGTGAGTCTACGGCAAGCGGGCAGCTTCAAACAGCAGCGGAAAAGGTGATTCCTTCAGTCGTTCTGGTGCGTGAATACCAAAGCGGAGCTACCGGTCTTGATAATAGCACCAATCTCTCCTCAGCAGTTGGTACCGATTTCAACTCCAATCAACACGCTCTCCAGTTTGGTGGAGATACAGACGTCATTGTGGGAGAAGGATCAGGCGTGATTATGACAAAGGAAGGGCATATTGTCACGAATGCGCATGTGGTTACAGGCGGGAACAAGTATGAGATCGTGACTTATGACGGCACTTCTTTTGAAGCAACGCTGTTGGGAGCCGATGTGGTAACTGACTTAGCCGTGCTGCAAGTAGATCCGGGCGAAACGGAACTAACGCCCGCTACCTTTTCAGGCACATCCGCACTCAGAGTCGCTGATCAGGTGATTGCAGTAGGCAATCCAGCCGGCAGTATCTTGAGTTCTACAGTAACCGTCGGCTATATCTCGGCTTTGAACCGCATGATCATGGCGGATGACGGCTCCAATATGAATTATATACAGACTGATGCTGCTATTAATAGCGGTAATTCAGGAGGAGCTCTGGCAAATCTAAATGGTGAAGTAATCGGTATTAATACTCTCAAAGTAGCCGGAGATACCTATGAGGGTTTAGGCTTCGCCATACCATGGGATATGGCAGAACCGATAGTCCAGGATCTGGCTCAGTTTGGCGAAGTACAAAACAGGCCCGCCTTAGGTGTTCGCGGTAATTTCATGAATTCTGCGGCAGCGATATATTACCGGTTGCCAAATACTGGATTCTATATAGCGGAAGTAATTAATAAAGATCTTCTTAGCGAGGGTATCGAGGAAGGTTGCATCATTACCGCAATTGATGGAATTAATCTGGTTTCATCCAGTACTCTAAGCAACTATCTAGCGCAAAAGAAACCTGGAGACGAAGTAAATCTGGACATTGTCAATAGCTTGACAGGCTCCAGTTTTTCCGCAACTGTTGTACTCATAGACAGTCATGGTGTAAACTAAAATCATTAGAGCAGCTGCGGGAACGAACTGGTATTGAAGCCGCGGAGGCAAGCGTTTTGTATGACGCTAGAGGAGGTTAATATGAAGAAGACAAAGCAGCGACTGCTGGTAAGTGCAGTCTTTGTAATCATGCTATTTTCATTAGTTGCCTGCAGTGGCGGTGGAAATCCGCTAGTCGGTAAATGGACACCGGTAGGCGACTCCGTTGACACATTTGGAGCTTCAGATTTAGAGGAGATTGGGGTTGACTCTGACGATATGGTCTTAGAGTTTACCAAAGACGGTCAAGTCAATATGTTGGTTCAAGACAAGCCTATTCAAGATTTCATGGAAGAAATGATGATTAGTCTGGGCATGTCAGAGAGTGATGCAGCTGAGATGGTCAAAGAAATGGAAGCGGAATTTGATATCAAATACAAAGTTGATGGCGACAAATTGACCATGATTTCGAACTTTGACGGCGAGTCCGAGACTGCAGAAGGAACATTTAAAATTTCCGGTAATAACCTGACCATTTCCATTGACGGTGAAAGCGAAACGTTTGTGAAAAAATAATCACAACTGGCTTAGGTATTAAAACAGCGAACAAAAGTTCGCTGTTTTTTATGCTCTAGTGTACCCGACATAGTACTCAATATGGATACCCCTTAGTAGAAGGCAACTCTGTGACCAGGACTATCCTCACGTTTCTCGCATTTGTGGTGCCGGTAGGGATTAGCCAATGTAAGCCAGACTATCCTCGTATTTCATGCATCTGCGACACCGGCATAGGCCGGCCAGACATATTGAGATCAAGGCATCTAAGTTGCTGCTACCTGTTAATTGAAGAGCTCCTCTATCATGAGCCAGTATATTGCCTCACCGTCAAGCCCGGAAGACAAGACAGGGTGGTAAGCAAGTCGGATTACCGCCCAATCTATCGGCATTAGATCCTGCGATACGGTCCATTCCTGCTGAAAAATGCTTTCTTCATAGTCATAAGCATCATTGAGAAGACCAAAACCCTGCACAAACTCCTCCAGGATAATATGATTACGTTCTTCCTGGTTCATAACGTCTATAGCGATGGCAGCTTCAGCCGAAGTGATCTCTCCCAGCCTGTCCCAATAAATCGAGACAAATCCCCAGTTGCCATCTACATATCCGCTGACTGCTTCAGCCATATCATCTAAAAGACTGAATGTAAATATATAGTTGCCGCCCTTTTCCACTCTGCTAACGGGAGGCAAAGACCCGATGGCATTCAACTCGGCTATTATCCGATCAAGAACCTCCAAATCTTCCACGGTAGCGTTCCCTTTCACCTCAACCTTCACCGGCTGCTCCCAACGGTGCAAGATCCCTTCACCGGTGTCATCAAACTCAGCTTTGAGTGCTACTTCGCCAAAGTACAGGAAGGCGGCATCAAAAGCCTTTCTATCTATAAAGTAAGCCAGTGAAGCCTGTGACGCAGGTGAGATGCCATAACCCAGCATGCTCGCCCTGGAGTATTTGCTCAGTTCACCTTGCGAATAGATCTTGCCGTAAGGATCATTGGGGAAGTCGACAGGTTCTTCAATAATTGTTGAAGTCGCTGAGCTTTCAGTACCGGTGGACTCAAAAATGGTTGTTTGCACTGTAGTGAAAGCAGTTGTCGTTTCCGTAGTGGTATCGGCCACTACTGTACTCTCCGACATGGGCTGTGAACTATCAGTAGGTGTCGCTGGCGAATCCTGATTGCCGGAGATCACATGTCTGATGAGGAAAAAAGCTCCGGTAGCGATCAGAGCTGCAACCAGCATAATAATCACTATAGCGATTACTACGCTGACTTGAGCTTTATTTTTTCCGGGAGGCTCTGAAGAGCCTGGAGACACTTGATAAGGTCGTCCGGAGGTAGGCGGGGTATTGTATCTCTGGTGCTGCGGCACATAATATTGCTGCTGCCTGTAGTTCGGCTGCTGCCCGTAGTTCGGCTGCTGTGTCCCTGGATCCTGCTGCTGTCCGTAGCTTGGCGGCTGCGCCTGCATATCCCGCTGCCAGGGATCGTTAGAATTTCCATTGAACTCTTTATCATTCACCTCTGGATACCTCCGGAGAATAGGGCAAAATCAGCGATATAGGTCGCTTGCTCTGACTAATTTCGTCTGCAGCTTGCAACAACACACGACATATCTATCACCTAATAGATAGGCTGGTCAGTACGTGACATATGTTTCACCAGTCTGATAGCCACGAAGAACATTATCAGGATGAAGGCGACGAAGATCCAGCCATAACTGTCGTTATTGATGGAAGCGATGAAGTTATATGTTCCATGCAATAATGCAGGTATTAAAAAGGCCAAGACACTGCAAGCCCTGGAAGCCGATCTATTGCCCTCTTGTTCATATCTTTTGGCCATCCCATACCAGGTTCCCATGAATATTCCAAAGCAGGCATGTCCCGGAATAGCCGTTACTGCGCGCAAGAGAGCTACACGAAAGCCATATAACATTACATACATGATGTTTTCTGCCAGAGCAAAACCAAGAGACACAAATACCGCATACACGACACCATCAAAGGTGTAATTGAAATTTGGATCATTCCATGTCCTGCGTTTAAGAAGAAAATACTTTGCGCCTTCCTCAGAAATAGCGACTATTATGAAGTACATTATGGCGTTATACAGCATGGTTCCTTCATCGATATAAGCCTGCAAAATTCTTGTGCCGACCCATTCCAGCACAATGGCAATCGCAGTAGCAAGAAGACCCAATCTGAAGAGGGCGAAGAGTAAATGAGGGGGTTCTTTTTCGATGTGATCCAAGTGGTATATTCGATACATCAAGTAAAGAGCTGGCAGGGTGGCTGCGATTATTAGGATTGGATTAAAAAATAACAATAGTTCTCCTCCCAACTTTCGTTTCCATCAAACACTTGTATTCAATAACTATTATTCAAAGAATACACAAGAGAAGACAATAATTCCATCGTAGAAGGTATAATCAAGACTAAAACAACTTATGTAGTGTAGAGGATCAGGAGGATCCAAGATGGCAACTCAAAAAAATAATATTGATGTCAAAAAGCTGGCGGCTGCAGTGCAGGAAAACGTCATCTTGTGGCGGAGAAAGCTGCATGAGATACCTGAGCTGGGAATGGATCTGCCTCAGACTTCTGCCTATATTAAGCAAGAATTGACGAAGATGGGCATTCCCTACAAAACATATTTGGATGGTATGGCAGTTACAGCATGGATTAAAGGTGAAAAAGAACCGAGCAGTGAGCTTCGCCTTGGCATGAGAGCAGATATGGATGCCTTGCCGGTCCTGGAGGAGACAGGGCTGCCCTTCGCTTCTGACTCGGGATGTATGCACGCCTGCGCACATGATGGGCATATGGCCATGCTTTTAGGCGCTGCCAAAATTCTCTCTTCTTACACGCATCTTTTTAGTGGTGAAGTCGTTTTGATTTTTCAGCCTAGTGAAGAGGTGCCTCCCGGAGGGGCTCTGCCCATGCTGGAAGAAGGATTGCTTCATGATTTTCCTCTTGACTTTATTGTCGGATTGCACGCCGGTATTGTGAACCCTGACACTAAACCAGGCACAATTAACTGGAAGGAAGGACCGATGATGGCTGCGGTAGACACTTTCGCTTTGCGCTTTATCGGTAGAGGTTCCCACG
>DUPE01000163.1 GCA_012838475.1 Clostridiaceae bacterium
AATTGTCTACAAAATAGTTGACGTCCCAGATTCTGTTTATCTCGATAACGTGAAGACAGAGATACTTTTGCATTGAACATTACGAAATTGAGCGTAGCCTGAGAATAAAAGAGTATGCGTGTGCAGACGGTATATCTATTTTTGTATCTGCAGATAGATTACGTAGAATATACTGGCTGATCAGGATCCGAAAAGATTGCTCCTATACGTACAAATGGGCGCACCAAACCCCCCCACGTCAGCGTTATATGAAAGACCAAAATAGCTTGTGCCTTCTTGATATGCCCCCCCTCCTAATGTTTTTGTGGTGTCTTTGTGGTGGCGTGGTATCCTTTCTTTGGTTATCTTCCCATCCAACTAGGATCTTAAAGACTATTAGAAAATGCGGATTTGATCGACAATTCTTGCTGTTGTATATCCGCTTTCGTGTACTCTAATCCATTGTTCCTAGCAGAACACCACACACACCACAACATTTACCCCAAAACACCTCAACTTGATATTGTTGTGGTGTGTGGTGTCTCAATGTTCGACGAGATTGGACAGGCTTTTTTGGCATTCACCAATAGTTTTGAGAAAGTAGCTTGCTTCAACCTTGTACTTGTTTTTCAGTTGCGTTGCTCCATAAACCAGCGCCCTTCCTCATAAAACATGTATGTCTGGTGTCCGCCCACGATACAGGTATAGCGCATACCAATTCCGCCGCACTTAAGGCTTGCTGCCCTGCATACCCCGGTAACCCGGTCTATCTCATAGCGGCAGCCATTCTCCCAAACGAATGCGGTGGGCATCAGCCGGCCATCCGGCTTAAACACCGCTTCAACCGTCACATACACCTTATTCGGATTGTTGTACTGGTACTCTATCATTTAAAAAACCCTACCGGATGTATGATATGATCGCCCTTGGGATTAAACATCCCGAGCAATTCGTCGGCCATCACAGACGCCCGCCGGACAGCGAAAGGACCAAAGCGCCGGCGCGCCTCGTCCACCGCCCGGTCAAGCGCTTCCTGCCTTTCACGGCGCTCCTCGTCGCCGAACAGCGTCAGCTGCATCGGTGCGTTCATGCTGATAAGGTCGGTGCACCGCACACCGAGGCTACGTTACCCATTTGTAGTGCTGCTGATCTGCCCCCTGTTTTCGCATATTCAGAATGTTAGGAACCACCTGAAATCATTAAAGCGTATTCAGCTGGCGTTAAGTTATCCAGCGACATGTGCGGCCTAATGTTGTTGTACTCCAACCGCCAATCTTCAATAATTTCTTTAGCTTCAGAGAGGTTTCGGAACCAATGCTGGTCAAGACACTCTGCCCGGAACTTCCCGTTAAAACTTTCAATGCACCCATTCTGCATCGGCTTTCCAGGATCAATAAATATATGATCGACCTTATGGTCATAAGCCCATGCATCCATCACGTTGCTTGTAAATTCAGGCCCATTATCCGTAAGAATCTCTTGAGGTAAACCTCGGAATATGGCAATTCTGTTTAGCACAGCTGCTACTCTACGGCCGGTAATAGAACTGTCGGTTTCCAGTGCAAGGCATTCTCTTGTAACCTCGTCAATAACCGTAAGTACGCGAATATTCGATCCGTATCGAGTTTTATCACTAACGAAATCCATAGACCAGCGTACATTTGGCTGAGCAATTGCTCTCTCAGGCATACCACGTTTCTCATAGTTCTTTTTCTTACTTCTCTTCTTCAGTGCCAATCCAGCGGCTTTATACAGCCGATACGTCTTCTTATGATTAATCTGAATACCTTCACGCTGCAGCATGACATGCAGCCTTCTATACCCGTATCGCTTCCAACGCGCAGACAAAGCAACAAGACGCTCAATAATCATTTTATCTTCGCCATTATCCGCCGGGATATATCGTTTGCTATTTTGGCTGATGCCAATCAGCCTGCACGCTCTGCGTTCACTGATATCGTATTGGGTCTGGATCGACACTGCTATCTCGCGTTTAGCGGCAGGCTTTAGACGTTTTTTGAGATCACGTCTTTCAGAATCTTATTGTCGAGAGAGAGGTCGGCGACCATCTCTTTGAGTCTTCGGTTTTCTTCTTCCAATTGTCTGAGCCGTTTGGCCTCGCTGACATCCATACCGCCGAATTTACTTTTCCATCGGTAGAATGTCTGCTCGGAGATGCCATGCTCACGGACGATATCAACAGCTCTTTTTCCGCCTTCGTGTTCCTTCAAGATCTTGATGATCTGTTCCTCTGTATACCGCTTCTTCATGTTAATCACTCCTATTTTTTGTATTTTATCATATTGTGACTAACATTCCTATTGACGAAGTTTTGGGGATCAGGTCAGGCCTTCTGTTTTTCAATGATATACTTATCAAGTACATAAAAAACAGCTGATGAAACTAAACCTTGCCGTTTAAATTCCTACGGATTTGTTTTGCTTGGCATAAAAAGGGCGTTATAAACGCCCTTTCAAATCCATCTGTATAGGGTACCCAGTTCCCATACTTGTATCTCTCTTAACTACCACGGCACGGGTTTTCGTGTCCATTCTTTATTTTAGTCCACGAGGAAATTAACCCATTATACAGGCTTAACGTCTGCCAGCTCTCTCTCTCGCCTTGCGCGCACGGATAGCCTTTTGTTTAC
>DUPE01000107.1 GCA_012838475.1 Clostridiaceae bacterium
ACAAATTGACGAAAAGGTACTCGATAGCTCATGCGGCACAGGTGGTTTCCTTGTAACAGCCATGACTCATACCATCGACCAGCTTGAAAGGCAATTCTCCGATGCTCTCGGCATAAAACGCGCAGATTGGGATTCCGGTACGGTAAGGGCATTTCAAGAGAAAATTTCTGAAATGGCATCGTCCAACTACTTTGGATTTGATATAAACCCGGATTTGGTCAAGGCAACCAAGATGAACATGGTTATGAATAATGACGGAAGTGGCAATATTCTGCAAACGAACTCGCTCCTGCCTCCGCATGAATGGTCAGAGGACTTTCGTGCAAGACTGGCAGAGGCGCTGCGCATTAACAAAAGCACTCTACGCAATCATAACTCCATCGGTTATTTTAATGTGATTGTCACAAACCCGCCTTTTGGCAGCAAAATCCCAATTAAGGATAAGCATATCCTTGAGCAGTTTGCACTGGCGCATATCTGGGAGTGTGATAAAAAAACCGGTGTGTGGAAAATGACAGACCGGCTTCAGTCCTCTGTTCCTCCGGAAATTCTATTTATTGAACGTTGTACACAGCTTCTTGTTCCCGGGGGCCGATTGGGTATTGTTCTTCCGGATTCCATCCTCGGTTCTCCCGGATTGGGCTATATCCGCGAATGGTTGATTCAGAATCACCGCATTGTAGCAAGTATTGATCTGCACGCTGATACATTCCAGCCACGCAATGGAACTCAGACATCTGTTCTTATTATGCAAAAGAAAACGCAAGAACAGAAGGATGCAGAAGAAAAGAGCGGCAAAATGGCTGATTACAACATCTTTATGGCAATAGTTGAAAAGGTTGGTCACGACAAACGTGGAAACCCTCTCTTCAAACGTGATAAGGAAGGCAACGAAATTCTTGTACCGGACACCAACAGTGTCCTTGTCCTCGGTGAGACCGGTGAAGGGCATCGTACAGTTTCCCATGAACAGAAGGTAAAAGTTGAGGATGACCAGACTCCGGATGTGCCCAGCATTTTTGCCGAATGGAAGAAGCAGGAGGGATTGGGATGGTAAATTCGAACCTTGCCTATAAGACAGTGGTTACACCGGAGCCGGGAGTTATCGTTAATGAAAACCCTTTAAAATGGTGCTCTGTCTCGCTTTCGGATGTAGTGTCTCGCGGAAAGCGATTTGAAGCCAGTGTTTTTGATGTTGAAGCAAAAAAAAGCACGAAGCATAATAGCACATGGCAAATATCCTGCCACAACAGTTGGAGGCGACAAAGGATTAACTACATCATATGTCTGTGGTCGTTTTAAACGTATATGGGTTGAAAAATCTGATATGCCCATATATCAACCGTCAACAATTCTTGACATTAAACCAACCCCGGATGGATATATTTCCAAGCGAACACGAACAAATATCGAAGCATTGAGAGTTCATAAAGGACAAGTTTTAATGACTTGCTCTGGTACCATAGGTAAAGTATCATATGTGTCAAAAACGCTTGATAATAAAATATTAAGCCATGATCTACTCCGTATTACCTGTAATAATGGTGATGACGCTGGCTATATCTATACCTACCTCAAGAGTAAAATAGGTAATAAAATTCTGCTTACCAATAGCTATGGAGCGGTGATAACGCACATTGAGCCGGAGCATCTTTCCACTGTACCAATTCCTGATGCGCCTACAGAAATTAAGAAAAGAATCAATGACTTGATTGTCCGCTCGTTTGAACTACGAGACGAATCAAATGAATTGATCGACCAGGCCACAGCCCTTCTGATAGAGGAGCTTCATCTTCCAGATATCAGCGCTTTCGATGTGGATTTCTACAAAAAAAGGGCACCGGTCGATACCTTTAGTGTAAAACTGAGCGATATGGCAGGACGTCTTGATGCTTCATATCATGTGCCGATTGTCAACGCTATTACAGACCATCTACAGAAGTACGCAGAAGAAGTCACCACCATAGGCAATAAGCGAATCAGCAAGGAGGTTATTCTTCCAGGCAGATTTAAGCGTGTGTATGTTGAAGAAGGGTATGGTCGTGTTCTCATTGGGGGCAAACAACTTCATGAGATTGACCCGTCGGGAAAGAAGTATATTTCAAGTACAAAACATGACAAGCTACTCGGTAAACTCGAAGTTTATGAAAACACAACTTTGATAACCAGAAGTGGCACAATTGGGAAGGTTGCTCTCGTTCCAAAACACTGGGAACACTGGATACCCTCAGACCATATCATCCGCGTGGTTCCTGCCAGTAAAGATATTGCCGGTTATTTGAATATCTTCTTGGCTTCGGATTATGGTTTCCAGCTGATTACCCGCTTTACTTATGGCTCGGTAGTAGATGAGATTGACGATAATCACGTTCGGGCTGTTCCTGTACCGCTTCTGAAAGATCACAGCATACAGCAGCAAATTAACGAACTTGCCCTTGAAGCCAATGAAAAGCGCTATAAAGCATACCTTCTTGAACAAGAAGCGCTGAGTATGATGGACGAAGAGGTCATCTTCGCAAAGTAGCAGAGCATCAACTCTCGAAGAGTAGTGTCAAATTGATAGTGTGTTCTGAACTAAGCCACAGCGGGGATGAAAATAAATTGTATTCGGCACATAGAATATGCTGCTTGCAAGAAAATAAAGAACGCAGACATAATAGATGATATGAATTATTTCTGTATACAAAGAAAGACCACACTAAAGGTTTTATCCTTCGGTGTGGTCTTTACTGTTTTGTCCCGCTTGAAGAGTGCCAGTTAAAAATTCTCTTGTTTCAAAGTATCCCTAATCGGCCTTCCCCTTGAGGGGGGTTTTTTGTTCAGAAAATAAGGAGCGGCGATTTCGTATAAAGCTGTTGAAAAGCCATTGCCGACGATGGAGGAAAATGAGAAATTGCCGATACGACGGTTTCTCCGGTTTTGTCCGTTTGTTATAAGTCTTAGACTTAAGGAGATTTATTGCAAAAAAATTCGCATATGATTGTATCCCGGCGCATATAATTTAGCAAACAAATACCGCAAAGGAGCACTAAATATGGACAAAACATCAAATATTCCGGGACGGGGATTTACCCTTTCACCCGATGAAGCTCTGGTGCAGTACGATATCGTTAACGATTGTATTTATACCGAAAGTGTCGGTGATTTTGTGCTGCCCGATTATTTACCTGAAATCCGGC
>DUPE01000174.1 GCA_012838475.1 Clostridiaceae bacterium
CAGATTTCCAGCATGGTTCTTGACGACGCCTCTCCACTGAAGGCTGTTGTTTCTCAGGACCCCTACACTCAAGGATATAATGCTATTACTGGTCTGGTTAACGCCATCAAAGGCGGTGATTATTCCGATACCAAGGGTAAGTGCATATTTGTCGATGGTATCGTATTATCAGTCAATGATAAGGCTGGTGTTAACACCTGGCGCGTAGATAACGGCTTGGATCCAATCGAGTAATTGATGATAAATTTAAATAGTAATTAACAACTAAAATACTTTAGAGGGGGAATTCCCGTCAGGGATTCTCCCTCTAAACTAATCAGACACATATTTCTCCGACTGGAATTGATGTCGAACGAAAGGTTGAGATATAGCTATGAGCGTTTTACGCACAGAAAAAATCGTAAAACAATATCCGGGCTGTTTGGCATTAAATAATGTTACCGTATCCTTTGAAAGCGGCAAGGTAAATGCACTTCTTGGAAAAAATGGTTCCGGGAAAACAACACTGGTAAAGTGTTTTTCCGGCGCAATTCAGCCCACCTCCGGCAGTTTTTATCTGGATGACGAAAAGCTACACTTTCATAGTACTGCCGAGGCAAATGCCAGAGGGTTTGCTACAGTGTATCAGGAAATGAGCCTGATTCCCAGCTTGTCCGTGGCAGAAAATATTTTTCTTGGCCGTATGCCCAAAAAGGGCAAAATCATTGACTGGAAAAAAGCAAATGAAGAGGCAGAAGCCTTACTGAATAAGATGGGTGTGAAGATTAACCCTAAGGAAATAGTATCACGCTTAAGTATGTGGCAATGCCAAGTGATAGAGATCACTAAGGCAATGAGCTATAATCCCAAGGTTTTAATGCTAGATGAGCCTACATCGTCACTCGCTTCCAATGAGGTTGAAAGCTTATTCAATGTTATTCGCGAACTCAAAAAGCAGGATATCATCATTTTATATATTTCCCATAAGCTCCATGAAGTTCCTCAAATCACGGACACTATCACCGTTTTACGTGACGGCTATTGTGTTGGTAAGGTGAACACAAAAGATGTCAACCATGCAGACATCCTGAAAATGATGTTTGGAGAAACCAAACAGCGTAATCGTCCTGATGATGTTGAAGCACAAGATGAAACTGTCATGGAGATTAAAAACCTTACTCGGAAAAACAAGTTTAGCAATATCAATTTCAAGCTGCATAAGGGCGAGATTCTTGGTATTGCCGGCATGCTCGGTGCAGGACGTACTGAGCTTTTGAAATCAATTTTCGGGGCTGATCCCTATGACAGCGGCGAAATTCATGTGGGTGGACAAAAAGCACCACGCCGTGCTTCCCCGATTTCTATGAAAAAACTGGGCTTGGGTTTAACCCCTGAAAACCGTAAGGAAGAAGGATTGATACTAATCCACTCTATTCTGGACAACCTCTGCTATGCCAGCATGAATAGGACATCCAACGGCTGGCTGGAGAATAGGCAAAAGCGAAAATCAGCCGCAAACAAGCAGGTACAAGAGTTAGATATCAAAATTACAGATATGGCATCACCTGCCAACAGCCTTTCCGGCGGCAATCAGCAAAAAGTTGTTGTCGGCAACTGGCTAAATACTCAGCCGGAGATTATGCTCTATGATGAACCAACCCGAGGCATCGATGTCAATGCCAAACAGCAGATCTTCGAAATTATGTGGGAACAATCTAAGCGCGGCATTTCTATAATTTTTGTCTCTTCAGAGCTGGAGGAGCTTCTGGAAGTATGCCATCGGATTCTCATAATGAAAGAAGGAAGGCTGATTGGCGAAGTTCGTCCGGAAGATGTGGATACCAACCAATTGTACGCATTAAGCATGGGGGATGAGATAGCATGAGTGTTAATAAAGAAAGAAATCTGAATCTGGATCACATTAATGTTAATAAAGTAAAAAACCTGATTCTGGATCATATTATTGAAATCCTTTTAGTTCTGTTAGTAGTAATCATGTCCTTGGTC
>DUPE01000025.1 GCA_012838475.1 Clostridiaceae bacterium
ATACCTCCTAGTATGCATGCAGCGAAAATTTTTCTTCAGGGGCCTCGGCCCCTGAAGAAACACTCCACCAGGGGTGAAATATTCACTGGTTAGTTATAGGGGTGAAATTATCATTGATTAGGGACAGATTGATGCAACACTTTGAAGCAAAATTTCACGGGTCTCTTCCGATTTCGATTTGTTCGCTCGTATTCTACTTTGGCTAACCAAAAACTGCAGATCATTTTTTATACGATGATATGATTCTCTGATTAGTAGCTTGTTGATATCCGTCGGAGATTGTGCAGGGATTTGTGCGTCTCTTTGAGAGGATAAAAATTTTAGTTTTTCTTCCCTGATAATATTCGTGGTAATATCTCGTTCCATTATTAAGGCAGCAAAACACTGACCACAATCATCACTAATTGGAAGCACATTCTGCAAAACAACTCTTTTTTCCTGCGTTACAGCCTTGGCATCTGTTTCCGGTAAACCCGTTCGTAGAGCTTTATACACTGCTGGTTCATCTTCTTTATAAGCATAATTTCCAACGACGGATTTCGAGTAGAGAGTTGGTCTTCTCTGTGGGTGAGCTTCTGCCAGCACATATGCAATTCCACTTTCGTCTTCTACCAAATCTATGAAAACAGGACACTGGGTCAATTCTGCAATCTTGGGAATCTCTTTGATTAAGTTGATGAGTTTAATTTTGGCAAACGTGGACAGAGTATTACGATTTCTAGCAGGCTTAAGCATTACGTTTAGCGTCCTCAAGCAATATATTAGCAGCTTCGATGCAACTTATGCTGTCACTAATTGATTTATTACTAATGCTGGCCCATGCCTCAGCAGTGCTACAATCAAGTGCGTTTGCTAATTTCTCCTTAAGAATACGCAAACGCCCTTTCTCAGAATTCTCAATTATCATTTCTGCTAGCTTTATCATGGAAATACCTCGATCCATCGATGTTTTCTGCAATAAACGATATGCCTTATAGTGTTCCACTCCTTGAGTTTCAGATATCTCTGCACAAGCCTGATCGACGATTTGCATATCTCTGAGCTTGTTCTTTGTTTTTGCAATCTGCTGTCTATGCTCTGAGATTCGCTTTGTCATTGAAAGCGATATTCCAATGGTGGAAATTAGACTACGTTCATTTATCGGTTTTACTAAGTAGCCTGCAATACCAATGCTTTCTGCACGCTTAATAAATTCATCATCTGCGAATGCGGTGCAACAGATAACACATGTATTAGGATTAGTTTTTAGAATGGTCTGGGCAGCAGATAATCCATCGAATAAGGGCATTTGTATATCCATAAGAACGACATCGGGATCCATTTCCTCAGTCAGCTTGATAGCATCAAGGCCATCATTTGCTATACCAACTACAGTATGACCGTTCTCTTGGAGCATCTGAGCTATATCAAGAGAAATTACAGAATCATCGTCTGCAATAACAAATTTGTATCCTTTCATAAAATCCCTCTTCTGAACTAGTAGTTCAACGCTGACTCATTATAGCACAGCAGTCTTTCAGAAATTAAAGAGAGTGTTGAAGCTAAGAAATGTCCTGTGGTGTGATCTTCCTATCTGTGGGCGGGAAGTCGACGGTCCTTTTCTCTCTGGCGGCTTGATAGAGGCTTAGTACCATGGCTACAGCGTCTCGTCCACTAATGCCGGAGGCCAGGGGCTCCTGATCCTTACGAATAGCTGTGATCAGATCATCGTAGATAGCTGTATGCGGGTTCTTAATCTGACTCAAGCCTCGTAAACCATATCGCTTTTTCAGGTTAGCAAGGCTGCGGCGTATGTACTTTCGCCCCAGTGAGCGGCCGTCCTTATCCAAAATTTTGAAGTTCAGCTTCCCCTGATATATAGAGGCACGAATAGTGCCGTTTTCCGCTTGCAGGAAGAACGAAGCTTCTTTGTTTCCGGGGAACCCGGCGGTTGTGCCCTCCACGGACAAAAGCGCTCCATTGTTCAGGCAGAATATTCCCAGTCCATAGTCCTCCGCCTCAATGTCATGGCGCAGCCTGGCGATCTCGGCCGTAGCAGTGACCGGCAAAGCCTGACAAAGATAGGTCATCAAGTCCAGGGCGTGCACCGTCTGGTTCATTAAAGCACCGCCGTCTTCACTCCAGCTGCCGCGCCAATCAGCCTGATTATAATAAGTCTGGTCATGTCCCCAACGCACAATGACAGCGGCGTGGAGAATACGCCCGAACACGCCGGCAGCAAGATCTGACTGCAGCTCTCTGATTGTGATCATATAGCGGTAAATGTGGCCGACGGCGATTTTTAGTTTTTTATTTTCGGCCAGATCTATCAATTGATCTGCTTCATCCAGATCTAAAGTGAAAGGTTTTTCTACCAAGAGATGGCAGCCTGCCTGAAGTGCCAGCTCGGCCAGACCGAAATGGCTGCCGCTGTTACTGGTGATGGCGCAAATATCCGGCACTACTTGCTGCAACATATCCTCTATGCTGTTAAAGCCGGGGATCTTCCTCTGAAATCCTGCTGCCTGCAGCTTCTTAGTCCAGATGTCTTGCTTCGGGTCGACTACAGCCGCCAAAACCAGTTCGCCTTTACTTTCCCAGAATCTGATTGCCTTAAGATGTTGTTCAGCGACTCGCCCCAAGCCAATCAGAGCGACAGACAGGGGATCCTTATTATGACTCATTAGTTGCTACCACCAGTTCTTAGTCTTATGCGTCTTCAACACGGTATTCCTTGGCAAAATTATAGCATAGGACACATTTGTTTCAGCTCAGACTGATACCCGCCTTAATAGGGTTATAATATTAGATGCGCTTGACTTTGATTGCATGAGTTAAGCAAATGATGATCTGTTTGATTTATAACTTAGACACAGAACAATTTGATTTATAAATTAGATACAGGACAAGGTGTGAGAATAGCCGCATCCTGGAAGAAGCATATGGTTCAGGAGGGTTCTTATTCCACCGTATCCTGGAGTAAGCATAGAATGCAGAAGATGCTGTATTGCAAATGAAAATTGAAGTGCGGGAGTAGCCGTGTTTCCAACTGAGTGATAAGGAGAGTTATCCAACTGAGTGATAAGGAGGGTTATTTAAATGGATATAAATGAAGTATTGACTTATGTCGATCATACTTTGCTGAAGCCGACTGCCACCCGGAAGGATATCCGGCAGCTTATAGATGATGCGGTCAGATATAATTGTGCGTCGGTCTGCCTGCCGCCCTCATATGTTTCTGAGGCGGTTAATTATGCCCAGGACCGGATACCGATCTGTACCGTTATTGGTTTTCCCAACGGCTACAATACTACCGCAGTCAAAGTGTTTGAAGCGCAAGAGGCAATTGATGAAGGCGCTGCGGAAATAGATATGGTAGTCAATCTTGGCTGGGTCAAGGACGGTCTCTTTGAATCTGTGCAAGATGAGATTGAGCAGTTGAGAATGGTCAGTAAGGGCAGAATTCTCAAAGTGATTATTGAGAGCTCGGATCTGACCGAGCAGGAGAAGGTTGAGCTCTGCAAGGTCGTTACGGCTGCCGGAGCCGACTTTATTAAGACATCAACGGGTTTTGCCAAAGGAGGCGCGACCTTTGCCGATGTGGCACTAATGCGCGAAATCTGTGGCAGGGAAATTAAGATCAAGGCTGCCGGTGGCATATCCTCACTGGAAGATGCCAAAAAGTTTATCGAGTTGGGAGCTGACAGACTGGGAACATCTCGTCTGGTTAAGATCGCGAAAACTCAGGAAGTCTAGGTTAGTCATATGAATATGGTCGATCTCATCATGAAGAAGCGTAATGGCGAAGTCCTCTCACAAGCAGAGATCAACTTTTTCATTACTGAATATGTGCAGGACCGAATACCCGACTATCAAGCGGCGGCTCTGCTGATGGCAATCTGGTTCCGAGGAATGGATAAGCGCGAGACCGGCGAGCTGACTGTGGCGATGACGGATAGCGGCGACAAGATAGATTTGTCAGCCATTCACGGTATTAAAGTAGATAAACATTCGACGGGAGGTGTTGGCGACAAAACGACTTTGATCATAGTGCCCATCGTAGCTGCCTGCGGTGTGCCGGTCGCCAAATTATCTGGGCGTAGTCTGGGTCACACCGGCGGGACAATCGACAAGCTGGAATCTATCCCCGGCATATCTACATCCCTGACTATTGACGACTTTATTAGACAGGTGCAAGAAATCGGACTTGCCCTTGCCGGCCAGACGGCCAATCTAGCTCCTGCAGACAAAAAACTCTATGCACTGCGCGATGTTACAGCCACTGTCGATCAGCTTTCGCTGATTGCTTCGAGCATTATGTCCAAAAAACTTGCTTCCGGAGCGGACAAGATCGTTCTCGATGTCAAGACCGGTAGCGGTGCCTTTATGAAAACTGTGGACGAAGCAGTGGAGCTGGCGAAGGCGATGGTAGATATTGCGGATCATGCAGGCAAAGAGACGATCGCTCTGGTCACGGATATGGACCGACCGTTGGGGCGAATGATCGGCAACAGTCTGGAAGTAGAGGAAGCTCTGGCTGTACTAAGGGGTGAAGGGCCGGTTGATCTGATTGAGGTTTGTAACCTGCTGGCAGCTAATATGCTATATCTTGCCGGGCAGGGCAGCCTTTCCGAGTGTGCGGATTTGGCGAAAGAGGCAGTCAGCAGTGGCCGGGCGTTGGAGAAATTCGCGCTGATGATTGCAGCTCAAGGAGGGGATGCAGACTATATCCGCGGGCACAAGCAACTCGAGCGCGCCGGCAAAGTTCATGATATAACCGCACCTATTTCCGGTTACATACATTATGTTGAAACCGATGATCTGGGTAAAGCAGCGGGCCTTCTCGGTGCAGCACGCTTGCAGAAAGACACAGAAATCGATCATCAGTCAGGTATCATTTTACACAAGACTTTGGGTGACTATGTGGTTCAGGGCGAGCCCCTGGTCAGTCTGCTTTACAATAAGACAAACTCTCTCGATGAAGCTTGTAATCTAGCCCTTTACGCTTTTGAAATTAAAGAGAGCCCAGCGGAACCAAGACCCGTACTCTTAGCCAGAGTAACGGCGAACTCCATAGAAAGATAAAATCTTAGCCATTGGCATATAATTCCTCAGGTTTTTGCTATGCAGCAGTTGGAAAGTATACTATGCTGAAGACAGTCTTTACTGAAAAGAAAGGATCGTCAATCAAATTATGAAAAAAAGAAATTTGCTCTTTTATTATTTAATATTGGCAGTAGTACTTTTCCTTTGGTGGTACTTTACACTATTGCCGATTAACCTTCGCCATCCGGGTTTCTTCTTCTCTCTCATAGTAATAGCATTTTTGGTGCTCTTGCCCTTTTTGGGGTTTTTCACCTTTGGCAATGTGAACAAGAAAGACAATAATGCTTCGCACGGAGAAGATGATGACGTGTACCGGGAACAAGTTGGGCCTTTCGGAATTCGTTATCGTGTGCGGGTGGACAGCAAGGCGGACTCACCGCGTGATCAATTCAATCGGATTATCAAAGGATTTCGCAAAGGCAGGCGGCTGCTGTGGATACCCGTAATTATGCTAGTGCTTTATTTTGTCCTTCAGGTTACCGGAGCGAAAATATTCCGTTCGCGGGACTATGCCGACCTGATAACCAAAGTAGATGGTGATTTCTCAGAAGATGTCTATGAAATCGAATTCTATGATATCCCCACAGTCGACCGCGATACAGCCATGCGACTGGGCAACAAAAGGATGGGCGAGATGGCCGACCTGGTCTCGCAGTTCAATGTAGCTGAGGACTATACCCAGATCAACTACAAGGGACGTCCTACACGTGTAACTCCGCTTCGCTACGTCGATTTCTTTAAGTGGTTTAATAATAATCAAGCAGGTCTACCTCGAGTGGTTATGGTCGACCTGATTTCCGGTGAGGTACAGATGCACCAGCTGTCCAGCGGTATGAAATATTCCGATTCCGATATGTTTTTCCGCAATATCAGCAGATATCTGCGCTTTAAATATCCTACAGCTATCATGGGAGATGAGCGCTTTGAGGTAGATGAAGAAGGTACTCCCTTCTGGATAGCACCGGTACTTAAACCGCAAGTAGGCTGGTTCGGTGGCCAGGATGTAATTGAGGTTATCCTCTGTAACGCCATTACGGGTGAAACAGAAAAAATACCGGTCGAGGAATGTCCAACCTGGGCAGATCGTATTTATCCGGCAGAATTAATCATCGAGCAGCTGGATTGGAATGGCATTTATCAGGATGGTTTTTTCAACTCTTTGATCGGACAACAAGGCGTATTGCGCACCACCCAAGGTTACAATTATCTGGCACTCTACGATGATGTTTTTCTCTACACCGGCATCACATCTGTTGCCAGTGACGCATCTAATCTGGGCTTTGTCCTGGTCAATCTGCGTACAAAGGATACAAAATTTTATCCCGTGTCTTCAGCTGACGAATATTCTGCGATGGCTTCTGCCGAAGGTGCAGTGCAGGAGAAGCGTTATAGTTCTACTTTCCCCATCCTGCTCAATGTAGGAGATGAACCGACCTATTGCATGGCTTTGAAAGATGATGCTCAGTTAGTCAAGATGTATGCCCTGGTTAATGCGGAAAACTATCAGGTAACTGCGACAGGATTTTCGATCAGGGAAGCCTTATCCAATTACCAGCTGAGGCTGGCCGGCCGACTCCAGATTGACGATGGTCAGGACACCCCGAACGACACCGCGCCGATCACCATTAGCGGCACCTTGACAGATATTCAAAGTGTCGTAATGGAAGGCAATAGCTATTATTATTTACTCTTGGAAGGACATGACGAAGTTTTGTCTGCGCCGATTACTGTATCGCACCGTCTACCTTTCCTGTCACCCGGAGAGGAGCTTACTCTGACCTGTGAAGGTGGAGAAATTCCTGCAGGCAGCCCCAGATTTGTCTTAGGCATCGAACAGGAATGACCCCTTATGTCGCAGACAAATAAAGTATATCCTCTTTTCCCCTGCTGGGTTTGAGAGAGGGAACTGCCCATAAGACCGCAGTTAATTCAGGAACTTCTTCTTGTGTCAGGTTGACTTAGGAGATCTGAAAGATGGGAAAGCCATAGTGGATCCCCTTTCTCCCAGGCGGAGTTAGCCGGAACTGCAAGAATCACAAAGAATGGTCACAGCATTCTCGCTGTGACCATTTTTACTAAATACGATCACTTCAATATTATAGACTAGAACACAATATTCAGCTCTGCAAACGCTCTTCCAGAGACTCCAGCTCGTGCAAAAGTTCCACAGGCAATTTTGGTCCATAGCTGACAAAATTCTCCCTAATAGAGGCAGCTTCAGTCTGCCACTCTTCTTTATCAACTTTAAGGAGTTCTGCCATACTATCTGCAGCAATGCTCAATCCGGCTAAGTCCAGATCTTCAGCTTGCGGCACATAACCGATTGCTGTTTTCTCTGCATCCGCAGTGCCTTCACAGCGGCCGACAATCCATTTCAATACGCGAGAATTTTCACCAAAGCCCGGCCAGATGAATTTGCCGTCATTGTTTTTTCTAAACCAGTTGACCGAGAACAAGAGAGGCAGTTTATCGGGATCTGTCCTTTTGCCCACATTAAGCCAATGATGGAGATAATCACCAATATGATAACCGATGAAAGGTAACATGGCGAAAGGGTCACGTCTGATTTGACCGATCTTGTCTGAGATTACCGCCGAGGTAATTGCTGAGCCCATGACGGCGCCTAAGAAAACACCGTGCTGCCACGACGTACTCTGATAGACAAGGGGGATTGTGTCAGATCTTCTGCCACCGACCAAAATGGCGTCGATCGGCACCCCTTCGGGAGCTTCCCAATCCGGTGCGATCGAAGGTGCCTGATCAGCTCGCACCGTAAAGCGCGCGTTTGGGTGTGAGGCATTTGTCTTGCTCTCAGGTGTCCAGTCCCGACCCTGCCAGTCGATCAGATGTGCAGGTGCAGGGGTTCCGATGTCCTCCCACCAGACGTCACCCTCATCTGTCAAGGCAGTGTTAGTAAAGATTGTGTTGTATTCAACTGCCTTCATGGCATTGTAGTTTGACTTGTAGGAAGTTCCCGGCGCAACGCCGAAGAAGCCTGCTTCGGGGTTGATCGCCCAGAGACGACCATCGGGACCGAAGCGCAGCCAGGAAATGTCATCTCCAACGGTCTCGGCAGTCCACCCCTCCAAGGAGGGATTTATCATCGCCAGATTGGTCTTCCCGCAGGCCGAAGGGAAAGCACCACAAATATGATAGACCTTTCCTTCCGGTGAAATCAGTTTCAAGATCAGCATATGCTCTGCCATCCAGCCTTCATCTCTGGCCAGAACAGAAGCGATTCTTAAGGCGTAGCATTTTTTGCCCAGCAACGCATTGCCGCCGTAGCCGGAGCCGTAAGACCAGATTTCTCTGGTTTCCGGGAAATGGGCGATGTATTTTTGTTCCATCGGAGCACAGGGCCAGAGAGGATCTTCCTGACCAGGCTCGAGAGGATAACCGACAGAGTGTAAAGCAGGCACGAAGAATTCGCCCTGATTAATCCTCTCCAAAGCTTCGTTGCCGACTCGCGCCATAATGTGCATATTAACTACTACATATGCGCTGTCTGTTATTTCCACGCCTAAGCGCGAAGCAGGAGAAGATAAGGGTCCCATACAGAAGGGTATGATATACATAGTGCGTCCCTTCATGCAGCCCTTATATAAGTCGGACATGGTCTTTCTCAACTGCACTGGATCAATCCAGTTATTAGTGGGGCCGGCGTCATCTTTTGTTTCAGAAGCGATAAATGTTCGATCCTCAACCCTGGCGACATCAGAGGGATCCGAACGGAATAGAAAGCTGTTTGGCCTCAGTTCAGGATTGAGAGGTATAGCTGCTCCCCTCTTTACTTCCTGAGCCAGCAGACGGTCATATTCTTCTTTGGTCCCATCGCAAAGATAGACATGATCAGGCGTAAGATGAGAAGTAAGCTCCTCTACCCAGTTTTTTAGTTTCTCATTCTTTATCATGATTTTCCTCGAGTCTTTCTGCCTAACGCAGCGAACAGGCGGATACGATATACTGCGATTCCAAGAATTCTAGCATAAATATTGCCCCTGTCCAGTAATTTTTGTCACTTTTTCTTATAAACGTGAAGCTGAACAAAAACAGCACATTCTTTCGGCGTTAATGGCAGCAATAAAAGGCGACACCTGTGCTTTTCGCAAGAGGCTTCGGAGCGTAGACTTCTCCCATGCTGCAAAAAGAGCAGTACATACATCGTCCCCCGACTCGAATGACACCTTGTTTGATGTAATATATTAGCAATGCGGTATAATCGTCGGTGGTTGATGATTAATTTGGTTGGTTGCAGTACAAATTTGTACCATTCATGCCGAAAAAATAATCCATACAAAAGCTCAGAGATTTTGAGCTGTAAGCATATGAATCAACATGATCAAAGATAATGATGGAGGATAAAATGTCAAAGAATCCAGATTACGCAGCAATATCGTTAAAGAAACATGAGGAGTGGCAAGGTAAGTTTGAAATTACACCAAGAGTTTCGGTGAGCTCTAATGAGGAGCTGGCTATCGCCTATACCCCCGGTGTGGCTCAACCCTGTCTGGAGATTCAAAAAGATGTAGAGCGCAGCTATGATCTGACCAGGCGTTGGAATCTTTGCCTGGTAGTTACTGATGGCAGCGCTGTACTGGGTCTGGGTAATATCGGCGCAGAAGCAGCCATGCCCGTTATGGAAGGCAAATGTGCACTCTTTAAAGCCTTTGGGGGTGTGGACGCCTTCCCTCTCTGCATTAAGACGCAAACTGTCGATGAGATCGTCCGTATCATTTATAACATCTCAGGCAGCTTTGGCGGCATTAATCTGGAAGATATTGCTGCCCCTCGCTGCTTTGAGATTGAGCGCAAACTGAAAGAGATCTGCGACATCCCTATTTTTCACGATGACCAGCACGGCACTGCGATTGTTACTTTTGCGGGGCTTATCAATGCTCTGAAGGTTGTAGACAAGGATCTCACCGAGGTGAAGATTGTCTTCAGCGGTGCCGGCGCTGCAGCTATAGCTACAGCAAGACTGCTGCTATCTGCAGGAGCACGCCACGTTACTCTTTGTGACAGGACAGGCGCGATCTACGAAGGCCGTAAAGAAGATATGGATCATGAGAAGAAAGCAATCGCGATGTTAACAAATCTCGAGAAGCACAAGGGAACCCTTGGGGATATGATGGCGGGTGCGGATGTCTTCATCGGACTTTCAGGTCCCGGTGCTGTCACAGGTGATATGGTGGAGGGCATGGCGAAGAAGTCAATAGTTTTCGCCTGCGCCAACCCGGTTCCTGAGATCTATCCGGATGAGGCCTTGGCAGCAGGTGCGGCTGTGGTTGCGACCGGACGCTCTGACTTCCCTAATCAGATCAATAATGTGCTGGCTTTCCCGGGAGTTTTCCGAGGCGCCTTTGATGTGCGTGCCAGCGAAATAAACGACATAATGAATATAGCTGCCGCTCGTGCACTCGCCGATCTGGTTCCTATTGCCGAGCTAAGCGCAACAAAGATAATGCCGGAGGCTTTTGATCAGGGAGTTCGCACTGCAGTTGCCTCGGCAGTTGCAGAAGCAGCCAGAGGATCCGGAGTAGCAAGACTTTGAAGCCGTGTATAAGTAAGATTAACACAACAAAGTAGCAGTGACTGTTTAACCAGAACATAAACGGAATTTATATACTTGTAAGGATATTAGGAGCAAAAGATCCACATGAAGAAAAGCATAGTTGGCAGATTTATCAGTTATTACAAACCCTATCGATGGACACTGTTTCTCGACCTGTTTTGTGCTGCAGTGATTGGTCTGGCAGGAGTCATATTCCCTGTTATTCTCAGGAGTTTGACAGGGCGAGTATTTTTGATGCCCGATACAACCGAGATGATGCGACAGCTGTGGATCTACGCCGGCGTCTTGCTGGTGCTATACATTGTGCAAGCTCTGGCTACCTATTATATGGCGACTTATGGACATATTATGGGGGCCAGAATGGAGACAGATATGCGCGATGATCTGTTCACCCATATGGAAAAGCTCTCTTTTTCTTTCTTTGATAAGACAAATACCGGCCAGATGATGTCTCGCCTTATCTCTGACCTGGCTGATGTTACAGAGTTAGCTCATCATGGGCCGGAAAATATTTTTATTGCCGCAGTTAAGATGGTAGGTGCCTTCATCGTATTATTCCTAATACATTTGCCTACGACTTTAGTTCTGCTGACAGTGACTATCCTAATGTTTATCTTTACCCTCATCCAAAGGAAGAAAATGCAGCGGACTTTTATGGAGAACAGGCGCCGTATCGCCGATGTTAATGCTGTCGTAATGGACAGCTTATCCGGTATCAGGACAGTGCAGTCTTACTCCAACGAGGAGATAGAAGCAGAAAAATTTGACCAGGGCAATAAACGCTTTCTGGAGTCAAAGATCGACAATTATCTGGTCATGGGAGAATACCAGTCGGTGAACGGCTTCATGCAAGGCATGATGTATCTGGCGGTTATTCTGGTTGGCGGACTCTATGTGGCCAGAGGCGAGCTGCTTGCGGCGGATATTATTCTCTATGTGCTCTATATCAGCATGTTCTTGGATCCGATCAAGATGCTGGTGAATTTCACCGAGCAGTTCCAGAAGGGTATGACCGGGTTTCAGCGCATGGTGGAGATCCTGGAAACCGAGCCGGAGGTGCAGGATCGACCCGATGCCATTGAGATGGGAGTTCTGGATGGCGATATTGAGTTTTCTGACGTTAACTTTCGTTATAATGAGGATGAACCGGTTTTGGAGAACATCCGGGTTTCTATCTCTAGCGGTTCAACTGTAGCCTTGGTCGGACCCTCCGGTGCCGGGAAATCAACCTTTGTATCCCTGATACCCAGATTTTATGATGTGTCTAGCGGTCAAGTGACTGTTGACGGTGTCGATGTGCGTGACATGACCCTCAAGTCTCTGCGTGCCAATATCGGTGTTGTGCAGCAGGATGTTTACATTTTCAACAGCAGTGTGCGCAATAACATTGCCTATGGTAGACCAGGCGCCACAGATGAAGATATCGTTGCTGCCGCCCAGGATGCAAATATCCATGACTTCATCATGACCTTGCCTCAAGGATATGACACCATGATGGGAGAGCGTGGTGTCAGATTCTCCGGCGGACAGAAGCAGCGTATCTCTATCGCTCGCGTTTTTCTGAAGAACCCACCCATCCTGATCCTTGACGAGGCAACCTCCTCGCTGGACAATGAGAGCGAGCTCTTTATCCAGTCTTCACTAGATAAATTGTCCCGTGATCGCACCACTTTGGTCATCGCCCACCGCCTTTCCACCATCAAGAGTGCCGACAATATCCTGGTCTTGACGGAGGAAGGCATTGTCGAGCAAGGCACACATGAGAGCCTGTTGGCTGCCGAAGGAGTCTACGCTTATCTCTATCATCTGCAGTTTTTAAATAAAGCAGATGATGTAGACCCTGACTTAGGAGCAAATCAGCGAGAGCCGGGCTTTATTTGACAACGTGGATACCCCGATTCCGGCAGTCACTTAACGGGGACCGGGCTTAATTCAATAATGACAAAACTCCGACCCGATTATTAACGATCCGAAATCTAACTTTCTTGGTGACCGTTATTATTTGTTGAAGTCGCTTATGTTTGTGACCGGCTGGATTTGTTGTAGTTTGCCGCATCTGACGATATTTCGTCAGGCAGTCCATACTGAAGCTGTCGTGAGCAAAGCATATCCAAATAAGCCGATGAAAACACAGGGAGCGAAGGCTATGCTGTCGCCGACCATCTTCCTTTTGCTCAAGAGCAGGAAAACTGCAGCCATGCCGGAGACAGCAAATGAGCAGAAGATAGCCAAACCGGCATCTCGCAGCCCCAGATAAAAACCCATCAGAGCGAAGAGTTTCACATCTCCCATACCTATTTGATATTTGCTGCCATATGCGACAATAAAGAATACAACTCCCAGTAGGAAAGCAGCTGCCAGATCAGAACAGACAGTCTTGACCATTGATATAGTTTGTTCGTCTGCGCCTGCAATGCCGGTAAGGTCCTCATTGCCGGCAAAATTAGAAAAGACGGTGTGGACGAGGATACCAGTATAATCAGTTAAAGTCCCCAAGCTGACAGAGCCTAATTTGTGTGTGAATCCGGTTAGCATTGGCAGGATCTTGCTGAACAGAAATTCCGGCACATAGAGTAATACTCTGATCCCTGTTGCGATGAGCAGAAAGCGATTGGGTATGATCTTTAATCTGGCATCCACGACTGCCATCGGCAAAACCAGCAGCATAATCATCAGCAGTTTTTGCTGCCTATCAACTTCTATAGCGCTGCCTAACCCATCCCTTCCGTACAAGAGCTGACATAAACCCGCTGTTAACGAAACAGCCAGATAGAGAAAAGTATGTTTCCACTGCCAGACATGTTTATTACCGCTTTTGAAATCGCTGTTCTCACTTACCCGGGTATTGCTTGGTTCATCTCCGGTATCTTCGGACATCTCTGAAGTCTCGTCAGCCTTGTATATGGCAGCGTTTGCCGGCTCGTCTTCTGCCACGTTGCCGGTTGCTCCGAAAGCAGCGTTTACCGGCTTGTCCTCTGCCACGTTGCCGGTTACCCCGAAAGCAGCGTTTGCCGGCTTGTCCTCTGCCACGTTGCCGGTTACCCCGAAGGTGGTGTTTCCCGGCTTACTCTCTGCCTTGCTGACGATTGCCCCGTCAGCCGGATATCCTTCTTCGCTCCCAGCTGTGCCTAAATTTTTTGCAGCAAGATAATCTGCAGTTTGTCTGTACCCGAAGAATGTAAGAACCACAATGATAATAAGATTTAGCATAAGTTATTAATTTCTATTTACCTGTTCTGTTATCAAGACAAAGCTAATGGAAATAATTTCTATGTCCTGATGCAAGGCGATCTCTGCTCTGCAAGGATTCATCTATTCTGTTTGGGCCAGAGTTGATAACCCTCCGTTACCCTCTGAGAATATTACATCCTCCGACATCAGGTATAGTATTTACCTCGCAGAAGGCGACGCTAAAGGATGTAGTACGACAACAGAAGAATCCGGCATGATGATAGGAGGATATTATTTGCGACAATAGAAGATACGAAACTTAGAAAAGAAATCGGTAAGAGGCTAAGGGTACAATTATGGCAGTATTATCTGAACGCCTTGTGTTGCAGCTAGCCTGCTCCAGGGAGCGGGCACAAAAATCACAAATATTCATTGATTAGTTATAAGGGTGAAATTATCACTGATTAGGACAGTAATTCACGATGATATTTACAAGTCGGAACAGTGATGGTATACTGATTTTCCGTTCATTTTGCCGTTGAGGCAAAATTTTGGGTGCTTAAAACCACAAATAATTATCACTGGAACGGAATCTTTAGAATCGAAGGAAGGAGGTACAGGAATGCCTACGTTCAACCAATTGGTGAAACAAGGACGCCGGAAAAGAACTTACAAATCCGGATCGCCGGCACTGCAATATGGACTAAACACTCTTAAAAAACGCGAGAGTGAATACCCTTCACCGCAGAAGCGCGGAGTCTGCACAGTGGTCAAGACCACTACACCTAAGAAGCCGAATTCAGCGCTGCGCAAAGTAGCAAGAGTTCGTCTGACAAATCAGTATGAAGTAACTGCCTATATCCCCGGTATTGGCCACAATCTGCAAGAGCATAGTGTGGTATTGATTCGCGGAGGCCGTGTTAAAGATTTGCCGGGTGTGCGGTATCATATCGTTCGCGGTACTCTTGATACGGCAGGAGTAACATCGCGCATGCAAGGCCGTTCAAAGTACGGCACCAAAAAACCGAAGGCTGCCAAGACCAGGTAAACAGCCAGGATTCGGTTGGACTTATGTGTTCAGTACACTCCTTGTCTATACAAGTGTGAAGTCTGGCACAACACGGTCCAAATCGTGAGTACCTGTGATTTCGGGTGAAAGACCCGCATAATCATGAAAGGAGGGAAGACTAGTGCCAAGAAAAGGTCATGTGCCCAAAAGAGAGGTGCTGCCTGATCCTGTCTATCACGACATACGCATCAGTAAGCTGGTGAACAATGTCATGTTGGATGGAAAAAAGGGACTGGCTCAGCGCATTGTCTACGGAGCTTTTGATCAAATCGCGGAAAAATCCGGACAGGAAGCGATTGATGTTTTCAACAAAGCACTGGAAAACGTAATGCCAATGCTGGAAGTCAAAGCGCGGCGCGTAGGCGGTTCGAACTATCAGGTTCCTATTGAAGTTCGTCCGGAACGACGCCAAACACTGGCTTTGCGTTGGATTGTGCAAGCAGCACGTTCACGCAGTGAACGCACCATGAAAGATCGTTTGGCCGCTGAGTTGCTGGATGCTTATAATCAGCAAGGCGCAGCATTCAAACGTAAAGAAGATATGCATCGTATGGCGGAAGCTAACCGTGCTTTTGCTCATTACAGATGGTAATCGTATTCAATCATTTCCCCTGGACAAGTTTATTTTTGCCAGATATTAACCACAGGATGATTAATGCTGGTTACAAGGGGAAATAATGAAAACATATTTATTAGAAGGAGTTTAACGCTATGCCAAGAGAATTCTCACTAGAGAATACCCGCAATATTGGGATCATGGCGCATATAGACGCAGGCAAGACCACTACGACAGAGAGAATCCTGTACTATACCGGACGCATCCATCGCCTGGGGGAAACCCATGAGGGTGCTGCCACTATGGACTGGATGGAGCAAGAACAGGAGCGTGGCATTACCATTACTTCTGCTGCTACCACTGCCGAGTGGCGGGGATACAGAGTTAATATCATTGATACCCCCGGCCATGTTGACTTCACAGTCGAAGTAGAGCGCTCATTGCGCGTGCTTGACGGTGCGGTTACGGTGCTGTGCGCCAAAAGCGGCGTTGAACCCCAGACAGAGACAGTATGGCGTCAGGCAGACAACTATCGTGTCCCGCGTATGGCATATGTCAACAAAATGGACATGGTTGGTGCTGATTTCTTAAATGTCGTCTCCATGATGAAGGACAGATTGGGGACGAATGCTGTTCCTATCCAATTGCCTATAGGGCTGGAGGATAGCTTCTCCGGTATCATCGATCTGATGACGATGAAGGCGGAAATGTACAGCGATGAAGATTTGGGAGTAACTGTCACAGAATCTGAGATCCCGGAAGAATACCTTGATGAGTCAGAGAAATGGCGCGCCCGGATGGTGGAAGCTATTGCCGAAACCGACGAGGCTTTGGGCGATAAATATCTGGCAGATGAAGAAATTTCGGTAGCGGAGCTTAAAGCTGCACTGCGCAGAGCGACGATTTCCACAGAAATCACGCCTGTGACCTGTGGTTCATCCTATAAGAACAAGGGCGTACAGCTCATGTTGGATGCTGTGATTGATTATATGCCCTCGCCCGTAGATATTGCGGATGTAGTTGGTTTCAATCCCAAAACTGAAGAAGAAGAGACGAGGCCGCCAGACGATAAGGCACCATTTTCTGCTTTAGCTTTCAAGATTATGACAGATCCCTTTGTGGGCAAGCTGGCATTCTTCCGAGTATATAGCGGATCGCTCAAAGCGGGATCATATGTGCTTAACGCCACAAAAGGCAAACGAGAGCGCATAGGCCGCATCCTCCAGATGCACGCTAATCACAGATCCGAACTCGATGAGGTATACGCCGGTGATATCGCTGCAGCAGTTGGTCTGCGCGATACATCAACAGGAGATACTTTATGCTTTGAGCAGGAGCCGATTGTTCTGGAATCGATGGACTTTCCCGAACCGGTAATCTCTGTCGCTATTGAACCCAGATCCAAGGCCAGTCAAGACAAAATGATTCATGCCTTGGCTAAACTGTCTGAGGAAGATCCGACTTTTAGAACTCACACGGACGACGAAACAGGACAGACTTTAATTTCAGGTATGGGGGAACTCCATCTTGACATCATTGTTGATCGTCTCTTCCGGGAATTCAGAGTTGAAGCTAATGTCGGAAAACCTCAGGTTGCTTATCGTGAGTCAATCAAAAGCGAAGCAACCGGAGAAGGCCGTTTTGTTCGCCAGACAGGTGGTCACGGCCAGTACGGGCATTGCATAATTGAAGTCGAGCCTAATGAAGCCGGAGCAGGCTACGAGTTTGAGAGTAAGATTGTTGGCGGAGTGATCCCCAAAGAATATATCTCGGCTGTAGATGCAGGCATACAAGACGCTATGAACGGCGGCGTAATAGCCGGTTTCCCGGTTGTAGACGTTAAAGTTCGACTGATTGATGGCTCATACCACGATGTAGATTCATCAGAAATGGCCTTCAAGATCGCAGGATCTATGGCCTTCAAAGATGCTTGTCTCAAAGCGTCTCCAACTATTCTGGAACCAGTGATGCAAGTTGATATCACGGTTCCTGAGGAGTATTTGGGAGATGTGCTGGGGGACATAAGTTCGCGTCGTGGTCAGATTACCGGAATGGCGGCTTTATCTAATGCTCAGCGCATTTCTTCCTTCGTACCTTTGTCGGAGATGTTTGGCTATGCCACTTCTCTGCGCTCACGTACGCAAGGACGAGGTGTCTTTGTTATGCAGACCAGCCATTTTGAGGAAGTACCATCTTCGGTTCGTGAACAATTAACCGGAGGAAAGAAATAACGCTGAAGGAGACGTTGAATACGCAGTCTAATCGTTGCCAAATCGCAATAATTGTGTAGAATAGGTGTATAGACGTGCTCTTGACTAATTTATTACTGAAACCATTTTAGGAGGATTTAATAGAAATGGGTAAGGCAAAATTTGAGAGAACTAAACCCCACGTTAACGTTGGAACAATTGGCCACGTTGACCATGGTAAAACAACTTTAACTGCTGCTATTACAAAAGTACTCGCCAAAAAAGGTGGCGCAACTTTTACAGACTATGCAAGCATTGACAAGGCACCGGAAGAGAAAGCTCGTGGAATCACAATTACCTCTTCTCACGTAGAGTACGAGACAGATAACCGTCACTATGCTCACGTTGACTGCCCTGGCCATGCTGACTATATCAAGAACATGATCACCGGTGCTGCTCAAATGGACGGCGCAATTCTGGTAGTGTCTGCTGCTGATGGTCCCATGCCGCAAACCAGAGAACATATCCTCCTGGCCCGCCAGGTTGGTGTTCCCGCCATTGTCGTATTCATGAACAAAGCGGATCAGGTTGATGATGATGAGCTGCTCGAGCTGGTTGAGATGGAAATCCGCGATCTGCTTAATGAGTATGATTTCCCCGGAGATGACACTCCTGTAATCCGCGGTTCTGCATTGCTGGCACTGGAGAGCGAATCAGAAGATATGAATGATCCGGTTTACGCGCCTATCATTGAGCTGATGGATGCAGTGGACGAGTTTATCCCGACTCCTGCCCGCCCGACAGACTTGCCCTTCGCCATGCCGGTTGAGGACGTATTCACAATTACTGGTCGCGGCACAGTAGCCACCGGCCGTGTTGAGCGCGGTCAAATCAAAGTCGGTGAAGCCGTTGAAATCGTCGGTCTTAGTGATGAGCCTCGTAACACCGTTGTCACAGGCGTTGAAATGTTCCGTAAAATTCTGGATCATGCAGAGGCGGGAGACAACGTCGGTCTCTTACTGCGCGGTGTCCAGCGCGATGAGATTGAGCGTGGCCAGGTTGTTGCAAAACCGGGAACCATTCATCCCCATTACAAGTTCGAAGGTCAAGTCTACGTTCTGACCAAGGAAGAAGGCGGAAGACACAAGCCGTTCTTTGATGGCTATCGTCCTCAGTTCTACTTCCGCACAACTGACGTTACCGGCGTTGCAACTCTGCCTGAGGGCATTGACATGTGTATGCCCGGTGACCACGTCACTATCACTGTTGAGCTAATCACCCCAATCGCAATTGAGCAGGGATTGAAGTTCGCTATTCGTGAAGGTGGCAAGACTGTCGGATCCGGAACGGTTTCAAAGATTCTCGACTAGATTACGTCAAACTACACTATATAGACCATAGCGCTTCTCAAGCGCTATGGCCTTTTTTATGTCCAAAAATGTCAGTGAAAGGATGCTCTACTTAAAAGTGTTTCGTATGAGACGATTGACAAAATGTTGAAGGCACTTATGGCCTAATAGTCATCATATCCTTAGGCTGTGTCGTCTGGAGATTAACATGAACGCCTGTGGGAACTGGCATTTTTATTGCATTGTCGTTTTTGCTGGAGTACCGGTCAGGTAATGATATAATAGGCTTCCAGTAATTAAGTGATTCGATTAATTAATATATTAGGCTAGGAGCTTAAATGGATAAAGCTAAGAAAAGAAGTAATGATAATAACTCTGCTGATGTAAAGCCGGCGAAAAAACATACTGCCGCTTTTTCGGCAGCTTCAGAGTCCGACAGCAAGAGTATTAGACAGAAGACACAAACACTTCCCATGATTCCACTAAGAGGAGTAGTGCTCTATCCGGGGATCTCCGTATCGTTGGATATTGGCAGACCCGCTTCTGTAGAGGCCTTAAGAGAGGCAATGGATATCGGGCAGGAGATCTTCACAACAGCACAAAAAGAGATCAGTGCGGATGAACCCGGCAAGGATGATGTCTTTCGTGTTGGTATGAAGGCACGCATCAGACAATTGCTGGAACTTCCTGATGGCATGTACAAAATCCTGATCGAAGGCGTTGAAAGAGTAAAAATCGTTCGTTTTAACATGACTGAGCCATACTTCAAAGTCGTCGTCAGCCTGCTTGAAGATAAAGACATGGCAGATGTTGATGATATCTGGAAAAAAGGAGCTGCCAGAAGTCTGGTTAAACATTTTTCCAGTTATGCTGAGATTGCTAAAAAGGCTGCTGCAGATCCACAAATTATTTTGGAAGAGTTCTCGGAACCGGAGGATTTGATCAATCATATCAATCATTTATTGCCATTATCCGTGGCGGAGAAGCAAGAGCTACTTGAAACTGTCTTCTTGAAGAAGAGAGTAGAGATGACGCTTAAGTACTTAAACCGTGAAATTGAGTTGAGCAAAATCGAGAGAACGATCGAAGAGAAAGTTAAAACAAGAATTAATAAGAGCCAGCGAGAATACTTCCTCAGAGAACAGATGCGCACCATACAAGGTGAACTGGATGGCGAAGAGTTCATGGACGAGCTGAGCGATTTCGAAGAAATGAAGCTCAAGCTTGAAGAAAGCCTTATGCCGGAAGACTATAAGGAAAAAATGCTCAAAGAAATCAACCGCTTTAGCAGGATTCCGCCCAATTTCCCTGAGGCGACGGTGCAGCGCAATTGGATTGAGCTACTGTTAGATCTCCCCTTTGGGAGAATAAATCCGGAGCATCTGGACCTTAAGAAGGCACGTAGAATTCTCGATCGCGATCACTATGGCATGAAAAGAGTCAAAGAACGTGTGATGGAGTATCTGGCAGTGCGCAAACTGCAGTTGGACAGAGATGATAATTCTGTGAAGCGAAGTCCTATCCTTTGCTTTGTAGGTCCTCCCGGAACCGGCAAGACCTCGATTGCCAAAGCGATTGCAGAAACATTGGGGCGCCGTTACGTGCGTATGTCTTTAGGTGGTATCCGTGATGAAGCTGAAATCAGAGGGCACAGGCGTACTTATGTGGGGGCCATGCCCGGTCGTGTCATACAGGGTATTCGTCAGGCAGACACAGATAATCTCCTATTCCTGTTAGATGAAATTGACAAGTTAGGCATTGATTTCAGGGGTGATCCCTCCTCTGCCCTGCTGGAAGTCCTGGATCCTGAACAAAACAACAGTTTTCGCGATCATTATGTGGAATTCCCCTATGATCTATCGCAGGTCCTTTTCATAACTACTGCCAATAACAGCGACCAGATACCCGGACCTTTGCTTGACCGCATGGAAGTAATTGAGGTATCCGGGTATACCGAAGAAGAGAAGATTGAGATTGCACAGCGTCATCTCTTACCCAAGCAGCGCAACCTGCACGGTATCAGCAAGGAGCAGCTGCACTTAACCCGGAGCGCCTTCGCCAGAATAATCAGCTGGTATACCAGAGAAGCCGGTGTCAGACAACTGGAGCGCGAACTTGCTCATCTTTGCCGCCGTGTTGCTATTCAGATCGCTGAGACGGGTGCAAAGACGATTCGTGTCACGCCCGATATGCTGGAAGACCTGATTGGTACCAGACGCTATTCCTACGAAATGGCGGAGGCCAACGATCAAGTTGGTATCGCGACGGGATTGGCCTGGACATATTCCGGCGGTGATACTATGACTGTTGAGGTTAATGTGCTGCCTGGAGAAGGCAATCTGCAGCTGACCGGACAATTGGGAGAAGTTCTGAAAGAATCGGCGGCTGCGGCTTTTACCTATGTGCGCAGCCGCAGTGAAGAGCTAGGGCTTGATCCTGAGAGTATACGAAAAACAGATATTCATATCCACATCCCTGCCGGAGCGATTCCCAAGGATGGTCCCTCAGCAGGTATCACCATAGCAACGTCGTTAGCCTCGGCATTGACGCGGCGCCCTGTTCGTCGTGATATCGCCATGACGGGTGAGATTACATTGCGAGGGCGGGTATTGCCTATTGGCGGTTTGAAGGAAAAGGCAGTAGCGGCTAATCGTGCCCGCATAAAGACTATTCTCATTCCGGCAGAAAACAAGCGCGATCTGGAAGATGTTCCGGAAACTGTGAAGAAGAAACTGAATATTGTCCTTGTTAGTCACATGGACGAAGTACTTGATAAAGCACTGGTAAAGGATGATAAAACAGCAGAGGGAAAGTAATCTTAAATTGAGGAGCCAAAATTGACGCATGAAACGACTAAAGCCTGTCATGCCCTACTCTGATTGTCAGAGGAATCCGGGCAAAGCTAAAGCCGAGTTCAACGAAAAAATTGTCAACCGTATCATTATTATTTATGGACTTTTTCTTCTGGTTACCGGTATTTTGATGTCTTCTCCGGCAGACTGGCTGCCGGAATTTAGAAATATTGTACTTTCCTCTTCCCTCTTATTGACAGACTATATGGGTTTGGCAAGCCCCGGCATTGCCTTTATCAATGCCGGCGTCATGACTTGCTTATATTTCCTTATAATCAAGCTTTCCAGAGCACAGCTGAACGGATCCGTATTCGCAGCTATCTTTATGCTCTCCGGATTTTCACTGTTTGGTAAAAATCTTTTTAACAGTCTTCCGCTATCCATTGGTGTTTTTCTCTATTGCAAATACAGTAAGACAGAGTTCAAGGACTGTGTTCATCTGTCACTTTACGCTGCTTGTTTGGGACCGCTGGTCTCAAGTGTAGCCTTCCACTTTGGACTGCCAATCTGGCAGGGGATTTTATATTCCTGGCTGTTAGGCATGCTGTGTGGTTTTCTGCTGCCGCCGGTCTGCCACCGTTTTGAGCAATTTCATCAAGGCTATAGTCTGTACAATATGGGTTTTTCAGCCGGTATCTTCAGTATGGTTGTAGTTGGAATTCTGAGGTATCAGGGATATAGCTTTGAGCATACGAATATTCTTTTCAGTGGATCGGATGATGTTATTATCATCTGGATAGCTTCTTTGTTGATCTTGCTCTTTCTGGCTGGGATCACGGCCATCTATCAAGGCAGGAAGTATGAGCTGCAAGCTGATTTTGCGTATGAATTAGAGCCGGGGTTGGATTACGAGTTGGGCTCAGGAAATGAAGAGAAGAGGTTACAGGCGGGTTCGGATATAGTGGATGAATCCGTGCATATTGGAACACTGAATCTAAAATACTACTTTAAGCAATATCGCAAACTGACAAGAAGGTCAGGCTGTGTGCCGGATGATTTTGTCGATCAGTTTGGTATTGGCTTGTCTCTCATAAATATGAGTCTAACAGGAGGAGTTGGTCTTCTATACGCTCTGGTTCTTGGAGGAGAATTAAATGGGCCGATTCTGGGAGCGATATTGTGCATGGTCGGCTACGCATCCTACGGCAAGCACATTATTAACACGCAGCCGATACTTATCGGTGTTCTCCTTGCCAATGTTGTCGTCGATGCTGATATTGGCAGTACAAGTGTCATTATCGCTGCGCTCCTTGGTACAACTCTCGCCCCGGTGGCAGGAAGATTTGGAGCTATTCCGGGCATTATCGCCGGAATGGCACATATGATGATTATCTCAACAGTCGGTAGCTTGCATGCTGGAACAAACCTATATAACACCGGCTTTACAGGTGGCTTCATTGCGATCTTGTTTGTGCCGATATTCAGTATGCTGGAAGAACATAAAGTGTTACCTCGTCAACTAATGGACAGGTTGTTAGCAGCAAAACAAGATAAAGTAACGAAACATTAAAGTCTGTATTTAGAGCACGTTTATGTTAGGAGATTGATGGATAATTCAACAGATACACCTGTTTATGCCCCTGCCAAATTTGGTTTTCTTGGCCTTTTTGATACCGGTGAGCATGATACTCAAAGAGAAGCGATTTTACGTGCAGCAATGATCCTATTCGCTTCATATTTGCTTATTTCCGGTTTGTTGTTAGATAGTCCCCGTGTCTGGTTGCCGGGTCTTGGCAAAATCATAACTTCTCCGTCAAATTTGGTCACTGATTATCTTGCACTGGCTGGACCAAGTGCTGCTTTGATTAATGCAGGGATGATGACCTTTTTCTCAATTTTGCTGGTGATACTTTCAGGAGCCGGCATTAACGGCATCAACGTTGCTTCGGTCTTTACTGTTTCCGGATTTGCACTTTTTGGCAAGAATTTGTTTAATTCTATTCCGATCTCTTTTGGAGTCTTTCTTTATGCCCGTTTAACAAAAACCCCTTACAAGACCTATGTACCGGTGGCTCTCTTCGGCACTTGCCTTGGCCCTCTGGTATCTAATATCGCATTTGCCTTCGAGTTGCCGCAATGGTTGGGGATTCTAGCTTCTTATCTGGTTGGTATCCTTACCGGCTTTCTGCTGCCGTTGCTGGTCAGTACGTTTGGTAGTTTTCATAATGGTTTCAGTCTCTACAATACCGGATTTACTGCAGGAATTTATGGCATGATCGCTGTTGGCTTTATCCAGTTTATAGGTTTTAGCATAGAGCCGGTCAGTCTCGTCTATGAAAGCACAACCTTTGATCCGGTCTATTGGGTTTTGGGTCTTCTTTTACTCCTATTTGTTCTTGGTTTTGTCAGCAGCTTTTTTAGCTCAGAAGAAGGAGGAAAGTGGCGCTTCAGGAAGACCAATCCCTTTATATCCTTTAAGAAATTGATGATGACTCCGGGCCTTCTCGGTACAGATTATCCGGATATATACAGTGCCAGCCTCACGCTGATTAATATGAGCATATCGGGCGGTATCGGTCTTGCCTATGCCTGGTTTATAGGTGGAAACATGAGTGGGCCAGTCATTGGAGGAGTATTCTGTGTCGCAGGTTTTGCCGCCTTTGGCAAGCATCCGCGTAATATCGTTGCAATTTTACTGGGTGTTTATCTGGCAAATGCACTTTCGAGCTTCGATCAAACATCCACTTCTGCCATTATCACGGGATTGTATGGAACGACATTGGCTCCTATCGCCGGATATTATGGTTTCATACCCGGGGTTGCGGCCGGTATGGCGCATGCGACGATCGTGTCTAATGTAAGTATCTTGCATGCGGGCACAAATCTTTATAACAACGGCTTCACCGGAGGCTTGATTGCCATTTTGTTTGTCCCCATTCTAGAATTTCTAGAACATCATAATATCTTGCCGAGACAGCTGATCCGCCGGCTTCTTAAGCGCAAAGACGATTAAAACACAATAATTAGCACCCCCCTAGATAATATTCGACGTTCTGCATGACTTTGAGCATCCGGATTAGCTCAGACTTTTGATAATCCTCTGAACTGTATGTTGCAGCGAGAATTTTGAATTTGAGTCCTGCTCTGTTCAAAATAGCTGCAGTGCTAAAGAGGAACGAAAGAAAACTCTATGGATTCGATCCGAAGACAAAAACATCTATGTATAGGCGCTGATCAGATAGATAGCAATGCCTGCAACCCCGCAGAGGGCGATTGCCCCAATCGGTTTAATCAACTTGAGGCGCAATAGCAGGAAGGACGTAGCCATGATGGCCAAAGCAACATAATCAATATTGCCCATCAGAATAGGAATGGCGCCTCCCCACAGAGCCATAATAATAATTGAAAGTCCGGCACTGCCTATAAGACCCACTACTGCCGGACGCAGGCCGCTTAAGACTCCTTGGATTAAGCCCCGATCTTTGTATTTGAAATAGAGCCAGGCCAAGAAAGAAACAATAATTATGGATGGGGTGATGCAGCCCAGGGTTGCGACAATAGACCCGGGGATGCCTGCCAGTTTTGTGCCTACGAAGCTGGCACCATTAATGCTGATAGGTCCTGGCGTCATTTGGGAGATTGTCAATAAATCGGAATATTCTAAGGAGGTTAGCCATTGTTGATTGTGGACTATCTCCTCTTCAATCAAGGGCAGCACAGCGTAACCACCACCGAAACTAAAAGCGCCTATTTTCAGAAAACTGAGAAATAACTGCCACAACAACATTATAATTCCCCGCCTTTCTGCGCTTCATCATCATCCACTTGCGTTGCAGTCGCATTGTTTGCCTTCTTGCGTCGCCAGAAAAAGCGTAATGCTCCGATGGCACCACTGGCCAGAATAATATAGGATACTGAGAAGCCTGCCAGTGTTGCAGCTAAAAAGGCTGCCAGCATTATCAGTATACTGCTCCACCTTTTTCTTCCGATTATTCTTGAGCCCATGGTTAAAACTATATCTGCGATTATTGCAGCAACACCAGCCTGCATTCCATAAAGAGCAGCAGCCACAATGGGATCGCTGCGAAAGGCAGTGTAAAAACTGGCTATGATGGTG
>DUPE01000077.1 GCA_012838475.1 Clostridiaceae bacterium
AACTACTTTTCTTTTTGCTGGTTATAATGGCGGTCCCACTGATGTTTCTTTTGCTGATCAAATTCGTGCAGTATGGGTTGGACAGGGCTGTTGCACGTGTATTCTCAGTGAGATAGAGGTCCCGGAAAAGATGTCTAGACGCGGTTGGCTAAGAAATCTCATTCATCAAGTTCTGATACTGATCCTTTTTTCTCTAGGACTGTATTATCTCAAGAGTGCCATTGACAGCAACCCTGAACTTTCTTCTATGGGCTGGCTAACTATGCTTTTTTGGGCCGCTGTCGTTGCCTTTGCGTTGTTGCTGCTGCAATTTATTCAAGGAAGTTTTTTTGGTTATACCATGGAGCGTTTTGATCCCGGCAATGCCGACAGCTTGAAGCGGCTGGCAGGCATGAAGAGATTTCTCTTGACGACAGAGCAAAGTCAGGCAGTAAGAGACATGGAGAATCCCCTGGCAGAACTGATTGATTGGTTGACATCTCAAGATTATGAAGAAGCGGGACGACGGACAATGGGATTGGTCTATGAGAAGCCGATTAAAAATTCATTCAGTTTTACCAGACAGAAATATGAGCGGATTTTCTTGATTTACCTGCCAATGCCTAACGTGCTTATTGTTGATCGCCTTCTGCGTGAAAGTATTGCCTATATTGATCAGCGCAATGAATTACGCTTTGCTCCGATCAACCATCTCTTTATCATTACGGATATGATGCAGCCGGAGGAAGTAACATCCGCAGCCTCGGGGGTAGTGAACTTTCTGCTCAAGATAGATGATGGCAGTTTGTGTCCGTGGCTGCTTGATGTAAATTATGGACGCTTCTTTTATCCTCTGGATAGAAGTCTGATAAAAGGGTCTCATCGCCGCCGACAAAACCGGTTTCGCAGATCTTTCCTTAACTGGCTGATTGATGATGTCGGGGACACCAAAGACACCATAAACACTGAAGACACTGAAGACACTGAAGACACTGAAGACACTGGAGACACTGGAGACACTGGAGACACTGGAGACACTGGAGACACTGAAGACACTGAAGACAATAAAGACAATAAAGACACTCTGGACAAGGTTATGGGGGAACAATGATGACATATATATTGACAATTGATCAAGAAACTGCCAGCCCCGGGAATAGCTATTAGGGGGAGAAATGATGACTTATATTCTGGCTATTGATCAAGGGACTACCAGCTCCAGGGCTATTGTTTACAACCAAAACAAAGAAGCAGTGTTTAAGGCGCAAAGGCCATTGGAGCTTTCTTTTCCGCAGCCCGGCTGGGTAGAGGTTGACGCCGACGTCATATGGCAGTCGGTCTTAGCTGTTATCAAAGAAGCAATCTCCTGTCCGGACATCGATCCACGGCAGATCAAGGCCATCGGAATTACTAATCAACGTGAGACCACTGTTGTCTGGGACAAGAAAACAGGAAATCCGGTGGCTAATGCCATAGTCTGGCAGTCACGTCAGACGGCGGAGATTTGTGAAAGTATTAGGAGAGCCGGGAAAGAGGAGCTGGTAAGGAGCAAGACCGGACTGCCGATTGATCCCTATTTTTCCGCTAGTAAGATCCGTTTTATCCTCGACTCGGTTGCGGGGGCGCAGGCCGAGGCTGAAGAGGGTGATTTATTATTTGGCACGATTGACACCTGGCTGATCTGGAAGCTAACCAACGGCAGTGCACATAAGACAGATTATTCTAATGCGAGCAGAACGATGCTGTTTAATATAGTTGAGAGAAAATGGGACAGTGAACTTCTGACACTGTTTAATATTCCGAGCAAGATGCTCCCTGAAGTTCATACTTCAGCAGGCAGCTTTGGTCTTGCTCAGAGCGACTTTTTGCAAGAATACCCAATCCCGATTAAAGCTGTTCTGGGGGATCAGCAAGCAGCTTTATTTGGCCAGCATTGCCTGGAAGAAGGAGCAGCTAAAGCGACGTTTGGCACCGGTGGTTTTTTGCTCATGAATACCGGCAGCAAGCCGGTTTTCTCCCAAGAGGGTCTTTTAACGACAATTGCCTGGAATTTGGATGGCGAAACTGTTTATGCCTTGGAGGGTAGTTTTTTCACGGCAGGCTCAGGGGTGAGTTGGCTGATTGACAGTGTCCGCTTGCTTGACGATCCTCGTCAGGCGGATCAGTTGGCCATGTCTGCATCAGCGGACAGTAAAGTATTCTTTGTCCCGGCTTTATCCGGATTGGGCACTCCCTGGTGGAATGATCGGGTCAGGGGAGCCTTTTTGGGGCTAACGCAAGGTACAGGGAAAGCGGAATTGACCAGAGCAGTATTGGAATCCTCTGTTTATCAGGCACAGACCATTTTTTCTTTGATGCAGGCAGAAAGCGAGATTGGGCTCAAGGGAATAAAGGTTGACGGTGGCATGGTCAAGAGTGATTTTCTCTTATCTTTTCTCAGCGATATTTTAAATGTTCAGATAAATAGACCTTTAGATTTTGAAGCTACGGCACTCGGAGTGTCTCTGTTGGCGGGCGCCGAGGCAAAGATATGGGGCTATGATTCACTCACAAATGAAGAAGGCAAAATTGATAAGACATTTGCCCCTCATATGAGTGAAGAGGAGCGAAATGGACGCATAAATGCGTGGCAGAGAGCGATCGCAGCGATTATTTCCTATTATTAGATCGTCAGTATTGTCAGAGGAGTGGAAATGAGAACAGAAAAAGACAGTTTTATCTCGGCGGATAAGCAAACAGAAATCAATGTCTTGTATTGGCTGCCGCAAGGATCCCCCAAAGGAGTTTTACAAATCTCGCACGGCATGAGGGAGTTCGTCGAACGTTATGATGAGATGGGACGATGGTTTGCCGGGCAGGGATATGTGGTAACGGCCAATGATCACCTGGGACACGGGGCTTCGATCAAGAGCGAAGAGGATTGGGGCTTTTTCACCGCTGAAGATGGCTGGGGTAAAGTGTTGGAAGATATGCATACGCTTAGGACCAGGACAAAAAACAGATACCCTGAAGTACCATACTTCCTGGCAGGTCACAGCATGGGCTCCTTCCTGGTCAGGAATTACATCTTTCGTTGGCCTGATGACGGTCTGAGTGGAGCAATAATAGTTGGCACAGGCCAAATGCCCGACCTCCTGCTTAGAGGCGGGACCTGCATTGCGAAACGACAAATCTCCAGCAAAGGAGGCAGATTTCGCAGCCCATTCTTGAGCAAAATGGCCTTGGGCAAGAATAACAAAGCCTTTGAACCGGGCAGAACAACCAATGACTGGCTGACCAGAGATGAAGAGATTGTTGACAAATACAATGCTGATACGCGCAATAATTTTATCTTTACCGCTCAGGCGTTTTATGATTTCTTTACCGGCATACAAAGCGTCAGCAAGAAATCTAATTTGGCTCGGATTGACAAAGAGCTGCCTCTCTTATTCCTCTCGGGTGAACGAGATCCTGTTGGTAATATGGGTAAAGGAGTAAGGAAAGCTTTTAATATCTACCGGGATCTGGGCTGTCAAGATATAGAGATGAAGCTTTATCCAGACGCCAGACATGAAATTTTCAATGAAATCAATCGTGAGGAAGTCTTCTCTGATCTTTTAAGCTGGTTAGAAAAAAGATCTGACAGCTAGCTAAGAAACTCTGGAATGTAAGAGCCGATGGACAGGAAATCTTTCCCCCGGCCTGCTTAATAAAGTGTGAAATATTTGTGTGCCGGACTGGCTAAGAGGCGCTGGGCAATGAGAGTCTATTGGTCTGAAGATTATTTGTCCGGGCTGATCCATGAGTTGCGAAAAATTTAGCGCAGCTTGATAAAATAGATGCAGTAAGGCAGAATGCTTCCGATGCGTTTCGTATTGTCGCAGGCAGTGTTTCAGTCTTGTTGCTGCGGAAAGGAAATAAATGACAAAACTCTTTATCCCTGACAAGGTTCAGATACCAAAGATTGCAGCAATCCATGATTTATGCGGCTATGGCAGCTGCTCCTTAACAACCGCGATATCTGTACTTTCTGCTGCCGGTCTGGAAGTATGTCCGGTGCCGACATCGTATCTCTCAACGCATACCGCCTTTGGCAGCTATACCTTTTTTGATACAACGGAGAATCTGCCCACCTATCTTGATCACTGGAGTGAGGTGAAGGTTCCGCTTGCGGGAGCCTATACAGGCTTTTTGGGATCCTTTGAACAGATAAGCATAATAATTGATTTTTTTGACAAATATCCCGATATGCTGCGCATTGTTGATCCTGTAATGGCTGATTTGGGTGTTATCTACAAAACCTATACAGAAGAAATGTGCATGGAGATGAAAGAGCTGGCCAGTGCTGCCGATTTGATCATGCCGAATCTGACCGAAGCTGCAGTCCTTTTGGGTACCGAGTATCAGGGGCAGTTCCTGGATGAGGCAGAGACGCGCGCAATTTGTGATCAGCTCCTGCAGCTGGGCTGTAAACACGTTATCTTAAAAGGCATACGGCGTGATGACGCTGCCATGATCTGGAATTGCATTGCTTCGGATGACGGCAGTTACGCAGAGTATGGGCACAAACGTGTTAATGCCAGTATGCACGGCACGGGAGATTTTTTTGCCAGCATTGTTACAGCCGGCATCTTCTCAGGCAAGGAGCTGGAAGATACTGTGCGCTTCGCCGGAGAACTGGTCCATGATGCTATGGAATTTTCTTTCAGTCAGGAGGGCTGGCAGGACAGGGGAGTGAATTTTGAACCATTCCTGCGCAGTGTTGCCGATTATTGCGGCAGTGATGAAGACGCAGCAGCCCGGCTGCAGTAATACACTATAGTTGGCTACAATTAAGCGCATCAACCTTAGGCCCCGCAGGTCGCAGCAGCCAAGGCTACGGGTAAACTCAAAAGTTGACTGCGATAAGACGCAACAACCTTAAGGCCCGGAAGCCGCAACAGCCAGGCTACGGGAAAACGTAATAAACGATTGTCGAAAAACGCCACATTGGGCTGCGGAATGCTTGACAGAATACTTGAAGTTAAGGTATCCTGACTTGGCTTGCGGGTGGTTAGCTCAGCTGGTTAGAGTACCTGCGTGACATGCAGGGAGTCGGTGGTTCGAATCCACTACCACCCACCAAAGCAAAGGCGTCTGGAGAAAAGGCAGACGTCTTTTTGTTGTGGAGCATATAAGGCAAGGGATCTTAGCCATATATGTGGAGGCAATTTGTTACATTGTTTTCACAATTGTGAGTTATGATATTCATCGTTGATGGACGAGACGGAGACCAGTATTATCGATCGTCAAGGCGGAAAAATATTTTGGTAAACAATGACTGAATTATTAAATAACAACAGATTGCTCGGAATTGACATTGGCTCGACAACGGCCAAGGTCTCTTTTTCTCAAAGCGGACAAATCGTATTTGAGCGCTATGATCGCCATCTATCACATGTTTCTCAGAAAACTCTGGAAATGCTCGAAGCCGCTCGAGATTTGTTGTCTGAGGCTCCCTTTACGGTAGCCATTTCGGGATCCGCAGGGCTGGGGATGGCCGAGGCTTCCGGTCTTACCTTTGTTCAGGAAGTATATTCCACAGCAGAAATTATTAAGCAATTGGCTCCCGATACCGGAGCCGTTGTTGAACTTGGCGGTGAAGACGCTAAGGTGATATTTTTTGAAGGCGGAGCTGACGCTCGCATGAATGGTAGCTGTGCCGGCGGAACTGGTGCCTTCATCGATCAGATGGCGGCC
>DUPE01000148.1 GCA_012838475.1 Clostridiaceae bacterium
AGCCTGGGTTATTTGACTGCCCAAAAACAGCAAAATTATGTGGCTTCTACTAATAGACGCGTGCAGATGATAACGGGTATCCGCAGCGACCGGCTTGATCAGAATTTAATTGTTGAAAGCCGCGATATGCTGAGGAAGTGGTCCGCAGTCTTCCGCGAACTACAAATTTACGGGATGGATATTCTCCCGGCTATTCTAAAGAGAGAGAAGTTGCATGCGGAATTCCTTTTTCTGATTCACGATGAGATAGTAGTAGCCCTCTTGTCGCGGCATTTGGGCTTTTATCTGCAACGCGGCGGCCGTCTGTATCGTCAACAGCCGGCAGTTCCTGATTCACAGGTAATACCCGGCAGCTTCATGAAACAAGCAGATTATTATGCTTTCGTACCAAGAGAAGGCGATATTATCCTGGCCTTGGATCCAAATTTTGTAGATATGTTTGAGCCTGAAGGATTAGAAGAGATTTTGGCAGACCCGCGCCAAATGACGGTGAAAATGTCAGAGCTTACAGCACTGGCGGCTACCTATGGTTACGCTTCGGATCATACTTGGATCGGATTTCAAGTTACTCGTATCGAGCAGCCTTTGCACACTAAGAGATCCACATTGCAGAAGATTCCGGTGACGAAAGAGTACCTGTCAAAGGTTGTCCCGGTATGCGGCGGCAATCGCCTTGCTGTGGACTGCTGTAGAGGGCAAGAGGATGAGGAGCATAGAGTTCACGTCAACAGTGATGCCTATTATCCCCGCCTATCCGGAGAGTACCGCATAGGCGACAGGGAAGAGATACCCGAGCAAGAGAGAATCAAAAGTAAAATCAACAGACCATCCAGTGCTAAAGCGCAAATGGAGAACGAAGAAAAGATCAGTTTATTGGATCGGATTAAGCTGATGGAGTTTAATAAGCCGAAGGGCATATGGAACAGATTCGTTTACAAGATCACTCATCTTTTCCCCACATCACGTTCGCTGTCCATCTTAGCTCTGATTGCAATTATTCTGATCATTCTGGTACTTATGGTAGTTAGTTTCCAGATTCTAACTGGGGGAGATGAGGCTCCAAAAGAAACTACATCTAATCCAACCATATCTGGGCCTGCTGTCGAACCTGAGGGGTCAACTCTCCCAACAGACTTTGAGATCAGGATTACAGTGAGGGCACAGAGCATGCAGATCATGGCTGCGCCGGGCGAACCGGAGCTGGTAGCCACGGTTGTCAGGGGAGATGTTGTCTATCAACTGACCCAGGCGGATATTGATGGTTGGGTGATGGTGCGTTTATCTGACGGCCGCACCGGTTATGTCCCTCTGTCTGTTTTGACACCGGAGGATCCTTCGTAAGTTGTGAGCGCCTTCGCATCATGTTCAACTCAAAATAACCTGGAAATATACCTAATGAAAATTGACAATTTGTTCTACATCCTGTATCATTAATCATCATTGATCAGTATCAATCAGTGACCGCATATTTTTATAATTAATTATTGGAGGGCTTGTTAACGGTATGGAAATAAACAAGGATCACGCACTGGAATGTGAAATCTTAACACAGATGGCAAAAAGCGCCATACCTTTGGGAGCGAATCTCTTATCGCTATCCATTGATTCATCTCAAGCCACCATAGGTCGTGTCTTGTTAGGACTCGAACATCAGGGTTATTTGGAGAAATCCAGCAATAAAGGCCGCATAATAACAGAGAGGGGACAAGCCTATCTGAAACAACTCAACGATCATCAAAGCATCAATAGCAGTACCGAAGAGTTGATTAAAATTTCTACCAGTACTGATAAAAGTACTCTCTTAGAAGTCTTGGCCACCCGTCGTCTGCTGGAAAAAGAGACAGCATATCTGACAGCACAAAATATTTCTGACGAGCAAGTACAGGAATTGACAGAAATTATCGACAGACAGCAGGAACAAAAGAGCAGAGGGCTTTTAGGCGAAAAGGAAGATTTAGAGTTTCACTGTAGAATTGCAAATATTTCGGGGAATAGAGTTATTGAACAGATATTAAACTTGATTTTGACACAAAAGAATGTTTATCAGGATTTCAGCTATATCCGTCAAAAGCTGATTACTAGATCTTCAAACGATCATCGCAGCATTATCAGCGCATTTGCTAACAGAGATCCCGAGTCTGCCTCACAAAACATGGTCAATCATATTAACGCTCTCATTGAGGATATCGAGGAGTGTTATTAGAAGAACGATTAAATACGCAAGGCGCACACTTAGTAATACTTATAAACAAGTTGCTTATTGCTTGCCTGATCTCTATTCGTTGGCAGCAGCAATCCTTTTGAAGGTATCAATCACATTTTCCTGATAAATTTCTTTGGGTTTATATTTATGCAGTCTGCATATGATGCTTAAAGCAGGTCCTATTGTAAAGGCGGATATGACCGTACCTATTCCGAAATCTCCACCTAGAAGATAACCTGCTATTACCGCTGAAACTTCCATAGCAGTTCTTACAATACCGATGTCCAGGTTGGTAATTCTATGAAGTAGAATCATAACTCCATCTTTGGGACCGGCACCTAGATTCTCTTTGAGATAAAAAAACATTCCATAGGCCATTACAACGATACCTAAAAAGAGCATCAATAGCTTAAGGATCATCGAATTGGGCGTATAAAGAATTGCAAAGCTGTCGAACAGATCTATGAATCTGCCGATAAAGAACATATTAAGGATAGTACCCAGCCCTGGAATTACTCGAAAAAATAAAGTAATTATTATCAATAAGGATCCGAAAGCCTGCGCAGCTTGTCCAAAAGTTAAGGGCGTCTGCAAAGAGAGCCCCTGGTGAAAGAGTCCCCAGGAGTTTAATCCTAAATCAGAGTATAAGAAGAGAAGAGTTCCCCACGCCACCAAAGCAAAACCTATCATTTGCAGTATGATTTTTTTGGCATATAGCTGAAAAAAACGAGTTAAAGCTTTCATTCGCTTGTCAGACACTAATCTTGATCGCAATTAAGGAACAGGACTTCATCGCCAATTTGGATGTTAATATCCAAACCTGTCAATCTTTGGGAGTTATAAAGAATGATATTAATGTGATTGGGAAAGTGAGTCTCATCATAGCCAGCCACATAACCAATGATTTCCCCATTTGCAGTGACTTTATCTCCAACTAGAATCAGTCCGCCATTAATTATTTCTACAAAGCAAACCAGGGACATGGGATCGACAATTCTCCCCGGTGATGCCTCCCTATCGTCTGTGATTAATATCTCATGTATCTCATGCCTGCATAGTGCTCTGCTCCTGGTATTTATTAATTCAAGACCTCTGTTATTAACTCTGTAATCCAGCACTACAACTACTTTGCCCTCGACAGGCTTCCTAAAGGGATAGCTTACCTTTGCTGTGACATCACATTTTGAATCATTTGACATGGCCTTCCTCCGAATTTTGAAACAGTCGGCCAAAAAATATCTAGCCGACTGTTACACTAATGAGTACGTAATTATCTAATCAGATATTTTCTACTTTTTTTACGCCTCTAAACTGCCTGACCAATCCCCAAATAATAGACGCCAGACCTAAGACGATTAATACAGCACTAATAGGTCTTGTAAAGAATATAGACCAATCACCCTGAGACATAATAAGTGACTGCCTCATTGATTTTTCGAATATAGGTCCGAGGATGACAGCCAGCACTATTGGAGTCACCTCAAAGCCGAGCTTCTCAAGTACATAACCTACTACTCCAAATCCAAGCGCAACCCAGATTTCAAAAACATTTCCTGAGGCGGCGAAGGAGCCGACAATGGCAAATATCGCTATCATAGGCAGCAAATAGATTTTGCTGACGGTTGCAATTTTTGCTACCAGTTTTGCTAAACTCAATCCTTGAATTGTCAGCATTATATTGGCAATAAGCATAACTGCAAAAATCGGATAGACAACATTCATGCTGTCTTTAAACAGCAGCGGTCCCGGTTGCAGGCCCTGTATTGTTAAGGCACTAAGCAACACTGCGGTTACGGCATCTCCCGGAATCCCGAGAGTAAGCATAGGTATCAAAGCGCCACCGGTCACCGCGTTGTTGGCTGTTTCTGCTGCTGCAATTCCTTCCTCTGCGCCCTGGCCAAATCTCTCTGGAGTCTTGGACAGATTCTTGGCAGTATTGTATGACACAAAAGCCGCCACATTAGCTCCCGCCCCGGGCAAAGCGCCGACAAAGGTGCCGATAAAGGATGAACGAATCATAGTAGGGGTAATTTTCTTCAAGGTTGCTTTTGAAGGAATAATTCTACCAACTCTCATTATTTCTTCTTTTTTACCGTTCCTTACAACAGTTTCA
>DUPE01000139.1 GCA_012838475.1 Clostridiaceae bacterium
ATCTGGAAACCCGCCAGAACCGCCATGCTCTCAAATTACTATTTCTATATGATGTTGTTGGAAGCAGGACTTCCGCCAGGCGTCATTAACTTCCTGCCGGCTTCCGGATCGGCGATTAGCCGTCTGGTTGTGCCTCATCCTGATCTAGGCGGCTTGAACTTTACCGGCTCAGACGCCACTTTCTCTAATCTATGGAAGACTATCGGGGATAATGTCTCAACTTATCGTCAGTATCCCAGAATGGTTGGTGAGACAGGCGGTAAAGATTTCATTTTTGTCCATCCCAGTGCTGATATACCGCCGCTGATTTCTGCTATGATCCGCGGTGCTTTTGAATACCAGGGACAGAAATGTGCTGCAGCCTCCAGGGCTTATGTGCCTCAGTCTTTGTGGCCGCAGGTAAAAGAATTGCTTTTGATGAAGACCGCTGAGATTAAGGTGGGCGATCCGTGTGACTTCACTAATCTGATGGCTGCTGTAATTGACCGTTCCGCCTTCGACTCTATAAAATCATATATTGATTATGCCAATGAGTCTGAAGAAGCAGAAGTATTGATTGGGCACTATGATGACAGCAAAGGATTTTTCGTTTATCCTACTATTATAGAGACAACAAATCCTCGTTTTAAGACCATGCGTGAAGAGATTTTCGGACCCGTATTGACAATTTATGTCTACGAAGACGAGGAGATAGACTCTGCCATCAGGCACTGTAAGGAAGATACTATCTATGCACTAACCGGCTCGATCTTCGCGAAATCGCGGGAGGCAATCGTTTCGCTTGAGGAAGAGTTTAACTACACGGCAGGAAACTTCTATATTAACGATAAGCCGACGGGGTCTACTGTAGGATTACAGCCCTTCGGCGGCTCTATGATGTCGGGCACGAATGACAAAACGGGTACAACGATGAATCTTTATCGCTGGACAAGCGCCCGTACAATAAAGGAAAACTTCGTCCCAACGGACGATGTTAATTATATATCAATGCAAGAACGATAAAGAACTTAGGAGGTAAAGATGCTAAGAATCGAAGAACATCCTATCTTGACATTTGACAAGAGTAAGACTGTTACCTTCACCTTTGATGGGAAAGAAATCGAAGGTTATGAGGGCGACACGATTGCCTCAGCCCTGCACGCTGCTGGTGTCAAGGTAATGGGACATCATTATGATTCAGGAAGACCGCGTGGCTTCTACTGCGCAATAGGTAACTGCGGCGCCTGTCTAATGGTGGTAAATGGGGAGCCTAATATCAGGGTTTGTGTTGAACCGCTGGTGGAAGGTCTGGTCGTGGAGACCCAGAGTAATAAGGGGGATCTGGTATGAAAGAAGTAGATATTGCCATTATTGGTGGAGGACCCGCCGGACTAATGGCAGCTGAAGCAGCTGCTTCAAGTGGTGCCAACGTTGTATTACTAGAGCGCGATGGTCATCTGGGAGGACAGCTGGTAAAGCAGACCCATAAGTTTTTTGGATCTGAAAAACAGTATGCCTCTACTCGCGGTATCTATATCGCAAACATCCTGGAAGACAAGCTGAAAGAAATGCCCGACAAAGTAGAAATATGGAAAGGTGCAACAGCAATCGGTCTATATGAAGATGATGTTCTAGCTGTAGAAGTAGGCAAAGAGATTAAGAAACTCAAAGCCAAGCGCTTTATTGTTGCCACTGGCGCGTCTGAAAAGTCTCTCGTCTTTGTCAACAATGAACTGCCGGGTATCTATGGTGCCGGAGCTGTACAGACATTGATGAACGTCAATGGTGTACGTCCGGGACAGCGTGTACTCATGGTAGGTGCCGGTAATATAGGTCTTATCGTCAGCTACCAGTTGCTGCAGGCCGGTGTTGAAGTTGCCGCAATCATAGACGCTGCTCCTACAATCGGTGGATACCTGGTTCATGCCAGTAAGATCAGACGTGCCGGAGTACCTATCCTTACAAGCCATACCGTTACTCGCGCTTATGGTAAAGAGTCTGTTGAAGGCGCTACACTCGTTGCTCTGGATGAGCAATGGCAGCCTCTCCCAGGCACAGAAAAAGAGGTTGCCGTCGATGTAATCTGTATTTCTGTAGGTCTTTCACCTCTGGCGGAGCTTCTGTGGCATGCAGGCTGTGAAATGCACTATATTCCTCAGTTGGGTGGACATGTACCGATCCGCGACAAGAATTTGAAGACAAACGTAGACGCAGTCTACATCGCTGGTGACATTACAGGCATCGAAGAAGCCAGCAGTGCAATGGTTGAAGGAAGACTGGCGGGACTGACGGCCTCGGCTTCTATTGGATTCAAACATGATGACTATGAAGCAGAAGTGCTTGACTGTAATGAGCAACTAAGATCGCTCCGTGCCGGACCGGTTGGTGAACATATCAACCAGGGAATGGCACTTGTAACGTCAGGCGAATAAGGAGGTTAATATATGTATTTAAGAACAGGAGTTGCTGACAAAGAACTCGTTGTAAACACGATCCCGTCAGATGAACGCCGCCAAAAAGGTCCTTACGTTTTTATTGAGTGCTATCAGGAAATCCCGTGTGATCCGTGCACAAAGATATGCCCCTTTGGCTCAATACTGCCGATGGACGACATTAATGATCTGCCCCGGACCGATTATGACACCTGTACCGGATGCACAATCTGTGCGGCTATCTGCCCGGGACTGGCTATCTTCATCATAGATGAGACCTATTCCGAGACAGAGGGTACGGTAGGTATTCCTTACGAATTCTCACCCCTCCCCGCGAAGGGCGATGTAGTCGAGGCAATGAATCGCGCCGGTGAAGTCATTTGTGACGCAACAGTACTTAGGGTTAATCCTAATAAGAAGAGACAGAGCACACCGCTGGTTACTCTGGTGGTTCCAAAGGAACTGATAATGGAAGTTCGTTTCTTCCGTCTCAAGAAGAATGCAGCTGATGCTCTTCCCGAAGTTGATCCTTATGACGAAGAGAATCTGCCCGATTCCACTGTTATCTGCCGCTGTGAGAATGTTACTTTAGGCGAAGTCAGAGCTTTGATCGATGAAGGCTATGACAACGTTGACGAGATTAAACGCATCAGTAGAGCAGGAATGGGTCCCTGTCAAGGTAGAACCTGCCGTCCATTGATTATGGGAGAAATCCGTCGCAAGACCGGCAAGGAGTTTGATGAGATTGAGCTAGGAGCCTTTAGACCTCCGACCAAACCTATTCAGTTCGAACAGCTTATGGGAGGTGAAGAAGATGACAATTAAGAATACTGCTGAAGTTGTTATCGTTGGAGGCGGAGTCTCCGGAGTCGCCATTGCCTGGAACCTGGCCTGCAAGGGCATCAAGGACATCGTTATCTTAGAGAAGAATACCGTCTGCTCCGGTGCTACCGGACGTTGCGGCGCCGGTATCAGAATGCAATGGGGTGCAGAGCAAAACTGCCTCCTGGCAAAAATGTCTTCTGAGTTCTTCGAGAATGCTAACGAGATACTCGAGTATGATCGTGACGTCGAGTTCAATCAGGGTGGCTATCTGATCGTTGCCGGCAACGAAAAAGAGAATGAATTGTTCAAGAGAAATGTTGCATTGCAGAATTCTCTGGGCATTCCCACAGTCCATCTGACTCCACAGGAAGCTAAAGAAATTGTCCCGCATATGGACGAGACACAAGTTGTTGGCGCAACCTTCTGTCAGAAGGACGGTCATTTGAACCCGTTTAATACTACGGAAGCTTATGAGCGCGCAGCCGAAAGGCTTGGGGTAAAAATCTATAAGAAAACCGCCGTTACTGATATCGATGTCGAGGACGGCAAGGTAGTCGGAGTAGAAACAACCAAAGGATACATCTCAACTCCCTTAGTAATTAATGCCGCCGGTGGCTGGTCCAAAGAAGTAGCTGCCATGGCCGGAGTGGATCTGCCTGTATATTCCGAACGCCATCAGATTCTTATTACAGAGCCTGTTGAGCACATGCAAGATCCAATGTTCATGGGTTTCTCGCTGAATATCTATTGTCAGCAGGTGCCACATGGTTCATTCATCATGGGCAGAAGTGACCCGACAGAGCCCAGGGATTTGAGACAAACCTCATCCTGGCAGTTCTTGCATTCTATGATTAACACCTGCACCACTTTGCTGCCGCC
>DUPE01000009.1 GCA_012838475.1 Clostridiaceae bacterium
TGGCCATACAGGAATCCCCGGTGAAAGGGACCGGGCTGGGCGGGTTCCCTGCCGCTTATGCAAAAGCGCAGATGGAGTATTTTAAAAACGGGAAAACAAATGAAACCGAGAAATTGGTGGCGGGAAGCCCGGAATATGCCTTCAATGAGTATTTGCAAATATTTCTCGAACAGGGGTTGTTCGGCTTTATCCTATTTCTTTTACTTTCATTCCTGATCATTAAAGGTGGAACACGTGATAATCAGATTGGTGCAGCAGGCAGTTTCATTGGCTTGTCGGTATTTGCCCTTGCCTCTTATCCCTATCACCTGTGGCAGTTTCCGGTGGTGTGGGTATTGTTGGGTACGGTGTGTACTACCGGGAACAATAGAGAGACTTGCAGTAAAAAGCAAACAGGAAGGGGCAGGATAATATTCTCCATCCTGTTGGTTGTTGTATTGGGATTCGCCTCCACAGTTTGTATTTCCCGTCAAAAGGTGATTTATAATGCAAAAAAGGAATGGAAGAGATTACAGCCTTTTTATACAGTGAAAGCCTATGATAAAGTGGTTGAGAGCTATGATTCGCTCTATACTGTTCTCAACTTTGACCAGAAGTTTGTGTTTGAGTATGGGATGATACTCAACGCCACCAATATGCGAGTAAAAGCAAACTGTGTATTTTCACGTGGAGTTGAAATAAGTTGTGACCCGATGTTCTATAACGTGAAAGGACGCAATTACCATGAAATGAAAGAATACAAGAAAGCCGAAGAGTGTTATACCCACTCCATCGAGTTGTTACCAGAAAGAATTTATCCCTATTATCTGCTCACAAGGCTCTATGCAGATCCTGCCAATTACCAACCGGATAAGATGTGGAAAGCGGCACAAGCCGTTCTTGAAAAAGAGCCGAAGGTACACTCTGTGGCAATTCATGAAATGCGTGATGAAGTAAACAAAATATTGATAGAAAAGGAGGCAATCAATGAACGATAAACGGTTATGCATGGTAAAAAAAGCAGGCAACATAGCCTTAAATATCTTCTATTATACCTCCATACTAGTATTTGGTTTTATTCTTTTGCGTGTTTTCGTTTTCGGTTCCTACAAAATCCCCTCCGATTCGATGGAACCTGCAATTATCCCTGGTGACTATGTACTGGTAAACAAACTGGCTTATGGTGCCCGGCTATTCAATTTGTTCGATGCAGTGGAAGGGAAGAAAGTGAATATCAACCGTGTGCCCGGCTACACCCGCGTTAAAAACAATGATGTGGTTGTTTTCCATATTCCTCATCCCAATTCATGGGACAAAATCGAGATGAATATGTCCAAATACTTTATCAAACGCTGTATCGGTACCCCCGGTGACACCCTACGGATTGTAAACGGTATCTATACCATTAACTCCTTTTCTACCATGAAACTGGGAAATTATCATGAACAAAGAAGGTTCGGTGACAAACCGGCCAGCTTGCTACCGGAAGGTGTTTACAATACGTTTCCAAAGGATTCCCTCTTAAACTGGAATATCAAAAATTTCGGCCCTCTTTATATACCCAAAAAAGGAGACAAGATTGAATTGAACAGGACAAATGCACTACTTTACAAAAAGATCATCGAATGGGAGAAAGGTTATCCCCTTTTGTTGGAGGACGATACGTTGCGGGACAAGGGGAAACCTTTACAGACTTACACTTTTACCCATAATTATTACTTTATGGGAGGCGACAAGGTCGAAAACTCTCAGGACTCCCGTTACTGGGGCCTGCTTCCCGACGATCTGATTGTGGGGAAGGCTTCCCGTGTGTGGAAATCAAAAGATCCTATTTCTGAAAAAATCCGGTGGAACCGAATACTGATGAAATTGGAATGACAGCGCGAACAGAATTGAGACAGAATTGAGACGGATCATTTTTTGGCCAATCCGATTTTATGCTTTTCATTTGCAAAAAACAAACGTAAATCCGGTGGGATAAATTCAATTTGTAAAACCATGTAAAATAAAAAGCCCTCAACAAAGAGGCATAAATCCATAATTTATCAACAAACTAAATTTTATTCGCATGAAGAAGAAAATTTTATCGGGTGTTTTTGCCCTCGCGCTCTTGGCAACCGCAGGTTTCGGAGTGCAGAAAAGTATGAAGAGTAATGTGTAATTAAGCGATCTGGCGTTGACCAATGTGGAGGCGTTGGCACAGAATGAAGGTGGTCCAAATATTATTCCTTGTTATGGAACAATTAGAATGGAACTACGAGATCCCAATGTATATGAGCCCA
>DUPE01000039.1 GCA_012838475.1 Clostridiaceae bacterium
GAGCCGTCCTAGCTTCCTTTTCCGAGCTCTATGGTGTAAATATCATCATTCCACAAAATGCTGAGTTTGCCACAGCAGTAGGTGCCGCACTCAGCAGATACCATACGGGTTAACCGCTCTACCTCTTATGCACTTTGTATCCTTTACAGCAATATCTACAAGGCTACATTCATCTGTCTGCAGTTCTGCAGTCCGTACGCCCAGCAGATACCATACTGGTTAGCAGCTAATTGATAACTATTATTCGCTTAGTTCAGTAATGACTGACGCCCGGAATTTTTGGCTGCGGCCGTAATGCAGATTTTAATTACCTGACAGTCTGAAGCCAAAACTTTGAAATGCATGTGGCTTATAGGAATTGTCTTAGTAGAGATAAGCCTTTTATTTGATTATTTCCTCGTCGACTAAATAAGGCAGCGTAATGTGATCTGTATCCGAACAGATCTGATTATATTCCTCCACTGTAGAAATGGCGTTTGGATTTCTTGCCCAGGCACGTCTGGCCACTCCGATCATAACATCCCAGGGCATGGACTTCTTCAATATTGTATCGACACGCTCACTGCCGTCAAGCACCATGCCAAAACCGCCATTGATGGCATTGCCGATTCCGGTACCGCCGCCATTATGAAGAGCAACCAGACTCATGCCACGCGCGCTGTTACCGGCAAAACATTGGGTCGCCATGTCAGCCATGATATTAGATCCATCCTTGATGTTTGAAGTCTCGCGGAAAGGAGAGTCTGTACCACCGGTATCGTGGTGATCTCTACCCAACATGATCGGGCCAGTCAAGCCCTCTTTTACCATTTGATTAAATCTCAGAGCAATCTTCAGTCTGCCTTCTGCATCCTGATAAAGAATCCTGCATTTCGTGCCGACAACCAAATTATTCTTGCTCGCATCCCTAACCCAATTGTAATTATCTCTGTCCTGATACCTGCGCTCAGGATTGATGCATTCCATGGCAGCTTTATCAGTCGCCGCCAAGTCCTCATCTTTGCCGGACAGACAACACCAGCGGAAAGGGCCATAACCGTAGTCAAATAAATGAGGCCCCAAAATATCTTCGACATAAGACGGGAAGACAAAACCATCGGTGGGGCTAGTCCTGTTCTTGCAGACGTCAGTAACTCCTGCGTCATAAACCGCCTTCAGGAAGCTATTACCGTAATCAAAAAAGTAAGTCCCGCGTTCGTGCAGTATTTTGATATAGGCAAAATGTTGTCGAAGACTCTTATCTACCAGTCCGCGGAAATAATTACGTTCCTCAGCCAACAGCCTCGTACGCTCTTCAAAGCATATGCCCTGCGGACAATAACCGCCATCATAGGGTACATGACAGGAGGTTTGATCAGATAATAGATCAACATGAACATTGTGTTCGATCAGATAGGCAAGCAAATCAACAATATTACCGTGGTAGGCGATTGCACAAGGTTTCCTCTCTCTTTGCATTTGTAGTGCCCATTCGACAGCCTCGTCTAGAGAATCGGTCTTTTTACTAACCCAGCCCTGCTCGTATCGGGTCATTATTCTGGATTCATCTACTTCAGCAATGATGCTGACAGCTGAGGCAATCTCCGCTGCCTTGCCCTGAGCGCCGCTCATACCGCCAAGTCCGGAGGACACGAATAATTTGCCTGCCAGATCTTGGTCTTGAGGAATTCCCAGCTCTATGCGGCCGGCATTTAACAAGGTATTGAAAGTGCCGTGCACAATCCCCTGCGGGCCGATATACATCCAGCCACCCGCAGTCATTTGCCCATAATTGGCAACGCCAATAGCGGCAGCACGATTAAAGCTTTCCAAATTGTCTGCTATTCCTACCATCAGACCATTAGTAATTATTACTCTGGGTGAAGTCTTATGCGAACTGAAAAGCCCTACAGGATGCCCGGACATAACAACAAGAGTTTGATTATCTGTAAGCGATTCAAGATACTTCTTTATCAGCTGATATTGCATCCAATTCTGACATACTTGCCCAGTTTCGCCATAAGTGACCAGCTCATAGGGATATAGAGCCACATCAAAATCTAGATTGTTATCGATCATGACTTGGAAGGCCTTGCCTTCAATACAGTTACCTTTATATTCGTCAATGCTCTTACCCCAGATTCTATCTGCAGGTCGAAAACGATAGCCATATATTCTGCCATGTGTCTCCAGTTCCTTAGCAAACTCTGCAGCCATCAAAGTGTGATGTTGTGACGGGATGTAACGCAAGGCGTTTCTGACAGCCAGCTTTTTATCTTCCGCAGACAGATTAGAGTCTCGGCGGGGAGCTCTCCTAATCCCTGATTTAAACGTAGGATACTCGGGAAGTTCCTGGAAAATATTCACTTGGTTGGCTAGATTAATGTTCTCAGTCATAATCTACCTCCTGATTGTTAATAGTCACATGATAAACACTGGAGAAAATTCTTGCAATTCTGTTAATGAGAGCCAACCGAAATATTCGGGGTGGGTTAAAAGCAAAGTGAAATATTCATTGATTAGTTACAGGGGTGAAATTATCACTGATTAGAGACAGTATGCGACTATCTGTAATGACAAATAAGTTACTTTGTGTTATAATATACGCCGATTATGCGCTAAATTTTTCAAGAATTTGGACATATAGTAGTCTTTTCGCTTTTGTCTTTAAAAGTTGACATAAACTTAAAGCGATGATATTCTAGTCGAGCCCCCTAAATAGGGGGTGAACGGACCTTGAAAATTGAACAGTGAGAAACAAACGAGCCCTGGTTAGTCTTTGAGAAGACTTACCGGAAAAAGACCAGAAAAACGTACAAAAACAAAGAGCTTGAAAGAGCTCTCAAATAA
>DUPE01000081.1 GCA_012838475.1 Clostridiaceae bacterium
GCGCGTGGATTGAAATCGGATCATGAAAACTACGAAAACTCTTACCGAAATGTCGCGCCCTTTGCGGGGCGCGTGGATTGAAATATGGCTCCACCTAACGATCGAGCGGTATTGTGCGTCGCGCCCTTTGCGGGGCGCGTGGATTGAAATCGGACAAATCAGGCGAATTAACAGCGGCTCAGCAAGGTCGCGCCCTTTGCGGGGCGCGTGGATTGAAATTGTCCTCTATTGAGATGGTGTTGATTATCCTTGAGTCGCGCCCTTTGCGGGGCGCGTAGATTGAAAATGTAATCAATTTCTTCAATCCTGCAGTTTTGGAAGATTACGTACATGTGCTACTGCATCTGCATTAAATTCTGGACTGTAACTGGTCATAGCTTCTAATTTACATAGCTCTATTCTATGACATTCTCTGCACGCATGACCTGTGCACTTTCTGTGGTAGCACCACAGACTATTCGTCTATGTGGCAGTGGGACAACGTTAGGTGTGACGGACAGGTTGGAACTCTTCCAGATCAAAGCCGGCATCTTTGTATCCTTGTCTGATGGTATCTTCATAGCCGTCTCTGGGCTTTACGTTCTTAACTTTATATTCTTCAGTCATTATATAGACCATCACTTCGACTTCTTGACCGTTAACTTCTACTGTTAAGTTTTGCTTGCCGTATTCTGTTGGATAACCTTCATATATATCTAATTCATGCTCATCTTTTTCGGAGATTTCCCAAATTAATACGGGGACTTTGCTTCCTTTTTCTTTCTCAATATTTGCATAAAATGGCATCGTTAAGCGCCAATCCAATAAATAACTACTGCCGACAACTTTAGCATCAGGGCATCTTTTTGACATTTGCTCGATATTCATATTGCTGCCATAGGCCATATATAATTTTCTCTTCTGCTTGGATTTCTGCGTTACCATATGACAATCCTTCTGATATTAAAAGCTTAAGATCTCACGCATCTCTGCATAGATCTTGGGTCCTGCGGCTAAGATGGTCAGGGTGCGGTCGAGTGGAGGCTCTTTGCCATCGATGGTAGTGACCGTGGCGCCGGCCTCGCGGGCGATCAGCATGCCTGCAGCGATGTCCCAGGGATTGATTTCATATTCAAAATATCCACCTTGTTTGCCGCCGGCAACATAGCAAAGATCCAGGGCAGAAGAGCCAAGGCAGCGTATATCGGTTCTCTTCATGATCTCACCGATCATAGCCAATGTCGGCTCGCGCAGGCTTTCATTGTAGGGAGAGCTGCCGATGCCTATCACTGTTTCTGCGAAGGGAAGATCGGGGTTTTGGAGACGCTCACTGTTTAGGTAAGCGCCTTTGCCTGATTTTGCCCAGAACATTTCGTCCAATGCCGGGCTGTACACTACGCCTTGCACTATCTTGCCTTCTTCCATGACGGCGACGCTGATGGAGTAATGAGGGATTCCTAGTATGAAATTGGTTGTGCCGTCAATGGGATCGACGATAAAGCCCTTTTGCCCAAACTCATGCTCCTCTTGCTCTTCACCTATAAAGGGGTAGTCCGGCCAGTTCGCCCGGAAGTGCAGCTCGAGGAAGTTTTGTACCACAACGTCGTATTTGGTGACGAAGTCCAGTCGGTTGTCTTTCGAGTGTATTTGTTCCGGTGACAGGCGAACGTGCTTGATGAGTTCGCCGGCATTACGAATAATTGTCTTTAGTTGTTCAATATCAACAGGCATAATTTCACCCACTTTCTCTCTCAAGTATAGCAAAAGAAAGCTAAGTATTCTGAACAGAGGGCAGGTTTGTGTTGGTGGAGACTGCCGGAAAAGAAGGTACTGCTTATGCAGGCCTGCCTCGGTGGAGGCCGCTGAAATAAAGATACTGTTTATCAGGTGTGCGAGGTATGCGTTATTCATACTCAGAGAGGAAAAATTAGAAGACTCCTCTCTGAGTACCAAGTTATGTTTATCTGTCAGAAGGTGTTAAGTCTCAAATTCAGTGTCGCATGGTACAAAGGTCTCAATGTCGGCAAGCTCTGTGTCCTGTTTATCTGTCAGTTGGTATGAGTTTCTCAAACTCAGCGACATAGGGCTCGAAGGACTCCATGCTGGTGAGCCAGGTCTGCTTATCTGTCAGGTCCAATCCGACCAGCACACCGGTTTCCTCAGCGGTAGACACTGTTGTCGCAGTTAGCATTTCGTCGTATTTTGCCATGAACTCGGCCCCTCCACTCTGAGCCTTGTCATACAAAGCAGACGAGAACAAGTCGCCGAAAGCGTATGGATAATTGTAAAAACTGTAAGATGCTGAGTAGTAATGGCCCTTACACGCCCACATATATGGGTGCAGAGTCTCTTTATCCAAGCCATCACCGTAAGCCTCGACCTGTGCCTCATGCATGATCTTTTGCAGATCCTCTGACCGAAGGTCTTCGTTTTCAACCCGCTCAAATACACGTTGTTCAAAGAGGAAGCGTGAGAGGATATCGCAGGCAGTCTGGCTGCTGTTCATCAACATGCTATCCAAAAGGCCCAGCTTTTCTTCCGGGTCCTCGCAAGCTTTGATTTGCTCCAGCATAAAGTGAGTCTCGTTGAACATTGAGGCGGTCTCTGCCACCGGCATTGAATAGTCGCGATTGAGAGGCGCATTTTCTTCAATTCGCAGTCCGTGATAGGCGTGTCCCAGTTCGTGAGCCAGAGTGCTAATCGAGCTGAAAGAACCGTCAAAATTTGATAAAATTCTGCTTTGTCTGATGATTGCCAGATTGGCGCAGAAGGCTCCACCTACTTTGTTTTCTCTGGGATAGAAATCGATCCAGTTATTCTCGTATGCATGGTCCATCATTTCGGCGATCGGCGGATGTAGCTTGGCGAAAGAATTGACCAGCAATTCTCTCGAATCTTCAACTGAATAACCACTTGGAAGTTTGCCGATCGGCGCGAACATATCTGCCCAGTGCAGATTATCTTGTCCGAAGTATCTGCCCTTGGCCTTGTAATAACGAACGAAAACATCCTTTTTCTCGATTATTGCTTCGATCATCGCATCTAATGTTTCACGGCTGATCCAGTTGCTGAAGAGTGATTCATCCAAAGGACTGGTGTGCCCGCGTCTTCTTGTCAGGTAAAGAACTTGCCCTTTTATCGAGTTCAGGGCTCTTGCCAATGATTTATCAATACCGTGATAAAGTGAGAGTTCCGCTTTATAAGCCTGGTGGCGCACTTCCTGATCCGGGTCATAGGCTAGATTGCGAAGTTCCGTCAGTGTCTTTTTTTCTCCGTTCAGGTCAGAACTTGCTGTTGATGTCAGCTGGTCAAAGAGGTTCTCCCAGGCGCCGACACCGTAAATGTCAAGGTGCGCGATCAGTTCTTCCAATTCGGCTTCTAGCAGATAGTTTGCTTCTGCTTTGCTCTGCTGCAGCATGAATCCATAATGCTGCAGTTCTTGATCCTTTATCAATTCACTAATGTCTTGCTCAGCAACCAGGCGTTTGAAGGCAACTTCAAAGGGCTGAAATCCGGCCAGGATCCCCTGGATCCTATTTAACAGTGCGATTGTTTTACTAATACTTGTGTCAGCATTTGCAACCAAAGACAAATAGGCAGCAA
>DUPE01000140.1 GCA_012838475.1 Clostridiaceae bacterium
GGCTTCCCCGGAGAAGAAGAGGAAGACTTCAATGACACTATTGATATAATGGAACAGGTTAGATTTGACAGTGCCTTCACCTTTATCTACAGTCCCAGAATCGGAACTCCGGCAGCTGACTGGTACGATCCAAAAAGCAGGGAAGAAGTGCAGGAAAGATTTGAGCGTCTGGTAAAGCTGCAAAATGAGCACAGCCTCGATTCCAACCTGAAAATGGTCGGTCAAGTAGTGGAAGTCTTGTGTGAGGGAGAGAGTTCCGCCGACAGTGAGATACTTTCGGGGCGCACTGCTGATAATCGTTTGGTAAACTTCTCCTCCCAGAAAATCGGCAGAAAGACTAGGAATATTGACAGGGAAAACGGGGGAAACGACCGGGAAGGCGAATTCATTTCGGTACTGATTACTAATGCTAAGACATTTTCTCTCGAGGGAGAAGAAGTATGAGTTTGACACTTAAGGATGTTGAAGATCAGCAGCTGTCTCCCATGATGGAGCATTATGTTTCGGAAAAGAGAAAACGGCCTGATTGTATTCTCTTTTACCGACTGGGAGATTTCTTTGAGCTGTTCTTCGATGATGCCTTATTAGCCTCACGCGAGCTTGAACTTACTTTAACTCATAGAGATTGCGGCTTATCTGAGAGAGCGCCGATGTGCGGCGTCCCTCATCACGCTGCCACTCACTATATAAACAGACTTGCCGCCAAAGGATATAAAGTTGCAATTTGTGATCAAGTAGAAGATGCCAGTCAGGCTAAGGGTTTGGTAAAAAGAGAGGTTGTCCGGATTGTGACCCCGGGAACGATAACCGACGCTTCTGCCCTCGACGAGAAAAAATATGCCTATATCGCCTCCATTTATCAGGCCGGGAATGTTTTTGGACTGGCTGCCTGCGATGTCACTTCAGGTCACTTTGAAACAACTGCCTTGATGAGTGAAGCTGCCAACAAGAGATTAATTGATGAATTGTCACGTCTCAATCCGCAAGAACTGCTGGTTAATACCGGTTGTGCTGATAACCCGGCCTTCCGGCTCTGGTTAAATGAGAACAGGATTGTCGTCACTTTGCGGGAAGACTCTTATTTCAACCTTATGGACTTAAACGGCGATCTTCTTAAGTACGGCGAAAAAGACTATCTGTGGCCCAATGCCTCTGCGGGGCTGCTACGTTATATTGCGGAGAATCATCTGCAGATTCCGCTGAATATCGGCAAAATTTACCCTTATAAGCAACAGGATTACATGCTATTGGATCAGGCTGCACGTCGCAATTTGGAGCTGACGGAAACTATTCGCGATCACTCTCATAAAGGCAGCCTGCTCGAGATTATGGATCGCACTAAGACCAGTATGGGCAGCCGTTTGCTGCGCAGCTGGCTGGAGCAGCCCCTGCTGAATCTTTCTGAAATAGAGGCCAGATATGACAGTGTCGGAAATTTCATTGATGAATTCATGATCAGAGAAAACTGCCGGGAAATGTTGACAGGACTTTATGATCTGGAAAGACTGTCTGGAAGGATAGGCTTAGGGACAATTAATGCCCGTGATCTGATCTCCTTGAAGATAATTCTTATAAAGATTCCGCCACTCATAGAAAGCCTCAGTCGCTTAAAGGCGGAGAATCTTATTAATCTGGTTTCTGCTCTTGATCCCCATGAAGATTTATTTAGACTGTTAGAAGAAGCTTTGGTCGAAGATCCTCCGATCACGATAAAAGAAGGCGGAATCATCAAGGACGGCTTCAACGAGGAAGTTGACAACTATCGGGACATCTCCGAGCGCGGTCAAGACTGGCTCCTGGAATACGAGAGAAAAGAGCGGGAAGAAACCGGCATCAAAAATCTGCGAGTTCGCTATAATAGGGTGTTCGGCTACTTTATCGAGGTAACGAAATCAAATCTCTCTCTGGTTCCTGATCGCTATATAAGGAAACAGACGCTGACTAATGCAGAGAGATACATCACTGAAGAGCTAAAAGAACGAGAAGACAAATTGCTGGGGGCCAAGCAGAAACTGATTGATCTGGAATATGAATTATTCCTGAAGATCAGAGATCAGATACAGCAAATGCTGCCCACTTTACAAAGTACTGCCAGAGCTTTAGCAGGGCTGGATGTCTATTCTGCGCTCGCCGATCTGGCGGAAAGAGAAGATTACTGCCGACCTCAACTGAGAGATGATGACTGTTTGATAATTTCTCAAGGCAAGCATCCGGTTATCACAAAAACTCTGCCAAAAGGCTCATTTGTGCCTAATGACCTGATGCTTAATACCCAGGAACGGCGCTGCATGGTACTGACAGGCCCTAATATGTCTGGCAAATCTACCTATATGCGACAAAACGCTTTAATCGTATTAATGGCCCAGATGGGCAGTTATGTGCCGGCACAATCAGCCAGTATCGGACTGGTCGATCGGATTTTTACCCGGGTCGGAGCAGCTGATGATATAGGAGCAGGCAAATCTACTTTCATGGTCGAGATGATTGAAGTCGCAAACATCATGAGCCAGGCAACTCCATCCAGTCTTCTGCTGTTGGATGAAGTCGGCAGAGGGACAAGTACCTATGACGGTCTGGCGATTGCCTGGGCTGTTCTGGAGCATATCGCAGATAAGTCGTATCTGGGCAGCAGAACACTTTTCGCCACACATTATCATGAGCTGACTGATCTGGCTGATATTAAAGAAGGCATCTTCAACTGCCACATCGCGGTCAGTGAGCAGGATAATGAAATAATATTCTTGCACAAAATCTTTCCGGGCGGCACTGATGACAGCTATGGCATAGATGTAGCCAAGCTGGCAGGGGTACCCATATCGGTTGTCAACAGAGCTCGCGAGCTGGTCATGCAGTTGGAGGCGGACAATAAGGGCAAGCGACTGATAATGCGTAAAGGTTCCAAACCGCAAAAGGACCAGATTGATATTTTCAGTACTGCTCGCAGTGTCCATGAAGCCGACAAACTTATTGAGGAAATTGAAACAATTGATGTTGACCAGCTGAGACCGATTGACGCCCTAAGCAAAATCATCGATCTTAAGGAACTGGCTCAGAAGATGCGAAATAAAGAAAAGCAGTGAAGACGCTAACGAAGAGAAATAGAAGGGCTGATTTATGTCAATCATTAAACAACTGGATCCGGTTACCATCAATCATATTGCCGCAGGTGAAGTTGTAGAGCGTCCTGCCTCTGTAGTCAAAGAACTGGTGGACAATGCTCTGGACGCCGGTGCTTCGCAGATCTATATTGGCATGAGAAGCGGCGGTATCAGCGAGCTTACTGTCAAGGATAACGGCGGTGGCATGAACGACACTGATGCCCAAAACAGTCTGCTTAGCCACTACACCAGCAAAATCGCCCAAATTAATGATCTTGAAACTATTAAAACCATGGGCTTCAGAGGCGAGGCTCTACCTAGCATAGCTTCAGTATCCAGACTGCATCTGCGCACCAGAGAACCGGGGGCGGAAATGGGATATGAGGTTAAAGCAGAAGGCGGAAAAATCCTGAGTTCCGGAATCTGTTCCTGCCCCGAAGGAACGACTATAACCGTAAGAGATCTATTCTACAATACGCCGGCTCGTTACAAATTCCTTAAAAAAGACAGTCAGGAAGCCGGTTATATTGCAGATATACTGAGAAAACTGGCTCTGACCAGACCTGATGTCTCCTTGCAATTAACGGGAGATGATGACAGGACTATTCTATACACTCCCGGCAATAACGACCTTCTAAGCACAATTTATGCTGTCTTTGACCGCAAAACTGCCGAAGGCATGATTACCGTTGACAGCACATATAATCCTGTCCATATCTCGGGCTATATGTCAAAACCTGAAAATGCACGCGGAAATCGTTCCCGTCAGGTTTTCATAGTTAACGGTAGAAGTATCAGCTCAAAGACTTTAACAGCCGCTGTCGATGAAGCTATCCGCAGCTGGTTTGTCAAAGGTCGCTTTCCTGCTCTCGTACTACAAATTACAGTTCCACAGGAACTGGTTGACATCAATGTACATCCACAAAAAAGCGAGGTGCGCTTCTGGAACGATAAAGAAGTGTTCAGAGCAGTCTACCACACCATACAAAATGCCTTGACAGCAGAGTCAGAAATACCCAGTCTCCTGCAGCAGGATCAGGAAATAGATTCTCACAAGCAGAGCGAAGGGTATAATATGCCCGCACAGGAGTCAAAAGGCAGTCTGAGAGGCCGTACAAGCCTCTCCGCCGATGCAGTGGATGAACTAGGTCTCAAAAGTAATAAAACGTCCTTAACGCCTGATTATGAAGGCGAAAATCAGAACGAAACACCTCTATTATGGCAAGAAGCAAATGCAGTATCAGCCAGCAGGGGAGATGCTGACTCAAACGCAGCAACCTGCGCCGACGATGTTAATTCTACCAACTTTGTATACGTCAACAGTAATGTAGAACAAGTGTCTTTAACTGAGCTTAACAGCACAGGCACGAACAGGCTCGGTGAAGCACGGCTGACATCAGCGACTTCCCGGATTAATCTCCTCGAAAATGCGCGGATAATTGGTGTATTCTCAAAAATATATATCCTGCTGGAAGTAGAAAAAGATTTAATTATTATTGATCAGCATGCGGCTCATGAGCGTATCTTGTATGAAGAACTGGTTGCCAAAAGAGAACAGTCGGAAATAAAGAATATCCCCAGTCAGCTTCTGCTGGTTCCGCAAAAAATGAAAGTTTCGGAGCTTGAGGCGGCAGCCTTAGCTGAACACAATGAGGACATCCTGTCTTTAGGCTTCGAATTCGAGTTTTTCGACAGCAATACCGTAATAGTCAGAGCAGTTCCGGAAGTGCGGTCTGAGCTAAATCCTGAATTAGCCTTCAGCACAGTAATTGATGCCTGCCTAAATGATAATATTGAGCAACAGGAGCAATTCAGTCATGAACTGCTGCACGATATTGCCTGCAAGGCTGCTGTAAAGGCTAATGATCATCTGGATAAGATTGAAATCGAACGTTTATTATCTGACCTGAGCAAACTTGATAATCCCTATCACTGCCCGCACGGCAGACCTGTGCTGATCCGCTTTGCCCGCAAGGATCTCGATAAGATGTTCCAGCGCATAGTTGGTTAGCGCCTTCAATAAATGCATATGAAAGATTTTCCGAAATACAATGATCAAAGCTGGCATGCCAAGCTGAACGATACCTGTCAAGAAATAATCCAGGCCTACAGGGCAAATCCTGAGCATGTAATCTTGATCAGCGGCCCGACAGCCTCCGGTAAATCCGGTTTGGCAATGTGTGTGGCGCAGGCGCTAAACGGCGTCATTCTGTCCGCTGATTCCATGCAAATTTATCGTGGTTTTGATATCGGTACCGCCAAAGCCACCCCGGAAGAACAACGCTTGATACCACATTTTATGATCGACATAGTAGACCCCGATCAAAACTATAGCGTCGCCAGATTCGCCGAAGATGCAAGATTAATACTGGACGATAAGGCCAAAGAGGGCAGAGTTGTCATAGTTTGTGGAGGCACAGGCCAGTATATTCAAGCGTTACTGGATGGAATTGTGTTTTTCTCCCACGAAAGAGATGACAAATTGCGCGCAGAAATTGCAGCGGAAGCTGAAGGGGAGGGTCTGGCCAAACTTTGGCAGAAAATTGTCAGGCTTGACCCTGACACAGCGAAAACTATGGAATCTACTGATTCCAGACGCATAATCCGATTCCATGAACTATATAAATTGACTGGAAAAACCAGAAGTCAAATTGATCTTGAATCACGAGCACTGGATAATAAATATAATTTTTTACCATATTTCCTGGATCCGGGCAGAGCATTTTTAAACATGAGAATAGCTGCCAGAACCTCCCAGATGCTGGATGAAGGTCTGGTAGAGGAGACTTCCGCTTTGCTGTCAAAGTATCCCGATACCGGTTTACAACCCTATTATGGCATCGGCTACCGCGAAGTGATCGCTTATCTTAGCGGCGAATATAGTTATGAGGAAATGGTGGAATGGATTGTGATACACACTAGACAGTATGCTAAAAGACAGCGAACCTGGTTTCGCCCGCGCACTGATTTAATTCGTGTTTGATTCAAAATAATCTCCGAATAAATAGTATTTTTTTGTTCCCGCGAATAATAATTTGAAATTATGAATACAATAATCAATTATATGATATTATAGTAGGTGCTTTTATGCATAAAAAATACAATTTGCTGTATAGGCAAGGGGAACAAAAAAAATCGGAGGAGAGGTGTTTGGGCAAGAAGCACCATTTAAGTATGAATATGAAAAAGCCGGGGAACTTTCGATCTTTGCGACAAAAGTCAGCCGTCAATAACACAACGTCAGAGGATTACTTCATTAATGAATGCATACATTTATTGACGCCGGTTGAATTAAAACTTACAAATGGTGAAAGCTATCTTGCTGTGATCACAGCTCATGATAGAAAATCAATAATAATCAAGGAATGTCCTGGCTGTCAAACCCTCGTATATAAGAATGCTCTAAGCTATATAAAGTCTCAGCTTAGCAGAGATTTTATATATGCTGAAGACTCCCTGGATGAATCTCTGCTAAAGAGAGGGTCGAAATACGCCCCTTACTATTCCTAGTATTCTATAAGATTCATCTTCAAAAGGGATAAGGGGATAGGCGGGGTTTTCCGGTTTGAGAAAAATATGATTGTTTTCGCGAACCAGGCGCTTAACCGTTGCTTCAGAATCAATCAAAGCTACCACAATCTGGCCAAGCTCAGCTGTTGGCTGTTTGCGAACAAAAACTATATCCCCATCTAATATCGCAGCATTCTTCATGCTGTCACCCCTGACACTCAAAGCAAATATTTCTTCTGAATCGGGGAAATAAAGGGAGGGAAGAGGAAGCTCGCATTCAACATTTTGTACAGCCAAAATAGGTAATCCGGCAGTAACTTTGCCTAGCAAAGGAACTGTGCGTTCACGGCTCATTTCTAAAGCGGGAACACTGATTGCCCGGCGCTTCCCGGACTTCATCTCAATCTTGCCACTTTCAGCAAGCCTTTTTAGATGATTGTGGACAGTCGAAGTAGACTTGACCCCGACCCCTTTACAAATATCGCGTACTGAAGGAGGGAAGCCGTTATCATTAATATAGTCAACAATATACTGGTAGACTACATCAGTAGTTTGATCAACAGTAGCCCGCGTAAAGGGATATCTTTCACTCATTTTTTCCTCCAATAGACAAATATTGTGTTCTTCTTTTAATTAATTGTATTATTGTTGCATAGCTATGTCAAACACTTGTTCGGTATTAGTCCAAATATAACCTTTTCTTATATTTGTGCCAGCTACGATGTAAAGCTGTTATCAACATCTGATGTCAGGTATAATATAGGGGTCAAATCAGGGAGGACGGCAGTGTCAAAAATTCGCAAACCGCAGATTGAGCCCTTAGATGGATCTGAGCATGGCAATGCTGTCGATTTGTCTGTTGACCGTGCCGAAGATGACAAAATAATTGATCCTTTGCCCGAAGAGACTGCCAGTTATGTTGCACGGGCTAAGAGCATCCGGTCAAACGAGGGTTATGCAATCTCTGAAGACTATGAATCCTTAACTGAAGACACAGTCTTCTATGATGTAGACCGTCAAGATTATGATTTGCCTCTCTCCGCCGAAAACTCAGAGCAGCCGAATCATACAAAAAGGGTCATGCCATTATCAGACGAGAATAATCCCGATACTAAAAGAATGAGAGCTGATATCCGGACTCCAGGAGCTAAGAACTACCCCGGCTTCGAACATGGGGATACGCGACAAGCGAGTTTTGGTGATTATGATTCTCAAGGTGATCCGGGAGATCCGGATAGACAAGACTACTATTCCAGAGAGAATTTTACAGAAAGATACGGCTTGGAAGCACAAGCCCAAATGAAGAAAAACAGCCTATTGCAAACAGGCCATAATATCCTGCGAACCGGCCTTAGCGAGGGCAATCTGGATCTAGACTCACAAATAAAGACCGGCGCGAGAGTTTATCACTTAAAAGGTTACACCACGGTTGACAAGATCAAAAGAGAGTTTAGAAGAGAAAGCAGAGAAAAGAAAATCAGAAATATTTTGACCATTCTGGTAATTATTATTTTTGTCGTAATCATGCTGGTAATTTACAACCCGATTAAAGATTTCTCTGAATGGAGAAAAATCCTTGGACTGGACAGCATCTACGCTGAACAAACAACAAGCACCAGCGGGGAAACTATTGGAGATATCGAAGGAGATATTTTACCTCCGGGAATTACTGTGCCGACACTTGATTAGATTAAACAGCCTAATTTCCACCTAATCTAGCTGGATATGATTTCTCCTCCATCGTACTTCGCAAAACTTTTATTTTGCGAAGTACGCTCTGAAACAAAATGCTTCGGTTGGTCGTATCGACCATGTACAGGTGTAGCCTTAAAACTTGCTTTCGAGCCTTCTCACCTGCTGATGATATTTTCTTTATCTGTTCTTTGGCGATTGTATAAGAGCTTGGGAATTGAAGATACCAGCATTATTCCCAGGGCTAAAGTTCCTGTAATCATGAGTGTACGCATGAAGCTGCTCATGAACTCGCTATACTGCCCACTGAGAAAATGCATCATAGTGCGATATATATCATATCCCGGGACCAGAGGATATAATCCTGCAGTCAAATATACGGTGGCCGGCTTCTTTGTCACTCTTGCCATCAATTCTGCATATGTGGCTAGAAATATGATTGCCAGCAGGATCGGCAGCGCGTAATTAAATTTGCCCAAGTAGCTTGTCAAGGCATAAATGAGCCAGGAGATCCCCCCTCCTACACTGCCCACAAACAAGGGCAATTTATTGCGCACATCAAAGATAACCATAAAGGCAAATACTGCCGCGGTGGCAATCAGAAAAGAAATCGGTTTCCTCGGATCGATGTAGTTCAGCGGTTTCAGACTGCTCTGCTCTACACTAAAGATATAACTCATTATGGCTGAGGTAATACCGGTACCGACTGCCAGGGCGGACGCAGCCAATAATGTCTCAATAATCTTGATTAGACCTGCCAAATAATCACTTGCGATTAAATCACGAATACTGTTCACTAGCATGATACCCGGGAACAAATACATAAAAGATCCTGCTATCATGAGATGGAGCTGATCAGAATACTCTGTAAACAAGACGGGAAAAACCATCAGATATATCAGTACTCCACGAATAATATTTATGAAGATCCTGTTCCCGCCCAGTTTTTGCAAGGGTTCTACGATAAACATGAGTATGGTGGAAGCAACAGCGGCCCATAAGGACGGTACCAGACTCGCTCCCAAAAGCAAAGTAAAGGAGAAGCCGGTTAGCGCTACAGCTGCAGTATAGATCAATTGTGGATATCTGGGTGTTTCAAGGATCTCGTTCACTTCTTCCCTTGCCCGGACGGGATCAGGTGCTTCTTCACATATTTTCCTGGTGATATTATTCAGCAATGCCACTTTATTCAGATTAGTTTCGGCACTTCTGATAGTTCTGGTTATGACAACAGTATCACCTTCCCTGTCGTCAGCAGAGATAGTCAAATAATGAGTGATGGCAAAAACATGGACATTGTTGATACAGTCACCATAGCTGGCTAAGATGCTTTCCATGCTTTCTTCGGCACGATATGTTTCGGCGCCACTTGTCAGTAGGCCCGTACCGACCTGAGCAGCCAATTGTACTATCTCATTTATATAATTTTGCTTCTTTGCCACTAAATATTACTCTCCCCTGCTCGCCTGCCCTTAGCGGCTTTTAATATAACATTATTTTATAATACATGGATATTCTTCGCAATAAAAGCATTCTACATTATCGAACATCTGTTTTGTAACTGTTATGTAAGACAAAGAACATTATAATATGCTTAGGATGTTTTTGATATGTTTTATCTTGTCTTCTCAACTTTACTCGAGCGGATTGGATAATACAAGCTTACCATTGGAGTGACTTACTGAACATGAACGCCAAGGACAAAGCCACTAGTTGCCGCCGTTTGGAGGATTTTCTCGGCTACTTTCAGTCGATTCGCGAGAGATCACCCGCGACAATACGGGAGTATCGCTACGACCTTACTCTGTTTCTGCGCTTTCTCTTGAGTAGAAAACTTAATCTGCCTACTGATCTGGAATGGGAAGATATTGACCTGTCCCTGGCCAATGATGACTTCCTGCGCGAAATATCGTTATCTGATCTTTATTTGTATATAACCTGGCTAAGCACTGAACGTAAGAACACTGCTCCTACCCGCTCTCGTCATATATCTGCGATCCGCTCATTTTTTCATTATTTAACAACTAAGGTCGGTGTTCTGGAAGAGAATCCGGCTGCCAATCTGGAAATGCCCAAACAGATGAGGCGGTTGCCACGTTATTTATCGCTGCAGGATAGTATCAAACTGCTGTCTGCGGTGGAAGAAACGGACGAACGCTATCGCAGCCGTGATTACTGCATCATTACTTTGTTTTTAAACTGCGGCATGCGTCTTTCTGAGTTGTGCGGCATAAATATCTCTGATATCCGCGAAGATACTATTGTCGTAATGGGTAAAGGCGGCAAGGAAAGAACAATCTATCTTAATGGCGCCTGTATCGCTGCCATAAATGATTATTATCCTAACAAGCGGATCAAACCCAAAGACAGTGATAAAGATGCACTGTTTATCAGTCGTCTGGGCAAAAGGATAGGAGCCCGAGCGGTACAAAATATCATCCGCAATAATATGGTAAACGCAGGCCTCGACCCCAAACGCTATTCGACACACAAACTGCGGCATACTGCTGCTACACTCATGTACCAATACGGCCAGGTAGATATTCGTAATCTGCAAATGATTTTAGGCCATGAAAGCGTCGCTACGACAGAGATATACACCCACACAAGCCAAGATGCCTTACACGACGCTGTGGAGAGAAACCCTCTGAGCAGCGTGCGCA
>DUPE01000016.1 GCA_012838475.1 Clostridiaceae bacterium
ACGGGTACTTCTTCAGCCAAATCAATGTTCCCTGTCACTTTAATAACAGGTATTCCGACTGTTTCATCGAAACTGCCTTCTTTAATGAATTTGGCTTTTTTAAGCACTTGGGTTACTAGTTTGCGGTCAAACGCTACATCAACTCCATAGGGAGTAGTAATCTTACCATTGCTATAGTTTACAATGCCAAGATTTGCGGTTTCGCTTTTTCGTATAATCTCAAATAGTTTTAAAAGTCCTTCACGTTCCTTTGAGGTTCGCTCCTCAATTAACCTACGCATTTCTGCATATTTTATTTTTTCACTCCGAGCCCTGTATCGATAAAACACATCCCCACTGGTGATTTTTTCCCCACTGTCAGATTTTTGCGCTATGACTGGCTTATTCTCAGCTTGTTCTGCATATAACCATCCAATTTTTCTTTCAGTTATTTCTTTTTCTACTTTATCGTTACTAACGGTTTTTAATTGATTCGCCGGAATGGTTAATGTGCCACACTCCCAATCTATAGCAGGTGAAAATAGGGAGTTAATTGCATCGGTAAATTGCTCTTGGCTGAGGTTTTCAAAATTATTGCTTTTCAGTCCTACTATTTCACGCGGATTATCTTTAACACCGAAAATAATATAGCCGCCACGATTATTGGCATAAGCAGCCATAGTTTTTGCGTATTTTGCTGTGCTATTTTTATTGAACGATTCCTTAAATTCCACAGTATTACTTTCTCGGCTTCTTAGATTTCCTGAGGGAGTAACAGCAGACAGTATTTTTCTTACCTCTATCTCATGCTTCATCTAGTCAATCCCTCCAGCTCAGTTCGCAATCTCCTTAGTTCACTGTTCAACTCGACTTGCCTGTTAAACTGCTTTTCCCGCAATATTTTCTTTTCCAGTCCGGCTATTTCCCGTTCAAGTTTTTGCCGTAGTTTGTCTTTTTCAACCGCTTCGGATATGTCTCCCTCTGAATCTAATCTTCCGCCAGCTATATGGCGTGCAAGATTTTCATAAACGGTATCTAGATTTAATCCGTCAAGCTTTAGCGTGCTTCCATCTATTCGAAACCAGTCAGAGTTGTAGAATGTACCTGATGCTTCGATCCAAGTTTGAGCAACATTTTCAAATGTCAGCACAAATAATATTTTGTATGGGATCGCCTTGTTTATAGCCGTCAAAACACGTTTATCCAAGCCGCGCTGCCGCAAGGAAATTTCAAATACTTGTATTTCTTTGACATCCTCACCGGGAGCCAAGCCTACTGTAGTATCAGATAGTTTATTTCTCCAGATAATCGATTCAATTTGATTTTTGATAATGTTGCGCAACTGGGTAGTCGTTGTTGTGTTAGCATAGATTTTTTCCTTCGCAACACGTCGATTAACTTCAGTCGAATGAGGTAACCCTAACATATCTTCACCTCACCACAAGGAAGCAGATCATCTCAAAGTCATCTATACCGCTAATCTTGTTATTTAAGGCAGACGTACCACCTATGGTAAATAAACTGTCGATGTCGTTTTCCTCTTTCACTTTGATGATGGATGTTATTGCATCCGTAAGCAGGGCTGAAACACTTTGCATATCTCGGCCATCCTTTGTCTCTGCATTAAATTCACGGCAAACATCCATTACCGGAGAATCCATTCCTTTACAAAGAGACCTAAAATTGTCGAGAAGTTCCTTAGGGGAAAGGTGATTACAGACAACTTCACCATCCGTTCCCACATAAACCATATAGAATGGATGAAGTCGGTTTTGCCTGTCGATATTCACACTGTTATTCAGGTTTTTGAGAACGAAGACTACTCCAGGCGGATAATCCACTGAGGCGGAAACCACAGCGTGTAGTCCGTAGGGGACAGAATCCATGTCGCCGTTTTGCTTCACGTATTCAAGCAAGTCAAGTCGGAACTCATTTAAACCTAAGTCCATGATAGATATACCTGATTGCATGTCTTCAATATCAACCACTTCTTCCTGAAGTCGTTTGAGTTGTGCTTTGCGGTACTCGAGATCGCCCTTTTCTTCCGCATTAATCAGATCGTCATCGCCAGTGGCTGTCATGATCGAAATGCGCATCCTGGTTTCAACTCGTCCTTTAAGAGAGAGGTATTCATCCAGATCCACATCCGGCCAGAAATTAACCAGTTGAATTACAGCATTATGGCTGCCGATACGATCGATTCGTCCAAAGCGCTGGATAATGCGAAC
>DUPE01000172.1 GCA_012838475.1 Clostridiaceae bacterium
AAGAAGATGGCTCTGTTGTCATAAGGGATCATCGTATCTTTTATGCTGAAGAGGGCACTGAACATTTTATATCTTTGGGTAATTTGGGAGATTCTGAATTGCTGGCATTTGTCGTGTACGATGAAAATGAAAGAGCTTTAGATGATGTAGGTGAATGGGATGTAGATGCGTCGTTTTCCGAGAAGACAGGTAAGTACGGGGTAAATCGTATAGGACAAGAGATTGAACTATGCTTCGGACTTGGCGAATACGGCAGACGTGAATTCACGATAGAATATGAACTTTCAAATTTTATTTCCAATTTAGCTGACGACCATCAGGCCTTTTATTGGCAGTTTATTAGCCCGGGTATGGATCCGATAGATAATATCGAGATAAACATCAAGAATGACATATCCTATGAGTTTGTATATCCGGATAGCAGAATATGGGGATTTGGTCATGAAGGCGGTACAACTGAAATCACAAATAATGCCTTAGTTTTTAATAGTGGCAACCGTTTTCAGCAAAGTGATTACGTTGTTTTACTGGGGATTTTTGGAGGAACTCCATTCTTAACTGATTATCATTCAGACAGAACTAGTAATGAGCTTATTGAGACAGCTATGGAAGGAGCATATTTGGGAGAAGAGGAAGATAATGGTTTTAACGCGGACAATATTTTCCGATTTCTTTTCATGGCCCTTGTGTTTTTAGTGCCCATAACAGCATTAATTAAGAATTTCTCCTTAGGTAAAAAACAAAAGTTTAAGCCATCTGTTGCAGATGGATATTACAGAGAAGTTCCATATGATAATCACTTTATTAACACTCAATACTTCACAAATTCTGAAGTCTCGGATTGGATTTCTGCTTTCATGTTAAAGTGGATTTCTGAAGGAAAGCTAATTGAGCAAACGGAAGAAGTCGGGCTTATCTTTAAGCGTGATAAACTCGCACTCAGCATTGTGCCAAATCCACAGCAAGAAGATCATGAACTTGAGAGCAGACTGTGGGATATGGTTGTCGAAGCTGCGGGCGAAGATCAGATTCTTTCAGAAAAAGAATTCAACCGTTATGTCAGAAATAATATTAGCATATTCAATGCCTGGACAAATTCCGTTACACAGCAATCAGAAATAAATATGACAAGAGAAGCTTATCTCGAAGAATTTACTGATAAGGTTTTAAAACTTTTTACGCGGAGCAGACTTGCGATAACTCCAAAAGGCCAGATGTTAGGTGATAATATTGCCGGATTTAAGAACTATCTCAAAGACTTTTCGTTGCTTGAAGAACGTAGAGTTGCTCACGTCGTACTGTGGCAAGAATTAATGATATGGGCTGCTTATATGGGTATAGCGGAAGAAGTTTATGAGCAGTTAAAGATTGTCAACCCGCAAGTTGAATCTGAATTAACTTATAACGCAGGGACAATCTTCATGGCCCACAGTTTTGCCAATGCTATCCAATCTACTCAAAATAATGCAAACTCATCATCAAGTTCCAGAGGCGCAGGTGGCCGCTCATTTGGCGGTGGCGGTGGCGGAGCATTCGGTGGCGGCTCTGGAGGTGGAACCAGGTAAAGTATATTTTTGCGTAGAAAAAGCAAGCTGAAAGCGGATACCTAAAGAGCAAGATTTTCCCATCATATCAGCTTGCTGTTCTATCTATTTAGTTACCCAGCTCAATGCTTATTGCGGTGAAGATGTCGAGAACATCATTGACAGTCGTATATTCTTTGTCGCGACCGTCTTTTTCAAAAATAATCTTGCCTTTGTCCATCATTATGAGCTTACTACCATAATCGACGGCATAGCGTAGATTGTGCGTGACCATCATGGCGGTCAATTTCTTGTTTTTAATGACTTCGTCTGTCAGCTCCATGATAATCTCAGCGGTTTTTGGATCCAACGAAGCGGTATGCTCATCCAGAATCAGAAAGTCAATTGGGGTCAGGGTAGACATAATCAGTGCTGCAGCTTGTCTCTGGCCTCCTGACAGTTCTCCCATCTTCACGTCCAACTTATTCTCCAAGCCCAAATTCAAGAAGGCGAGCTGCCCCCGGTAGTAATCAAGTCTAGAGTTATTTATGCTTCTGCCAAGACCATATCTCTTACCTTTATTGTCTGCCAGAGACATGTTCTCCAATAAGGTAAGATTGGGACAACTGCCCAGAGCGGGATTTTGGTAGACTCTGCCCATTCTCTCGTATCTCTTATAATCCTCCAGTCCCGTTACGTCTTCTCCGGCAAATAAAACCTGACCGTCTTCAATCGGGATACTGCCGCAGATAATATTAAGCAGGGATGTTTTACCGCTGCCATTGCTACCTACAATGGAGAGGAATTCTCCCTCTGCGACGCTGAGATTGAAGTTATCAAACAGGCACATCTCGGTAACAGATCCGGGATTATATACTTTGTTGATATTCCTAAGTTCAAGCATTTGCACCCACCTCTCTTTCCCGACGATTTCCCAGAACGAGGATGAGTAAGAACAATACTGCTGTTACCAATTTCATCAGATTTGCGGGAAGTCCTATGCTGATGGCCGCCTGAATCACTGCTTTGTATATTATGCTGCCTATTAGTACCGCTGTAGTGCTCTTAGCGATAGGTAGCTTACGAAATAACGTAGTGCCTATGATTACAGTTGCCAGTCCAAACACCATTTGACCGGTTCCCATCGTACTGGAGAAAGCTCGCTGCTCATGACAGACTACAGCTCCCGCTAGAGCGACCAGAGAGTTAGCGATTACCAGACCGAGGATTTTAACCTTTCCTTTATCCTTAGCCAGTGAAGTTACCACCACGTTATTGTCGCCTACCGCTCTGAGCAATAGCCCGCTTTTCGTGTTAAAATACAGATCCAGAAGCAGTTTGAAAATTACTGCTATCAGAAGAGACACTATGAGCTTGCGCATTGAGAGAGACATATTTCCCAAAACAGCCATTGTAGGAGGAGCGCTGAAGATGGTATCTGTAGACCGGTCTACGATCAGATTAGAGCCGGCTATCTGCAGATTGATAGAGAACAGTGCAGTCATGGTGATAATGCCGGCCAATAAGTCTCGCACTCCAAGTTTGACATGAATCAAGCCGGTAATTAGTCCTGCTATTCCTCCGACCAATAAGGCGACAGGCAGAGTCACATATGGATTAATCCCTTGACTCAGCATGACTGCAGTTACCGCTGCACCCAGCGGGAAGCTGCCATCCACTGTAAGATCCGGAAAATCGAGAACCCTGTAAGTGATAAGAATTCCATACGACAGCAGAGCATATATCAATCCTTGAGTTATTGTCCCAACAGATAAATCAATAAAACTACTCATAACAATTCACCTGCACTAATCTCATGGCCAGTATCCTCACACATTCCAATAACATCATGCACTACTCTCCGGCTTCAATGACCTGACCGGCCAGATCCTCAGGTACGACAATTCCCATTCTTGATAAGGCATTAGCATTGATATAGTAGCTGAAATCGGTGATGGATTCATAAGGCATTTCAGCGGCGGTATCTTCACCCTTGAGGATTTTTGCTGCCATCGCACCGGTCAGCCGGCCCAGCAGAAAATAGTCGATGCCTGCGGAAGCGACACAGCCAAGACGAACCTGCTCTATCTCGCTGCCATAAACAGGAATACCCACTTGATCAGTTTTCTCCAATATGGCGGGCAAAACTCCGACCACATTGTTGTCAGTCAAGTTGGAGAAGCAGTCTACTCCTTTTCTGATCAGATTGTCTGCAGCCAAAGTAATCTCAGACTGTTCCATAACACCTACCGCCTCAATGGAGAAGCCGTAAAGTGGTGCTTTCTCCTGATACTCAGAGATTGCCGAGATGGAGTTAGGCTCGCTGGTCGTGTAGATAATGCCGATGGTCTTTGCTTGCGGCTGAAGCTTGCGGATAAGATCTAATTGAGCATCTACCGGGAGCTTATCGCTTGTGCCGGTTATATTGCCTTTATCCAGTTTGGCCTCCACCGGGTCGGTGATAGCGGTGAAAATAACAGGGATATCCTTATCTTCTGCGGCTGCGAAGCAGGCAGTTGCTGAAGGAGTAGCGACAGCACACATCATGGCAACATTATTAGCTGAGAATCTTTGCGCTATTTGCGTGGCGATGTCATCGTCAAAGCCGGCATTCTGATAATCAATAATAAAGTCTTCTTTTTCAACAAGCCCGTTGTCGAGCAGACCCTGAATAAACCCCTCACGGCAATTGTCCAGAGAAGCGTGCTCACCATACTGTGATATTCCGATTACAGGGGCGTTGGGTTTGCTACAGGCTGCAGTAAATGTTAAGGCGAAGGCGATTATGATCAATACAGATATTATTTTTTTCATTATTATCTCTCCCAATATTTGAATTATCTAAATTAAAATGAATAGTTGGCTCGTTCGAAACATATTGCCTGATATA
>DUPE01000188.1 GCA_012838475.1 Clostridiaceae bacterium
CATGGCTAAAGACCGGCACGGATTCACGGATAACTTTCCGATTACCACTTTGTCTATGGCTGTCGTGACAAACCAAGAAAGAGTTTTCACTGAAAGCAGTGCTTTGTCTAAAGCGATCGCAGAGGTAAAAAAACAGTGCAAGCAACAAAGAGGCAATGCGGTTATTATAGTATAAGGATAAATTATTCTAGTAAAATTTACTGATATTATGGTCAGGGAGTGTCTACGAGGAAGATTAAGAAGCTCGCGAGGACACTGGGAATAGCGAACATCTCCCGCAGTTTGCTAGTGTGGGGATATTGTTCTGGTTGATTAAAAACGCTCGGTATGATAGGATTCACCGTATGTGACGTACTACATTCGCGGAGCAAGTTGGGAGAGGTGTTGTTCTTTCAGCATAAAGCATTGCTACAGAAAAAACAGGAAATCCAAAAACGTGAATTCGCGAGGTGCGGGTCATTATCTGAGATGCTAAACCATGAAAAAGCATATGCGTTTTTGTTGGAGATGCAAAACTTTATTATTAAAAAAACTCCAGCTTGGAAGGATTATTGAAAATTGGATGTACAGAAAAGTCAGAAACCTGAAACAATAAAAATGGTCGAGCGAGCCTTGAGGGTGCTAGATATATTGCGAGCTAGTCGTAATAGTCTTGGCGTTAATGAGCTCGCGAAGATGGCTGATTTAAATCCAACAACAACATTTCGCATACTGAAAACCCTTGAAAAATCAGGATGGGTATTCCAACTTAGTGATAATCGATATATAACAGGGTCAAAGGTCGGCTTTTTGACCGAGAAAAACAGTCTGTATCTTGCCTTAATCGATGTTTCTCAGTTTGTGATGGAGCGATTAACAGCAAAATATAATCAGGCAATGAATCTATCGATACGAGATGGTATGAATTGCACCATTATACAGCAGTCTCGGACAAAGAGTTTCGTAGACTATGTTCCGCCGAAGTTTTCAAATATGCCTTTCTATTCTTCCGCAGCAGGCAAGATTTTACTCTCTGAGTCGCCGAGTCATCTAGTTGAGATGATTATTAATTCGTGTGAAATGAAGCCTTTAACCAGTCAAACAATTACTGATCCGGAACAGTTCCGGCATTGCTTGCAAGTGACTGCAAAACAGGGTTATGCCTTTGATAACCGAGAATCTTCAGAGAATGGTTCCTGTATCGGTGTACCTGTCCGTGATCATGAAGGTACGATTATCGCGGCGCTCTCATTCAGTGGTTTTATCGGGGTCAATAATCCGCAGGAACTACTGGATTATTTGCCAGCATTACAAGAAGCATCTGAAGAAATTACCTGCAAACTTTATAAATGTTGGAAGTGGTAGAGCGGAACTGACTATTTGTTTCTTAGATGCATTCTTGAGATTTTATTATTTCTACTACAAGAATTAGTTTTGGATTTATATCGATTGTGTTCTTGGTGTTTTATAGTACCTCGTTCCCACCACAATAGTTCTGTTTATCATTATGAATATAACGCTTATAGGTTTTTGTATAGGACGTATGCAGCGGTGGCTTTTTGTTTTTTATTTTGATTTCGCTTGGCAGTTTGAGTTCTGTGCCTTCAATTTTCCACTAGTCTTCAAGAGACAACTGCAAAATGAATCCGGGTACTTTTTGTGTTGCTGTTGTTAGATCATGAAAATCACGATGCATCAATAAATATCAAGGCAAATTCACCATTTTTAGCGCAAAAATAATTGGATTATATGTTGCATTTTCGCAAATAGAGTGATATATTCGTAATAGCCATTACGAATTTACGTAAATGGATATTAAAGGAGGTCTTATTATGGCAAAAGAAAAAACTACTACGGGGCTCTTTGTCCCAACTGTCACACCTTTCAACGCTGACGAAACAATCAATTTCAATGGCATTAAAGAGTGTACCGATTTCTTGGTGGAAAACGGCATTGGGGGACTAATCCCCAGTGGTAGCACCGGCGAGATGGTAGCTCTGACTCAGGATGAGCAGATTGCCGTCAATCGTGCAACGATCAAGGCTGCAGCTGGTAGAGTTGAGGTTTATGCGTCCACCGGTGCATACACCACAAAAAGAGTTGTGGAAATGTCTGTTGCCGCCGAAGCTGATGGCGCAGATGGGGTTATGGTTGTTACGCCTTGGTACATGGCTCCTAATGATATAGAAATTCTGAAACACTATGAAGCCATTCGTAAAGCTATCAGTATCCCTATCATGATCTATCACAACCCTTGGTATTCAACCTGCCTTTTGAGCGATGAGATGCTTGCGAAACTTTACAACGAAGGCTTCATTGATGCCATCAAGGAGCGTCATGCGGACGTTTACAGACAACAGAATCTCCGTGCTCTGACAGATGATGGCTTCTCTATCCTCTATGGTTACGATATCTGCCCGGTTGAGTGCTTAGCCCTCTGGGGTGACGGCTGGGTAAACGGTACCGGTAATCTTTTCCCGAAGGAAAGCTCAGTGCTCTGTGAGCTGGCGAGCACAAGAAAAATAGATGAAGCGATGAAATATCATTTCGAAAAGGTTCGTCCTTATCTGATTCCTTTGTTCGTCAAGCCTATGCCGTCCGGAATACCGTCTCCATGGTTGCAGATTATCAAGACCGGTATGAAGCTACGTGGTGTTGATGCGGGTTACTGCCGCAAACCGATTCTGGAACTGCCTGATGATGTTCTGAATCTGTTGAAGACGATTCTTAAAGAGTACGGTTATCTCGCTTAATCATACTCAAGCGATTAATGGGGAGAAATTCTATGAAAAAAAAGAAAGTGGACGTATTGATCGCAGGCGCAGGAACAGCAGGATTTATTGCTGGTGTAGCGGCAGCACGAAATGGAGCCGATACTCTGGTGGTAGATAAACTACGCTGTTTAGGAGGACAGTTTACAGCCGGTATGCAAGGCTGCTGGGTTGGCTTCAGTGACAAGGAAAAAGTAATCGTCAAAGGAATCGCTTGGGAAATCAGGGATCGCCTCATTGAACGCAAAGCCTATATGGAAAATGATGTCAATACCGATGTCTGCTATCTGTATGACACTGAAGTTGCAAAGATTGTACTAGATGAGATGGCGGCTGAAGAGGAGAAACTAGAGATATTTCTTAACACGTTGGTTATTGACGTTATCAAGGAGAGCGATAAAGTTAAGGGACTGGTTCTTCTATCCGAAGGGGAGAAAATGGAAATCCGTGCTGATGTCGTTATTGATTGTACGGGTGATGCTGTGGTGGCAGAGAAAGCAAATGCTCCTTATGAATTAAGAGACAGTAAAGATATTCAGCCTTCTACCCTGATGGGCAAAATGGCCGGCGTAGACATGGAGAAGGTTAAGGAGTACTACAAGGAACATCCGCCTGTAATTGATACCAAATTGCCGCCAGCGTGGCGTGCATTTAAAACTCTGCCTGGCTTCATGCATTACGGTCTCGGGGATGAACTAGCGGGAGCCGATATTCCACCACATCTTGAATACCTACGTGAATGGCTTGCCTATTTCAATGAAACTCCAAATCCTGGAGAGGTGATAATTAACTGCTCTGGAGCCATCGAGAAGCACAGTATTGCGGGTTTTGGAGAAAGAACTCATATGGAGATGTCTGCTCAAAAATGCCTATATGATGTGGCTGAAGCCCTAAAAAAATACGTTTCCGGGTTTGAAAACGCTTATCTAAGCGGTATGGCTTCTCTATTGGGAATTCGGGAAACAAGACGTATTGTAGGCGACTATAAGGTGACGTTAGAGGATTTTACGAATGCCAGACAATTTGAGGACAATATCGGCAAGGGCGCGATGCCTGCTGGTTACCACAAATCTGATGGCGGAGCCGAGATGGATGTGTATGACCTAGAGCCGGGTACGTCCATGGGTATTCCCTACAGGTGTATGTTGCCCAAGGGGATAGAAGGGCTGTTGGTAGCAGGTCGTTGCGTTTCTTATGAACCAGAGGTGGCTAATTGCATCAGATGTATGGCTCAGTGTATGGCAATGGGAGAAGCTGCGGGTACTGCTGCCGCTATCGCGGTTAAACAGGGTACCACACCCCGTAAAGTAGATATCAAGATGCTTCAAGAAACGTTGAAGAAACAGAACGTGATCCTTTAACCAGGAGCAAGAAAGTGTTTACAAAAACGAAGGCTGAAGGGAGGACACATCGAATAAGTAAGCGTCATAGGAGGAGATGACAGGTTATTTCAGCGAAACCTTTCAGAGATTTTAAAGGCAATATGAATTTGCTTTTGTAATCCTCACAGGAAATGACCGTGTCCATTAGAGATCACAAAGGGATAATTATGGAATTTGATGGAGGTCGTAATATGTTAAAGAAAGTTGCAGCTATAGTAATTGTACTAGCAGTAATGCTGACTATTCTGGTTGGATGTCCAGGTAAAACCGAAGAACCCGACACTGATAAGTCAAACCAAACAGGTAAAGAAAAACTGGTTATTTGGACGAATTTAACAGCGGAAGCACAAATAACCGTGTTGACCAAACAGTTTAACGAGCTTTCTAGTGAGATGGGAGTCGAAGTTGAAATCAATCCTGTTCCACTGACTGATTTGTATTCAAAAATGGCGACTGCAAAGGAATCGGGAACTCTTCCAGACATTATGCACACGGCGGAGGCAAGTGTAGCCTACTTAGAAGGTCAAGGTGTGCTTGAATGTATGGATGATATTATCAACGAACTTGGCAGAGATGATTTTATGGAGTCCGCTCTCAATATGAATACCGTAGATGGTAAAGTATGGGGCGTACCGGATTGGGTTATGCATACTTCCGTTTGGTACCGAAAGGATTTATTCGCGAAGTATGGATTAAATGTTCCCCAGAACTGGGAAGAATTTGCAGCCGTTGCAAGCGCATTGAATATTGATACCAATGAGGATGGAGAAATAGATATTTATGGTTTTCCGGTGCCAATGGACGCTGTGCTAGTAGCGACCCAAACGTACTATCCTTTCTTGTATGCTAACGGACTTACTACATTAGATCCTAGTACTGGCGAGTACGTCTTTGGTGATAACATAGAAGAGGAAGTAGAAATCATGGAGTACATCATGGATCTCTTCAAAGCTTCATCGCCGCCTGCCAGCATAAGCTGGACATGGAGCGATTACAGGAATGCTTTGGTTGAAGGGAATGTTGCCATGACGCTGGATATGGGTGCGGTTGTAGGTCTTGCGCAGACAAACAACCCAGATATGGTAGTGAACCTAGGATGTTTCGATTTACCAGGAAAGGACGGACCCGCGAAGGCTACTTTCGGAGGAACTTATAACTTTGTTGTAATCAATCAGGGCGGTGATGCAAAAGTGGCACTTGCTAAAGAGTTTGTTAAAAAACTCTATGTGCCTGAGCGGACTGCAGAACGCGCGCTTTCGCGTCCGATGTTTGCTTTTCCTTCCCAGAACTCAGCGTTTGCTATCTATAAGGATGATGTTTCCGTTCAGCCATTCCAGACTGAGATGACGACGATCTACAATTCTTTGAGAGATTTAACTTGGTACGCCTATGGTATGGAAAGCGGCTTGAACCAGCTGAATACGAGTATGCAAGCGACCACATTCTTTGGTGAGGCGATGCAAAGTGTAGCGCTTAACCAGATGACATCGCAAGAGGCGGTGGAATACATTGATCAAAAATTGCAAGAGCAGATTCAATTAATAAACCCTTGATGGGTCCGATTATTATGAGAATCCCCTAGTTATTAGTGTTGATTCATCATTAGGGCGGTTGCCTCAACCGTAGCGTAACCGCCCTAGTAACGATTTTTTAAGAAAGAGGTCAATTATGAAAAACAACAGGGGAATCTGTTTTTTGGATAATATACACACAAGAAGAAAGCTACTAGGGATGACTATGGTTCTTCCTACTGTTATCATACTGGTCGCTCTGATTCTGTATCCGGTTATTACGAACCTATATCTCAGCTTTACAAATTCAAATCTTCTGAAAAGCGGAAGTAGTTTTATCGGCTTCCAAAATTATGCAAAAATATTTTCAGATAAAATGTTTTCAAAGTATGCTTGGAATACATTGATATGGACTGTTTTTTCAGTAGTTGGACAATTAGTTGTTGGTTTTGCCTTGGCACTGCTGATCAGCCGTCAGATGCGCGGAGGTACATTTCTTCGGAGTTTTCTTCTTATCCCATATGTTGTGCCCGCAGTTTCGATTGCATTGATAGCTAGATGGATCTTGAACAGTAATTATGGCATAGTGAACCACTGGCTACAGAACATGGGATTGGTTGCTTCAGGACAATCAGCATTGTCATTACCCGTTGGTGCTATGATTGTTGTCATTATATTCAATATATGGCGTTCTTATCCGTTTCCTATGCTAATTTATTGGGCTGCGTTGAAGGGAATTGATAAGGAACTTTATGAAGCGGCAAATGTGGATGGAGCCAATAAACTTCAAGTCTTTTTGTATATCACGCTCCCCCAACTGAGAAACACTACTCTGACTCTGTTGATTCTGCGAATTGCATGGACAGCCACCTATTTTGATCTGATTTGGATGGTTACAGGGGGAGGACCGGCAGGAAGTACTACACAATTACCGATCATGATTTATCAGAACTCGTTCGGGACGTTCCAGATTGGATACGCTGCCGCAATCTCAGTGATTCTTGGTCTTATCCTTATGGTGTTTGTTATCGCTTATATTAGAAGATCAAAGAATTTTGCGGACTAAGAGGTTTTGATAAAACCATTGAAGAAAAACTGGTCGTTTTAATAAAGCGGAGCGATAGGTGATTATTATGTTAGAAAATAAAGTCAAAAAAAGAGAGAAACATCTTTTTAGGAAATGCCTAATTGGAGCTATAGTAGCATTATCAATTGGTATGATAGCTTTTCCTCTGTACTGGATGTTGATATCTTCGCTTAAGCCTTCAACCGAACTGTTCGCATCTCCACCTACAATTTTTCCTAAGAGTATATCATTAGAGTGGTACAAGAAAGCATTCCAAAACTCCATGGTTTTGACGTACTTTGGAAATAGTTTTATTGTCTCTTCTATTACCACGGTCGTTGTTACCATAGTTGCAACATTTGGTGCGTACGGTTTAACGCGGTTCCGCTTTGTCGGCAGAAAAATTATAACTGTATCATCTCTTGCTGCATATTGTATCCCACCGATTATGTTAATGGTTCCTCTGTACCGAGTCGTCTCAAAACTGCGTCTAATCAGCTCATTATTAGGTGTCATTATCGGACATCTTGCGTTGACTTTGCCTTTTGCGATTTGGCTCTTGATTTCATTTTTTAAGAGTATTCCTCGTGAAATCGAAGAATCTGCACTAGTAAATGGGGCATCTGAATTCACAGTATTCCGCAAGATAGCGATTCCGTTATGTGCCCCGGGTATTCTTAGTACAGCAATATTAGTTTTCATTCTTTCCTGGAACGAGTACCTGCTTGCCAGTGTGATGGTATCACAGGATTCTATGAAAACATTGACAGTCGGATTAGCTAACTATATTAGCAATGTACAAATTGATTGGGGAATTGTGATGGCACTGGGGACAGCGACAACGATACCAATCGTATTAATGTTTTCGCTGATTCAAAAATATTTTGTGGAAGGTCTGACAGCAGGCGCAATAAAAGGATGAGTTGATATTATGGCAAAGATTATTCTTAAAAACGTTAAAAAGATTTACGATATTGATGAGAAAAAAAGGAAAGGGAATGATCCTTCAAAGGAGAAGGCAAATCTTCAGGTTACTGACAAAGGTGTTGTCGCTGTTCAGAATTTTAACCTAGAGATCTCCGATAGAGAATTCATTGTTCTTGTTGGTCCTTCCGGCTGTGGTAAGTCCACCACCCTGCGGATGATCGCAGGCTTGGAAGAGATTACCGAAGGCGAGATATATATCGACGATAAGCTTGTAAATAACGTGGCGCCCAAAGATCGTGACATAG
>DUPE01000031.1 GCA_012838475.1 Clostridiaceae bacterium
AATTTCCTCTGTTTCCGGCTGTAATTGAACCAACTCGACCCCGGCAGCCATGAACATCCGCTTGGAGGCGATTACATTGTCAGTATCTTTATATTTATCTGACAGATACATCACCTTATTTATTCCGGATTGGATAATTGCTTTGGCGCATTCATTGCAGGGGAACAGCGGGACGTAGATGCGACATCCTCTGAGGTCATGTCCTGAGGCATTCAAAATAGCGTTCAATTCCGCGTGGCAGACATAGGGATACTTAGTACCCAGAGTATCCCCCTCCCTGCTCCAAGGGAATTCATCATCACTGCAGCCAAAAGGCATGCCGTTATATCCGATGCTCACGATTCTATTGGCTGGGGTTACGATGCAGGCCCCGACCTGAGTGCCGGGATCCTTGCTTCTTCTTGCAGCTAACAGCGCAATACCTAGAAAGTAGTCGTCCCACGAAATATAATCGATCCTTTTCGTCATGTTTTTTCTATCCCCTTTGGTAAAATATCATTAACAGATTAGAATACAAAGCAATTATTTGCCACCTGTGAGACAACTTCACTCCACACTGGTTTTCCACAAACCATGGCGATTGCAGAATTCATACACATCAACAGGATCGCTGTTAACTTTAAATTCAGCTTCAGGCTCTTCACCTGGATCCAGGAACTGAATTTGATACCTTTTTCCTTGTACCGCGACTATCCAATTTACATAATGATCCTCTGTCATAGGATGTGCTATAAAACCTACTTTGGCTCTAATCCCATGATCTGTTCTCTCAATAGTGGGGGCATGTTCGAAATCGTTTTCGTCATATGTCATGGCTTCGAGCAAGACCATGGGCTCATCGCAGCAGACCATTTGTCCTGCGCCTTCATTGAGTAAAATGACGAGATTGCCACACTCTTTACATAGATAGAATTTTATTTCTTTCATGTGTATCTCCTTAACTTCAGGGAGCATTATTTCATCTGCCTCATAGGTATATTCGTCTGTTGAATCATAGATAGGCCTTTGCCGGCTGATAGTCGGAACCATAAGCGGAGTGTCGTTTTCAGTTCTTCTTTTCTTGCGGATAAGAAACAACAACAATTGCAAGAGAGCAATGATCAACAATACAGTCAGCGAACCTAGAGTGACTATGAGGCCGTCTCTGAATCCGTAGGGCTCGAAGTTCATTGCCACTACATGCTCTCCGGCAGACAGTTTAAGTGCCATCAGCGAATCATCAACCGTATCTATTCCCTGCTTTTGTCCATCAACAGTCGCTTGCCAGCCCCTGTCATAAGGTACAGTGATTAGCAGATAACCATCCTCAGGCATAACGATAGTGCCCCTGAAGGAATCAGAGGAAAAGCGATCTAGCTGCAGTTGATTTGACTTTATCTTACTAATGCTGGAAACAAAGGAATTTCTATCCAATCTCGCAGCATAAAACTCAAATTCACCGCTTCTATCTGAATCTGAGTTGAGAGTGAACTTTATCGAGGCTGTTTGTCCTGCTTCAAGATAACCAACTTCAGCATTGCCGATAGCCTTGGCGGCAAAATCAAAAACTTTGTCATCAATGCTGATTTTGCCGTTAGATGTTTTGTGGCCTCTCATGTCATAGGCCAGATTATAAGTACCTGCTTCTTCGGCAGTAAGAGTTAGACTAATTTCAGCAGCTTCATCATCTGAACCCTTTTCAAAACTGAAGACCGAAGACTGATCAAAGGGGAATAAATCGGCTTGACTGGCCGGATCAATTTCTACTTGTGCAGGAATAAATACACCGGATGAATCGGGTTCAATAGCCTGCAAAAGACGATTTTGATTCTCTAGTGGGTTTTCATTATGACTGCCATAAGAAATCAGATCAGGAGAAGCGGCATATCCAATCGATAAAGCAAAGGGATTATCGTAAACATCTATATATTCATTAGACATGACAAGTTCGCGTGTGTTTTCCTGCCAGTGGCTTTTATTTCTCAGAATTAAGTAACGGATGCCAAAGAGACTATCAATTACAACATTTGAACCATCGTATTTATAGCTGTTGATACCATTGCTAAACATTCCCAGATCTTTAAAGAACCCTACAGGCTTCTCAGCCATGGTTGAGGCAAAGACAGTCAGCCCATCCAAGCCGTACAAGGAAGGGTCATTCGAGGTCTTGCTGGGATACACCTCAGAGCGGTAAAAAAGAGTGTCATCCGTACTAGCTTTGAGCTGAGTTGCACAAGTCCGAATAGATTCCGGTGTAGAACCACTGGCATATCCTTCCCTGCTGCCGAAATACTCGTTTTTGTCCAGATAGTACAAACCTATTGAGGTTGAGAGACCGATTTCGATAATCATGACAGACAATAAAAACAAGGTGATCGGCCTCTTATACTTCCTGTCATCTGTCAAACGAACAAATATCAAGGCATAAAACAAAAGAAATATTATGCTCAGTAAAGTAGTGAAATCAGAAGTCGTGTTCTCACCTATCTTCTCAACTACTATCATCATCAATATAAGTGAAAAAGTAAATCCGACAATTGTTTCCCTGCGCAGTAATCTAATACCTGGCAAGCCTTCGTAGAGAAAAGTCAGCAGGATGAAAATATATATGAAAGAATTACGGTAAGGCAATTGATTGGGGTAATGAAAACCGTGCCAGATGAAGTTCAAGATATTGGAACTAAAGCTCAACACCATTAGGGTTATGGCCAACAATCCAAGTACCCGATCACGCAGCTTGACTTTATTGCTCAGGAGCGCGATCGGTATCAAAAGCAATACAAATATGCCCGTGTAAAGATTCGGGAAACCGCTACGCACAGTAGGCTCAACCAAAAGCAGATGCTGCCCAAAATAGTCGAACAAAGAGGCAACCTTCTCCAGACCTGAAGGAAAAGCATCATTGGCTGCTGAGGTTACTTGTAATGCCTGATATGTAGGCCAAATCAAAACTGCAGAAAGGCCAATCCCAAGCGCGGTGAAAAACGCCATCTTGAGTGATGTAAGAAATTTCCACATCGGTCTGTTTTCCGGAGAAAAACGAAATAAAAATGGGATATAGAGTATGGCCGTCATTAGACAGACGAACCAGGCCATGTAGAAATTTACAAACAATAAGTAGGCCAGGCTTAGTGTATAAAGCCAGATTTGTCTGTCACGGATCAGATAAACCATACCTAAGATTACAAGGGGGGCAACATATAGAGAATCCAGCCACATTATGTTCCAGCCATATGCAATCACATAGGATGAAAGAGCATACATGGTAGAAAAACCGACGGCTAATGGTCCGTGCCTGTTAAATGTTTTCCTCAGGAATATATTAAAGGTGAAGCCGGCCAGGGAAATTTTGAGCAACGTCAAAACGAAAATTCCTTCGGTAAGGAAGGCCGCAGGAAACAGCAACAAGAGCAGATTTAGAGGACTCGCCAAATAATATGCAAAAAGCGCATAGAAATTTACTCCCAGCCCCCCCGCAAAACTGTAAAAGATACCTTCACCACTTAATATTTTCGTTCTTAGCTCAGATAAAAAAGGAGCATACTGGTGGTATAGATCAACAGTTAACAGGTGCTTATCGCCAAAGGGAAATATCCCGCGGGTTGCGTATCCGATAGAAAGCAGGAGAAAGGGTAAGAAAAATGCCATTACCGCATAATTGCGATCAGCTTGTCTGGATAAACTGTTATTGGTGACAATTCTCCGTTCAGACATGGCATCCTCCGCAAAGTAATTTGCTACAGTATAACACTTATGACATTGCACTTTAATGAAAGAGCGACTACATTTTGTAGTCGCTCTTGAAGTCTATATAATTTTTTTTTAGAAAAGCGTCTTCTTATTCTTCTTACTCTTCTTCCTTTTGCTTTTTTCACTCTTGTCCTGAATTATTGTTACGACTTTCTTTGCCGCGTTAACAGCTGCAAAAATTTGTTGGACTGTGTTCTTAGAAGATTTGTGCTTCCCTTTCCGACTGAAAAAAGATGACAATGAATCTACTATACCCACAGTAGCAGTACTCACAGTATCTACAAGATCAGCAGAAGCACCAGTGATGGTTTCAACATCTTCAATGATTGCTGGTACAGATTCACCGGCTTGTTGTGTGATATAGGATACATCTTCGACAATATCGTCTACTTTATCAAGCAACTCAGGCAACTGGTCTACAGTACTCTTGAGTGCAGGTCTATTCTCCTTAATTAGAGAACTCGTTTCTTTGAGGGTCTGTGCAGTCCTGAACATTAAAACAGCCAGAGCAATCAAAGCAATCGTACCGCTCAAAAGCAAAAGTCCTAATAATAAGTCCATAAGATCAACTGTGACGGCCAGATAAACAGGGGTATACATAAATATCTCCTAAATCATTCTCCAAAACAATCGTTTCGGTAATTCACACCATTGTAAAGCTTCTTCAAAAATCGAAAATTACTAAATTGATTCTGTGTTGATACTTGGCTTCTCGCCAATTATTTTTCTGCTTTTTCTTTTTCTTCTGCTTCTTCAATTACTTCCTCTGCTTCTTTTGCCAGTTTGGTTTTAATTTCGTCATACTTTTTGTGGGCAGCAGCAGAAGCTTTGTCTCCCAGATCTTTGGCCTTTTCAACTCCGACTTCGATGCCGGCCTTGATGTCAGCGCGAGTCTCCTTGCCGGACTTGGGAGCCAGCAATAATACGGTTACGCCGCCAACAATAATACCGCTAAGCAATCCCAGTACGCAGCCTTTTTTCACATTTGATTTGTCTGTTACGCCGAAATAATCTTTAAGTCCTCTTGTCATGATAATTCCCTCACTAATAAATATTTGCGCATTGTCGGGCGCAGACCGATCAACAACTGATAGAAAATTATATCAAAATTCTATATAGCATCAGAATAAAAATGTTCTCTTCTCACAGTTGAGAAGAATATTACTGTAACACGTATTTTACACAACTTATGGCTAAATGTCTTGTTATCTGTCAAAAATATTAGATCAGTAACCTAGGTGCCTTTGCCAATGAAAATCTTTGATCTGTACTTCATTATGCATGGGAGAACAGGCTTCAGTATGTCCAATAACTTGGGCAGACAGATTATAATCACATGCTGTAGATATAAGTGCAGAGGATACTTCCGGCCGGCAATATATTTCCAGGCGGTGTCCCATATTGAAGATTTGATAGACTTCTTTTTCTGTAACTTCACCGGTATCAAGGATAGCTTGAAACAAAGGCGGGGTGGCAAAAAGCTGATTTTTTACATAGCGTATACCGCTGGAGAAATCTATACACTTTACCTGACCGCCGCCTGTGCAATGGATTATGCCCAGGATATCATCATGGTACAAAGCGAGCATTGCAGTCACCGGAGGCAAATACGTCCTGGTTGGCGAAAGTATAGCCTCTCCAATCATCATACTGCTGCCGGGCAACCTGTCATCCAAATGATATGGCCCCACGTACACTTTATTCTTGGGTATAGTGTGGGAAAACGTTTCCGGATATTTGTTTGCATAATCATGATGCAATAGGAGATGCCTGGCGGCGGTTAAACCATTAGATGAAATGCCTGAGTTTTCAGCGTCTTCATAAATAGTTTGTCCGGTTGATGAAAGTCCGACTATATCTAACCCGGGAATGATATTGGCGGCGTTGATGACTTTTTGTCGCAGCATCCTTATAACAACTGTGCTGTCACAAATGACGGTTTGTACAAGATCGCCGACATCGGCGGTCTCGCCTCCGGTCATAACAATCTCAATTCCTGAATCTCGCATTCTGGCAATGACGTTATCATAACCGGAAATTATGCTGTTTAATACTTCTCCGGGAATCCTATGTGCATTACGTCCAATAGTGTTGGAAAGATAAAAAGGCCCTGTAGATCCGATAGAAAGCAGATCATCAGTATTCATTACCAGTGAATCCTGAGCAATGCCGCCAAACCATTTGGGATTTCCTGATTCCTGATACATCATATATGCTACTGCAGATTTAGTGCCTGCACCATCAGCATGGATGGCTGCGCACCAGTCATCATCACCGGCAGGGTCGGCAATTATCTTGCAGAAGGAGCCGGGATACAATCCTTGATCCTGGCTGGAAACAGCTGCTTTTACTTCATCTTTTGTTGGGGAAACGCCTCTCGATAAATATGCGTCAGCCATCTTGCCTCCATAAAAAGCTTTGAGTGTACCTGTAAGCCGGGTTCTGTCTAGGACAGTCATCTATCTTGGCTCACTGTCTCCAGAGAGCTCTAGCCACCTCTGGGAGCTGCGGATCTCCATTGCTCCTATCACGGTGTTGCTCCAGGCGGGGTTTACAAGAGCAGCCGGTTACCAGACTGCCGGTGAGCTCTTACCTCACCATTTCACCCTTACCTTTACAGGCGGTATACTTTCTGTTGCACTTTCCTTAAAGTCACCTTCACCGGGAGTTACCCGGCGCCACGATCCTGGGAGCCCGGACTTTCCTCCGCATATGGCTTTCGCCTGTATGCAGCGACTGCCCAGTACACTCAAAGTAATATTATTATACTAAAATTAACCTGCTTTATAAAGTCAACATAACCGTGGACAATGTCAAGAAGTCGTAGGATATGAGAGCAGAGCCCATGCATCATCGCCGTATTCCGCTTTTCCTGTTTTATTTATTTAATCAGCGACTCTATATATGAAAGAACAATCCAGTCAACTTTAGAAGGTTCAGCTATCGATTTACGATAAGTATATTCCCGTCGCAGGTATCGTTTTTCCACTTCAGTTGGTCCCCTTCTGCCCCACTCCTGCAACAAAAGAGGACCGAGCCCTTTCTCCAGCAATGATAGTTCTCCGCTTGGCGTAACGCCTGCAGCAGACTTTTTCCCGGCAACTGCCTCTCCGCTGGTCGCTCCGGTACATACTTTAACTATGACATAGATATACCCTTTTGCTTCTACAAGCTCCTCTGCCAGAAATACCCAGTTGTTAGATGCAAAGGAGTCACGCATTAGGAATAGATCACTTTGAGCTTGAGCGATTATGCTGACATTATCCGGCAGAGGTAGTTTCTCACTTAGGATTGAAATGATTTCTCTCCCGCCTAGACCCGCCAGTACCAGTGTATCTCCGACTTTGACCTCTACATTTTCCAGTCCGCTGCCATGAAGCACAGTTATCTTATCCCCTGCCCCGGCTTTGGCAATATTCCTTTGTGCTTTTTTGAAGGCGCTTATGCTTGAGTCAATCGCAATGACACAGTCACACTTGCCCTCCTCTACTAATCTAATCGGGAGCAGAGCATGGTCTGTGCCAATGTCGATAACCCGCTCACAGCTACCGACCAAATCGATCAGCAGTCTGAGCCTGTCATCAGGTTTCTTACCCCCCGGTAGCGTCTTAGTCAAGATATTCCTTCAGTTTTTTACTGCGGCTGGGGT
>DUPE01000176.1 GCA_012838475.1 Clostridiaceae bacterium
AAGCAGCTGCAATCGCTTGTACTCGTCGTTCGATAATTTGATATTCCTCTGAAGCAGATTTAAATTTTGAGAAGATTCCTGTTGTATGAACCATGATTACTCTATTGACATGCTCAGCTATCGCGGCCTCGAGAACAGCAACTGAATGATGGATGTTATAGATATGCATAACTACCTTAACACCACGCATAACATCCTTGATAAAATCATGATTTCCCAGATCACCTATGACTTTTTCAATTTCTAAGCCGCAGTTGTCAAGTTTCGAAGTATCTGATGTCGCGCGTACAACACACCGAATTCTTCCATCGTAGCCATTTTTCACTAGCTCATCCAAGAAATAACTCCCTGAGTGGCCTGTAATGCCTGTTACTAATAGCATCAATTACTCCTTGCCTGATAAAGATGAATGCTTCTTCCCCGTTCCGCCTTCAACCACACCATCAGAACGCAAAACACTCACTATCGTCCCGAAGAGACATCGCAGATCCATTATCAGTCCCATTTTCTGCACGTATTCCCCGTCCAGCTTCGCCTTAACCTCAATCTCAAGTTCATCTCTGCCATTGATCTGGGCCCAGCCTGTCAAGCCGACAGGTACATCATTTGCCCCATACTTGTCGCGCTCCGCGATAAGATCGTACTGATTCCAAAGTGCCGGGCGCGGTCCAACGATGCTCATATTACCAACGAAAACATTCCAAATCTGAGGCAGTTCGTCCAGGCTGGTCTTGCGCAGAAATCTTCCCACACGCGTTATCCACTGCTCCGGATTCTTCATCAGATGTGTCGGAACATCTTTTGGTGCGTCTATCCGCATCGTGCGAAACTTCAGTATTTTGAAATGCGTTTTGTGAATGCCGACACGCTTTTGCTTAAAGAGAACAGGGCCCCTGGAATCAAGCTTTATCGCAATCACAAGCAGAAGGTATATCGGAGATAAAACGATCAAACCAACCGCAGAGAGTACTATATCGACAATTCGCTTCACAATTCGGTACAGCATCAATGCTTTGCCTCTGTATCAATGGAAGATGAATATTGTGCAGTACTACCTGAGTAAACAACCCCAGCTTTTAACTTTGCATATGCCGGTACCATGGCGTAAGCCGGCACAATGCAACCGCTGTCTATATGACAAAACGCTTCAACTATCGCATCATGATCGATCAAGCCTCCAATGCCAATAATTGAACCTAGATCAACCCGAGCATTGGTGTGCACTACTGCATTCGGCAAGACCACCACTCCGGCAGCAAGCTTGGCAGAAGCACTCACGTAGGCATTTGGGTGAATCAGCGACGGAACTTCGTAGCCCACTTCCCTTAACCGGTAGAACCAGTGTTTGCGAAGATCATTTTGTCCAAGCGCGACGAAAGCTTGTTGGAAATCGTTGCGATAGTTCAGCAGTCCGTTCTCAATTTTGTCAATCGCAGTGATGGCAACATCATCAAGAAAATCAATTCTTCGGAAGGATCCCAGTGCCTGAGCGGTCTCAAAGACAACGCGGCCATGAGCACCGGCACCGACGATAAGCAAATTTAAACCACGGTCTTCCACTGACCTTACCATCGTCCCCCTAAACAAACGCCTTATCCCACATCGTATTGACCACACTATCAAATGACTTCCATAGTCATCGTGTATCGATGTGAGGTCACACGCACAAAACCTTACTTATTATAGAACAAATTAACTATGCTTTCTTGCCTCATGTCTCGGTTCGCTGTTTAAGCAAAAGCCCAGCACGAATGCCACACTAAGTTCCCCCGTGAATCCCGACTCATCGTATCGCATTTGACAAGGCTATGCATGAGAAATTCACTGGATTTTTGAATCAATATTCGAAATATCATCGGAGACACACGCAACCGGCAAACCACCGGTGCCGACCTGTCACTGCCAGCTGGAAACTTGAAACATACCCAACTCTAATTCTCTGCAAACTCAGAAACTCAGCTAATACCGAAACGGATGCTCCCCAACCTGAACCGTATCAGCCAGATTCTCATCCTTATATGCTTTGCGGACCTCAATCAAATTCAGGACGTCATAACCGTACCGCTTCAAAAAGGCGATCATGGGGTGGTTGTTGGGATGCACATAGTTATAGACCGTATCGCCTCCGCAGACGACAGCCAGTTCCTCAACCGTCCGGAAAAGCTCTGTCGCAAGCCCCATCCGTCGCATCGCCGGAACCACATAGATCGACTCCAGCCAGACCGTATCGTCATCGAC
>DUPE01000020.1 GCA_012838475.1 Clostridiaceae bacterium
CGCTCAGCGTGAAAAATCTCATATTGAGACTCTTTCCGACAAAGTAGCAAAGTGGTTATTCTATGTCGCAGTGTTCGTGGGTGTAATCTCTTTTGCAGTCTGGCTGGTAATAACTGACCTTAGCCTCGCAGTAGAGCGCATGGTCACAGTATTTATCATTGCCTGTCCACATGCTCTCGGGCTGGCCGTCCCACTGGTGACAGCCAAATCAACTTCACTTGGCGCACAAAATGGGCTCTTGGTTAAAAAAAGACAGTCCCTGGAAGCAGCCCAAAAAGTAGACATCGTTATGATGGACAAGACCGGCACCTTAACTGAAGGAGATTTTACCGTCAATGCCTTTTATTCCTATTCAGATAACTATTCTGATGAGGAAGTATTAAGCCTTATGGCTGCACTTGAAAAGGCCTCTACTCACCCACTCGCTGCAGGTATTCTGGATAAGGCTGCCGAACTTGAGCTCCCAATATCCGACACCTTCAATGTCAATAATATCCCCGGTCAGGGCATCGGCGGACAAGTGAATGGTAAGGACATGAAGGTTGTCAGTGCCTCGTACTTGAGAAATAATTCCATTTCCTTAAATGAAGATGAATACATTGTCCTGTCCTCTATCGGCAACTCAGTAAGCTACCTCTTAATTGAAGAGAAAAACATAGGCATCGTTGCTCAAGGCGATCAAATCAAGCCTGCAGCAAAAGAGATGATTACAAAACTTCTTAGCCAAAGAATTACACCTATAATGCTCACCGGAGATAATCATCAGTCGGCCAAAGTGGCTGCAGATCAACTTGGAATGTCAGAGTATCACAGCGAACTCTTTCCACAAGATAAAGAGAGAATTATCAAGCAATATCAGGATAAAGGTCATACCGTCATGATGGTCGGAGATGGCGTTAACGACGCCCCCAGTCTGACCAGAGCGGACATTGGCGTAGCAATTGGAGCAGGAACAGATGTAGCTGTAGAATCTGCTGATATTATTCTGGTCAAAAGTGATCCTGCGGATATTTTGCATATTCTTACTCTGGCTAAGAATACCGGCCGCAAGATGAGGCAAAATCTCTGGTGGGGAGCCGGCTATAATATTATTGCCATCCCCCTGGCTGCCGGCATCCTGGCTCCGATTGGCATACTCCTCTCCCCTGCCGTCGGTGCAATCCTGATGTCTCTTAGCACTATCATAGTCGCAGTCAACGCTATGACGTTGAAGCATCACACATGACAAAGCAAGGGCAGCAGTTACTTGCTTGCAAAAAACGACTCTTCTAGTTATGCTTTTCAAAAGCAATGTTATAAATGAAGATACGAGCAAATAACACATACATACCAACTATTGTCTTCAAATAACTGATTAGTTCTTTAGATATTTTTGATTGCATAACTAAGCAACAAGAGGAGCGGAAAATGCAAGAACACGAATACGAATCATATTACCTGAGAGATTTTATCTATTTCGCACTTAGAGGCTGGCGCAAAATAATTGTCTTCGCAATTATTGGCGCAGTCTTGCTGGGTGGTGTCGCCCTCTACCGTAACCGCTCTCAGACAACTACAAGGCCAACAGCACCCACACCTATAGAAAAGGATGATGAGGAAGCCATCCTGACCGATGAGGAGCTCAAGTCAGTCCATGCCGAAGTTGTCGCCAAGGATATTACTGTTCTCCGCTACGACAAACGTATGGAATTTCTCAGATCACGTATCGACGTTCTGGCAGAACGCCTCAGCAACAGTGTCTATCTCGCCATAGACGGAAATAACCAACCACTGGCAGTCTTCGAATTAGTTGTCAGCATGGACAACGTCACCGGCGAAACTGAAGATATCATCGAGCAAAGACAACTGCTCCTAAGTCTTGATTATTTGGGTGCTGCTCGCAGCAACGCCTTTTTCACCTATCTGGAAAGAGAAAACAATGCCTTGATCTCCGGCACAAACCTGCGCGAGCTGGTGGATATCAGTATGCAAGAAGGCAACACCATTCGTTTCGAGATCACGGGTCCGGATATGGCGACTGTGCGCAGCATGAGTGAAGCCGCTCAGAAATTTATTTCCCAGGAGATGGAAAACCAGGCTACCTATTCCTATCCGCATGCCCTCACAATTGAAAATGAATCTTACAGAACTGTCCGCAATCCGGCAATCGCTGAGGAGCGCCAGAGTCTGGAAATTAGACTGGAAGATTCCACAGCCGAACTGGAAGAAATAGAAAAAAATTATCGCGGATATGGAGTTACTCTGGATGAAAAACTTGAACTTGCTGAGGAGCAGGCAAGGATAGACAAAGCTGAGAGATTGACCGAAGAAAAGATCAGAGAGGCAGAAGCGGCAGCTGAAGATGGCGTTGAAGGCGCTACAGCATCAGCCAGCGTTCCTTTCTATGCCGTTGGCGGACTAATCGTCGGCATCCTGGTCGCCTTGCTCTGGAACTTCTATCGCGGCGCCTCCGCCGGAAAGTTAATGCATCCGGATGATTTCGCCAATAGAATCGGCCTTCTTTATATCAACGAGATTATTATGCCTGCCCCAGAGGACAAAAAGGAAAGCAAGAGATTCGGCTCCGGTCTTGACCGCTGGATAGAACGCCTGTATCTGCGCCCCAAACTGCGCAACGCCAAACCAACTCAAGACAGCGTCATCTATGCTGCCAAAGTTATCCAAGGCCTCAATGAAGCAAAGACAACTCACACTGCTTGCGATCTCCCGGATATCGCCGGACTTGTTAATTCAGAAGCCGATACGTCAACTTACATAGTTGCTGACAGTGTAATTGACCATGCTGACTCTTCTGCAACGACTGACTCTAGCGAAGCCCAAACGCAACCGGAAAACATTGCTCAAACCATGGCAGACGGAATCGCTCTAACAAAAGCAGACCGCGAAGCTCAAACTAAGACAGAGAGAAACGCTAAATATAAAGCAGACAGCGATGCTCAAACTAAGACAGACTGCACTTCTCCCGCGATCATCGCCGTTCTTACCGCCGAAACACCGGCTAATATGGAGACAATTGCTGCCCTCAACAACGAAGCAGCCCGAAATGATATCCTTGAATTTGAGCTCCTCCCCGTAGGCTCAATCTCAAACAATATATCCTCCATAGACAAACTAAGAGAAGCAGACTCTGTCCTTGTCCTTACCCGCTCCCGCAAGACAGAACTTCAAGACTTAGTACGCTCACTGGAAATGACCCAGCAGCTCAAAAAACCCGTCTTGGGACTGATCTCAATTGAACAAATCGAGTAGATATTTGCGGATATAAATACCTCTCCAGATTTTGGCTTAGTGTCGCATTTGCGATTCAGGGTGTCGTACTATGTATGACCATAATTGGAATTCCCTTTGGACTACAGCACTTTAAGCTGGCTAAGCTGGCTTTAATGCCCTTTGGCGCGACTGTACACGATGTCCGCTCCTCCCCATCTATAGGAACAAATCAGAATTCCTCCGGCCAATAGTTGACGAGGAGGTGCAGACATAATTTCTGATACTGCAAAAGATTAGAGATTGTAACAAGATCTCAAAGGTATCAACCTACCGAAATATTCTCACTCCCTTGCTTTTGAGCTTCCTCTTTTCAGAGCACAATCCTATAACAAAAAAATTTGATCACTATTGCTTTATGACACCAACTATATATCTTTAGTGCTTTGGCATGATTCACTAATCTATTGATATTTGTGTCAAAAATACTTGACGTGTTGGTTATAACCAACTATATTATGAATAGATTTACTAGGGGATTGACAAATGGGGAAAAAACTACAGGGAGTTTTTTATACAACTACTACTGGAAAAAGCCCTGTTGAAGAATGGATTAACAAACAAAGCGTCAAGGTACAAGCTAAAATGCTGAGATATATGGATCATCTTGAAACGTATTGGGATCAAGGTCCATTCAGATTTGTACGCAATCTGGGAGATGGTCTATACGAAATCAAAGCTGAAATTGATAACGCATGGCCAAGAATTGTTTATTATTACTATGATAAAGACCACATAATATACCTTCATGGCTTTTTAAAAAAACAAAATAAAACTCCACGTAAAGAAGTTAATACTGCAAATAGTAGGAGAAATGATTATATATGCAGGAGGGAAAAGAAAAATGAGACTAAGACATAATTATTTAACAGAGAGAATGAAAGATGAAGAATTCAGAGCGGCTTATTATGAATTGGAGCCAGATTTCGTGATTGCACAAGCCCTTCTAGAATATCGTACAAATAATGATCTTACGCAAGCAGAATTAGCGAAACGAATCAATATAAACAGAAGTGATCTAAGTAAGCTCGAATCAGCTGATGCAAACCCAACTTTGAAAACATTGAAAAAAATAGCTGCTGCATTAGAAACAAATCTTCAAATATACTTTGAACCATATTTAAATGTTAATGTTAGAAACTTTAACAACACAAAAGTGATAAATTTTTGCGAAAATTCAAATAGCGCTAACAAAAGCAATCAACAAAGCTATTCAATTAGTTTGGAAAAACATAAGACTGGTTTGAATCTCAAGCGAAGGAATGAGACCAATCGAGCTTTAGCATAAGAAAGAGGTATTTTTATGCAAGCATCATTTAAGTTGGAAAGATATGAAGTGATTTCTTGTTCATATATTAGGAACATAATTGAAGGCGAATATCAAGGTTCTTTTCGTTTAGACCCGCTCATTCAAAGATCCGAAGAAGATCCAGAGAAATTCAGAGTGGAGATAAAAACTGACGTTACAGGTTTGGCGGATATTGAGCTTACAATCGTTGGATATTTTACATCAACCGGTTTATTAAATGAAGAAGAATTAGAAGAAGCAATATTATTCTCAAGTTTACATTTACTAATCCCATTTATTCGGAGTTACATACACACAATATCCTGTCAGGACGGCAGGGACGCGGTAATGATACCTGTGATTAACGTTGCCGATCTGTTGACAGCTCCAGTAGCTGGAGATGAGACTGAGAATTAATTATCAGTGGTATACTTTTTTCTTCCGACAGTATTCAAGACCATTATGCCAAGCACCACCAGTATCAGCCCCAAGACTAAATAAGCAGTAAATAATTCTCCCGGAATAAATATCGCGGACAATATAGAACCGAATATAGGGATGAAAAGGCGATAAATTGCCAGCTCGCCGGCATCGTTGACCTTGAGCAACTCATACCAGAGAATAAAAGCAACAGCAGAAATAATTGCTGAGTAGATGAGCAGCATGACTGCTGCAGCATTCCAGTTTAGCTTATGCTCAAGTCCGATATATCCAATCACTATCAGCGGAATTGAGCCAAATAGCAGCTGTCCCCAGGTAATTACCGGTGCAGCTATCCCCTTGCCCTTAGGCTTAATCAGCGTTTCCACCAAAGCAGTAAAAGCGCCGGATATCAACATAAACCCTTCACCTCGCAAAGTGAAATTGAGATCGAATCCTTTGTCGATATTTGCCACAATAATCCCGGCAAAGCCAAGGATCAGCGCAAAAAGCTTGCCGCGGTTAAATTTATCCTCTTTAACGACAAATGGCGCTAACAAGACAGTGATGAAAGTAGATGAAGAGACAAGCACGGATCCTTTTACACCGCTGATATATGCCAGAGC
>DUPE01000161.1 GCA_012838475.1 Clostridiaceae bacterium
AAATAAAGAGTCTGCCTCCCGGACAACAACTGCATAAACAAAAGCAAAAACTGGAAAAGGCGTCAACCTTGGAGTCAGGTCTTGAGCAATTTCTCGGTCGGGAGGACGGCAGTCTGGACATGCAGAAAGTACGCGAGATTAGTCCTGTTCACTGGCTTGACGCTGAAAAGACATATCCGCCTTTCCTACTTCTCCATGGAGATGAGGACAGAACTGTCAGGTATGAGCAATCCCTCCTCATGTATAAGGCTCTGCAAGATCATGGCACGGTGGCTGAGATGATCTGCGTTGACGGAGCAGACCATGAAAATGATTTTTGGAGTCAGGAAGTATTGAACGCCATCTGGGATTTCATCGCTAAACACATTTAGCAGTGGGCGATAACTCACCAGATGGGATTCGCCGCAGTCACATTTAGCAGTGAGTGTAGACCGTAAAAGATGGAATAATTTCAGAAGGAGTGGCCGGTTGGCGCAGGCAGCCAACTGGAAAAATCGCTGCCATTTACAAAAGCTGCGATCCAATAAGGTTCGCAACCTAATAATTCGTGGATTATTATGCTTCGACTATCTAGTTGCCACCTATCCCGGGCAAACAACATTCGCAAACCGCCAAAGCAGCTTGCGAATGTTGGTGCAGCGTCACGCTGCTGGCGTCCCAGGCAGGAATCGAACCCGCATCAGCAGTTCCGGAAACTGCTGTCATATCCATTAGACCACTGGGACAGAGCCTGTTTATTCTATGACAGCAATGCGTTATTTGCAATCAGCGTTTACTTTGAACAATCTTCTGTATCCGGCACTGCATGAATCAGTTCCTTAAATAAAAAGTAGTCCTCTCGCTGTACTGCAGACCAGATGTGCTGGAAGTATTCAAAACCTCCGCCGCAAAAAACAGGAGCAGGAATCCTGACAGATGTTGTGACCGATCAGAGTACTGCTACCGGAGTAGAGCCAAGAATTATAACCGATATTATCTCGAATCTGTCACCGGAATCTATCTCAGCTGCTGTTATTCCGGCTCAATAATCTATAAGCTATACCAGAGTTCGACAAAAACCGGATTCAACCAATAATGGCATCTATTTCTATTCTACTGCCTTTAGGGAGTGCACTCACCTCGAAACAGCAGCGGGCAGGAGGGTCTTTCTCAAAAAACTTAGCATATGCTTGATTAACCTCGTCAAAATCTCCCAAATCAGTTAGAAAGATTGTGATTTTTAGTGCTCTGCTAAGGTCGCTTCCACCGGCCAGAGCAACTTCTCGAATATTATTCATCACGATTGTCGTCTGTTCAGCCATACTGCCGGTGCTCATCTCTCCTGTTTCAGCATTAATAGGCAACTGTCCCGAGACATAGATCAGCCCACCCTTCTTGACGGCCTGGGAATAGGCTCCCACCGCAGCTGGTGCTTTTGATGTCGCAATAATTTCTCTCATGATGTTTTCCTCCAAATAATTTTCAGCCTGATTCGACCAATATTTGATATCTAAAGTATAACGCAACGAATAAGACAATATCTCTGGATTGGCCGACACGCTCATCCTGGAAGTTGAAACTCACGGGGGCTCGGTTAACGGAAAAAACTATCTCACCGTATATAAAAACAGTAAAAAATATAATTCGCCTCAAGGTCGCCAAAATTCACAACTTCTCCGCTAGCCGGCACGCCAAATCTTAAGTGGCGCTTCGTGCGGTAATCTGCCTTATTCTCGTTTTATCTGACTAATCCAATCGTAAGGCTACTGTAACATGACAATTGTCTATTATAGGTAAAATATAATATAGCCTATAACTTTCATTATTGGGGGTGAGTACATGGAAAAAATTTCTCAAGCTGATCCTACAGAGATCAATCACATCGATCCTGAAGAGATATACCCCTATTCGCTCATGTTCTCTCCGTTGGAGATACAAAATCTTAAGCTAAACAATCGCATATTCTGGGCTGCTCCTGTTGAAGTAGGTAAGATCCAGGCAATTACGGAACCTGGTCCTGAACTGTCTGCTTTTCTGCGGGAACGCGCAGCAGCGGGATTATCGCTGGCTTTTGTCGGGCAGGCAAACTCTCACGCGGACAAATGGGGGGCACTGGCCAATGAGCTAAACCAGCTTGGCTGCCGTCTGGCAGTTGGTCTTTCACCTCCGGTGCTTGGCAAGAGACTCGGCACCAGAAGGCTTAACCGCTTGACAGAAGAGATGAAACAAAGTGCCATCGATCTGCACGCAGCAGGCGTTGATGCGATCTATCTGGATGCGGCGCCGGGCACCTATCTGGGCTGGCTGCTCGCCCGTCAGGACGAAAGTTTAAGTTTTTACTATAAAACACCAACTCAGTATCTGCTTAACCTGGCGGCACAATTACGCCGGGCTTTGCCGGCAGATTTTCCGCTATTTCTCAGAGCCGCGCCGATAAATACCGATTTGACCTTACTACAAAACTTCAAACAATCAGGTCTAAATGGTGTACTCCTCCAGGCTGATGATTCCTTTGGCGGAACTCTGCAGTCAGCCAAAAGGCTGCGCTCTGCTCTCTCGAAAGACGGAGGCAACTTTTTCATTTTTGCTGAAATGCCTTCTGCCTGGTCACAGCCATCCGTCTGTGAATATGCACTCCTGGACGATACTGCAGATGCGTTGGTGTTGAGCCGTGCTCTACTGGCTGAAGCGGACTGGCCTAACCTGGCATACGCAGGCAGAGAGGTCCAGCAAAACAATTGTGTTCTCTGCCGTGGTGGCTGCGCTCCGTCCTTTTTCCCAGGATCCATTCCAGGCTGTGCAGTTAATCCCCGTACCGGCAAAGAATCGATTTACCCGCAAGATCTCCCCGCCGTATATCCAGGCACGAGGCTTGCTGTAATCGGTGCCGGACCTGCAGGAATGCAAGTCGCCCTTACGGCTTGGGAAAGAGGCTTCGAAGTATCCCTCTTCGACAAGCATAAGAACCCACTCGAGCACTATCTTCGCCAACAAAGCGCTCCACCCCCCCTCTCAGATACTGATACTGATTCTGACACCAGTGCTGACTTTGATGCTTACGCTTACGCTAACACCGACACTGACTCATTTACTCACACTGACTCTGACTCAGTTACTCACACTGACACTGATGTTTCTACTGACACTCACACTGACATTGATGCTGATATTTTTACAAAACTTGAGACCGCCGAGGCTTCCTTCTCACAAGCTCAATCACCACAATTTAGCGGCGAAGGCGCTAATGTTATCAGGTCAGCAAAATATGACGAGGAAGCTTTGTCCGGAAGTACTGACGCAGAACTAAACTCTGAACCGACAACTAACGAATCTTTGCCAAATCTGCCGGCAGATATTGACGATTTGACTTCCGGCACCTCGACAGAGACACCCTCTTTATCCGTGGATAAAACAGACTCAGAAATCTCAACAGATATTGAAGCGGATAAGACTACAGCCACCGAAGCAGAGCCAGATATGATTACCGGTACTATCTCGAATCTGCCGGCGGAAAGTGCCGAAGATACGCCGACTTTATTAGCCAAAGCAGAGGGAGATACCAGCTTTGAGACTTCCGGTGCAGTTATCAATACTGTCAATCTGGGTGACCTGACCATCGGCGAGGCTAAAAAGGCCAGTGAGAGACAAATTGAAAATTTGCCGGATAGTAAACCTCTAAATAAGGATACAGTTCTGGAGTTTATGTCCCAAAAATCCTCTCTGGCTACAGAAGATACTGGTGAATCTTTGCCGGATAAAAACGCTTATGAATCACTGTTGATTGAAGAAGCAGTGTCAGAACAGCCCCTTGAGTCATTACAGAAAGAGCACAGCAGTGATCAATTCTTGCCAAGAACTTACGACAAAAACATGAGTGTAGAAAAAGAACGACAAATCAGCTGGCAAAGATACTATAAATTAATACTGTCCAAACTGCACAGAGCTGAGAACAACGGTGACTTTTTCTATTATCCCCAGACAGAAATCACCCTGGCAATGTTGGCACAAAACCGCTTTGATATAATCATTGTGGCCACCGGAAGTGACTATGGTTATGAGATTTTCCATATGATCCAAAATTCCTATGTCACACCCAGGGTAGGTGTTGCCGGCGCGGCCGCAGGAAGCAAAGGACTGCCTGAAGTTATCCGTTCCGGTTATGCAGTTGCTGCTTCCCTATAGGGTGTTCGCTTCAGACCAAATATTATTTCCTTCATCACCATTTTGCAGTATGTCATCAACATGCATCAAAGGGTTCGGGCTGCTGACTGTAAGGATAATTGCCGGTAAGGGAGACAAATTTGCCCAGTTATGTCGGGAGGTAGAATCAAATTGCACACTATCGCCCGGATAGAGAATAGTCGCATTGTCTTCAATATATAAGGTTATGGCGCCTTCCAAGACATAAATAAATTCTTGCCCCTCATGCGCATACAACTCAATAGTCTGCTTCTGGTGCAGTGGCAATAATCTGAAAATCCGCGGTAGAAAAGAAAGCTTCTCCGGATGCGCATTTAACATGTATTGGATGATTTGAGGAGAAATCTGTGTTGACTCCCTCTCATATGAACGGATAACCTCTATGCCATCTACCTCAGTATTCTTAACCTTGAGTAAACTGTCGAGGGTAACGCCTAATGCCACTGCAATTCTATTTAGAGAATCTATGGCAATATTCGTCATACCGCGTTCAAATTGTGATAAAAAACCACTAGATAATTCAGTCATTTCGCTAAGCTGTTTAAGCGTCAGATTCTTAGCCTTACGCATATTTTTGATTCTTTGCCCAATTCCCTGTGCTATATCCATCAATATTCCCCTCCATATTGCCGAATATACTGGTTGACCTTTTGTTAATATATACTATAATGTTTATATAGAGTAAATAATTTCAATATATTGAAATTTTAACATATCAAAATCAGGAAGGCAATCATTAGGAATGTACAAACTGTTTGACTTGCAAAGACTCAGTATGGAAAACGGGCCAGGCCTCCGGACTACTTTGTTTTTCTCTGGTTGTCCCTTACGTTGTGCCTGGTGCCATAATCCTGAAGGTCTCTATTACAATCCGGTTCTGATGTATTTCCCTGACCGCTGCATACAATGTGCTGCCTGCGAGCACGTGTGTCCGGTCGATGCTATCAGCTACAATCCGGAAGTTGGTCCCACGATTGACCGTGCCTTATGTACTAATTGCGGCGATTGTGCTGCAGTCTGCCCTACTGAATCTCTGGTAATGAGTGCTAAAACATACTCACTGGAAGAAATCATGCATACAGTTTTGCGGGACAGGCCGTTTTATGATCGTTCTCAGGGCGGAGTAACCTTCTCCGGCGGAGAACCACTGTCCCAGAACATGAAGAATCTGGAGGAGTTGATGAAGGCGATTAAGGCGGAGCGTATCGATCTTTCTATCGACACAAGCGGACATGTGCCATTGGCCAATATTCAGACCGCAGCGAAGTATGCCGATTCCTTCCTCTACGACTTCAAACATCTGGATGCTGAAAAACACAAGGAGTTTATCGGTTCTTCAAACGAACGTATTCTCGATAATCTCATCTGGCTATCCAATAATGGAGCTGTTATACATTTGAGGACTCCTGTCATACCCGGCTTCAACGGCAGCGAAGAGGATCTGGCCTCCATGGCAGAATGGATCGCCGAAAACACCAATCCCAGCACCATATCTTTGTTACCCTACCATCGCTTCGGCAGCGATAAATTTGACCGCATCGGTATTCCAGACAAAAAAAGGCTGTTTGAGCCTCCGACAACGGAATTTATGCAAAAGGCTCTGGAGATATACAGGAGCAAAGGCCTGCAACAAACACAGATCGGCGGCGCGATTCTCGTGTCTAATGTTATCTAATAAACAATGTGCCTTAGATATAATGAATTTATAAAACTCAAGGCCACTTTAATAAATAGAACAGAAAAGGGGGATGGCGAATTTAACGCCTAATCTGAAATGAGCAATCGAGGCATTAGTGAAAGAACCAAAAAACTGAGGAAAGAGTCTGTCTCGACTCAACCGGTAATCTCTATTGAGAGAGCACTGATCGAGACCGACGTCTACAAGAAATATTTAGGACAGGTATCCGTACCTGTATTGCGAGCTCTTTTCTTTAAAGATCTAATGGAGAAGAAAGAACTACACCTGGGTGAGGGAGAACTGATTGTCGGCGAGAAGGGCGAGAAACCACAAGCCGCTCCAACATTCCCCGAGCTTTGCTGTCATACACTGGAAGATCTGGAAGTTATGAACCAGCGTGAGCTTATCTCCTTTAAGGTCGAGGACGAATACTTCAAAATTCAAGAAGAGACTTTTATCCCCTTCTGGGAAAACCGCTCAACCCGTACCAAGATTTTGTCTTTGATGACCGATGAATGGAAAGATGCATACGCTGCCGGTATCTTTACTGAGTTCATGGAGCAAAGGGGTCCCGGTCATACCGTGGGATCCGATGAAATATATTCCAGAGGCTTCAATGACCGCATTAAGCAAATCGATGAAGAACTGGCTAATCTGGACTATACCAATGACTTAGAGGCTGCTCACAAAGCAGAGCAACTCAAGGCGATGCGCATCGCTTGTGAAGCCATCATTACATTGGGACGTCGTTACAGCGAATATGCTGCCGAGCTGGCTGAGAAGGAAGAAGATCCTCAGCGCAAAGAAGAGCTCTTACAAATCGCGGAAAACTGTCGTGTTGTACCCGCTGAGAAACCGCAGACATTCTGGCAGGCAATCCAGATGTACTGGTTTGTGCACTTGGGAGTCACTTTGGAGATTAACCCCTGGGATGCTTTCAGTCCCGGACGTTTGGACCAGCACCTGATTCCCTTCTACCGCCAGGATGTCAAAGACGGCACTCTGGACGACAACAAAGCCCGGGAGCTGCTTGAGTGTCTATGGATTAAGTTTAATAATCAACCAGCGCCACCCAAGGTCGGCATTACGCTAAAGGAGAGCAGCACCTATACAGATTTTGCTAATATCAACACCGGCGGCATCAGACCTGACGGACAAGACGGTGTCAATGAAGTCAGCTATCTTATCCTCGACACAATGGACGAAATGCAGCTGCTGCAGCCCAGTTCCAATGTCCAGATCAGTCGCAAAACACCTGATCGTTTCCTGCATCGCGCCTGTGAAGTCTCCCGTCAAGGATGGGGACAGCCTGCTTTTTATAACACTGAAGCGATCATACAGGAGATGCTGAACGCAGGAAAAACTTTGGCTGATGCTCGTATGGGCGGGTCCAGCGGTTGCGTTGAGACCGGCTGCTTTGGCAGAGAGGCTTATATCCTGACCGGATATTTTAATCTGCCTAAAGTCCTCATGATTACACTCAATGACGGTTATGATCCTTATTCAGGTAAGCAGCTGGGACTGCACACCGGCAAGCCTGACAGCTATAAGAGTTACGAAGAACTTATGGCAGCCTTCGCTGAGCAAATAGAGCATTTCGTCTCTATCAAGATAGCCGGATCTAATGTGATCGATTCTATCTTTGCCGAACAGATGCCAGTCCCATTCCTATCTACAATTACTCAAGACTGTATCGCCAGAGGCAAGGACTACAACGCCGGCGGAGCTCGCTATAACACGAACTATCTGCAAGGTGTAGGCATCGGTACGGTAACCGATTCTATGTCTGCACTTAAGTATCTCGTCTTTGACAAAGAAGAGCTGTCAATCTCTGAATTCCTCAAGATCCTGGACGATAACTTTGTAGGTCATGAAGCCTTCCGCTCCAAGCTCTTGATCGATACACCCAAGTACGGCAATGATGACGATTACGCTGACAATATCATGTTTGAAATCTTTGATACCTATGCAAATATCGTAACCGGTAAGCCGACCTATAAGGGCGGAAAATATAGAATCAATATGCTTCCTACTACCTGCCATGTCTACTTTGGCAGCGTTATTGGAGCCACACCGGATGGGCGTTTCGCTCATAAACCTTTATCTGAAGGTATCTCTCCCGTGCAGGGCGCCGACAGAGGCGGCCCTACCGCAGTAGTAAACTCCGCAGCCAGAATGGATCATCTCCGTACCGGCGGCACATTGCTGAACCAGAAGTTCACTCCTTCACTGGTAAAAGGTGAGAATGGACTCCGCATGATGGGAAATCTGATCAGAACCTATTTCGACAAGGACGGACACCACATCCAGTTCAACGTTGTAAATAGAGACACACTGATCGAGGCACAGAAGAACCCGGAAGAATACCGTGACTTGATTGTCCGGGTAGCAGGTTACAGCGATTATTTCCGCAACCTCGACCTTGAGCTGCAAAACGAAATCATCGCCCGTACCGAGCAGGAACACTTTTAAACTGAAAATCAGCTTCTAATCTCGATCACCACCGAGTCAAGTGCAACGCCTGTGCACATAAGCCCTTATCAGGGCAAGGAGCAAAATTAAGAGGGTATCTCAAAAGAGATGCCCTCTTTTTAATGTCGCTTTTTTCAATTGCAAATGCCAAGGCGCAATGATCTTATTTTTGCTGATCTTGCCGAACCCTTGTTGTTGCTTGTAATAAGTGACCGAACAATAATATCCTGAACTAATCTTGCCCGGACTTCTGTTGCTGCTTGTTTTGAGACGGACAAGCAGTGCACCCCTCATTCTGATCACACTTTTTCCTGGAGGGATCATGAAGGACTCGAACTTCGCTTACCTTGAGCTCAATTCTCTCTGCTTCATCTTCGCGCTCAAATCTTACCTGCAAAGTCTCTTTTAGTAGATTCACACTCTCAACCGTGCCCACCTCTCCCTTATATCTGATCTTAGAGTTTCTGGCAGGCAGTCTCTCTGCAGCGTTGACATAAGCCTCCTGCTCATAATTCAGGCAGCAAAGGAGCCTGCCGCAAGACCCGGAGATTTTGGAGGGATTCATGGACAAATTTTGATCTTTCGCCATGCGGATGGAAACAGGCTGGAAGTCATGCAAAAAGGATGCACAGCAAAGCTCACGTCCACAAACGCCTAGTCCGCCTATCATGCCGGCCTCATCTCTGACACCAATCTGCCTAAGCTCAATTCTGGTATGAAATATTGAGGCCAGGTCGCGTACTAACTCTCTAAAGTCTATTCTGCCGTCCGCTGTGAAATAAAAAAGTAGCTTATTATTATCAAAGGGCAGATAAGCAGAAACCAGATTCATTTCCAAACCATGATTTGCCACCCGCTCTTTTGCAATAGTCAAAGCGTCTGTTTCTTGAATACTGTTTTCTTCAAAATGTTTTAAGTCTTCCTCATTTGCTTCTCTGATAATCTGGAGAGGCTCTTCCTGATAAATGGCTTTAGGAAGCTTGTAAGGAGGGTCCATTACCTCAGCAAAAGCCTGGCCGTTATCGTCTTCAACAATAACATTACTGCCCTGCTGTAAAACCAGGTCACGGGCATCGGCTTGATAATAACGCGATTGTCCGTGTAGTTGGATATTAACTAAATCTTTCATCTTTTCTGCTTTCTATTAGTTCTTCGCCCGATGCTACATATTTTAGCTGCAGCAGCAAACGAGTGATTGTCAACTCAAAATTTACATTTCTTTGTAGTGCTTCTCTGCTATCTTCAATAACTTCGGCGGCATGTGTCAATCTAAGATGCAGCTCTTGCTCCTCCGCGTTGAAGCCTTCCGTACCTTCATCATGCCAGCGAATGAAGCCGGTGTCCTTTTCTTTGTACTCTCTTCGCTTGGTAAGAATAGCCAGTTTTCTCTGATAGGCAGCTTGTAGCCGGTCTTGCAGATCGATGTTAACTATCCTGTCATTAGTTCCCCAGTGAAGGCACAGTTCATCTCTAATCAGGCTATTAATAATATTGAGGGCTGTATCCACCTGGTCTTTATTCTCTTTGAAGAAATCGTTGCCACCGGTGAAAAGATCCAGCTCACCGGACTTATCAAGATTGAAGTAGATCTCGGCAGCTCCTGATCTCAACTCACCAAACCAACTCCCCTGAACCAGGTCCAATGCTCTGCCGGGAATCCCGTCCGAGAAACGGGCATAAAAGGAGAGATCCTTTCTACTTAAGGCGGTTTCTACTCCACTTAAGGCGGTCTCCTTTCTACTTAAGAGGTTCTTCGCGGTGGGAAGAGCGCTTTCCTTGAGATCATCGCCTCTGACTTCTGCAGCAAGCTCTTGTTCATCGAAGCGGTCTTCTCCAATTGCAGAAGCTGACTTCTCTTCAGCAGAATCATCACCGGTTGCCCGGGAGGTTAGCTCTTCTTCTAAAATTCGGAAAATCTCTTCATCGCTACGGCGGTCGACTCGTAAGCTGACGACTCGCGACCTGACAGTGAGTAAGAGTCTGGAGGGGTCACTGACGGTAAGTACGAAGCGGGTATGGGGCAATGGT
>DUPE01000156.1 GCA_012838475.1 Clostridiaceae bacterium
CATTACCCTTTAACGCTGAGATCCGGACAACCTCACAACCTAACTCGCGAGAAAGCTCTTCGACATTGATCATGTCACTATTTCTCTTAACCACATCCATCATATTGATGGCCACGACGACGGGGATGCCTAGCTCAAGCAATTGAGTCGTCAGGTAGAGATTGCGTTCCAAATTAGTGCCGTCCACAATATTAAGAATCGCATCAGGTCGTTCATCAATCAGGTAATTCCTTGCTATCACTTCCTCCAGTGTATAAGGGGAGAGTGAATAGATACCGGGAAGGTCCATAATGAGCACGTTGTCGTTCTTCTTGAGTTTACCTTCTTTCCTTTCTACTGTGACACCCGGCCAGTTCCCTACGAACTGGTTCGCACCGGTAAGGGCATTGAACAATGTTGTTTTGCCACTGTTCGGGTTGCCTGCCAAGGCTATCTTTATTTCCTTACTCACTTTGTACCTCCTATTTAGTTAGCTAATGCTAACTAAAATGCAAAAAAAAATATTTACTCCCGTGTTTTACACGATTTCAATCATATCGGCATCAGCTTTACGGATAGAAAGTTCATAGCCCCGAACTGTCACTTCCAGAGGATCACCCAGTGGTGCTACTTTGCGAATATAAACATCCGCACCTTTTGTAATGCCCATGTCCATGATGCGACGCTTGACAGCACCCTCTCCATGTAGTTTAACCACTCTGACGGTGTCACCCACCTTAGCTGTTTTCATAGTTTTCATCTTTATCTCCTTCTAAACCATAATGTGCCTGGCAACTTCAAGGCTGAGCGCCACGCGCGAATCCTTGATGTTGACGATCAGGCTGCCGCCCATGGTGGCAACAACCGTTACGGTACTCCCGGCTATGAAGCCCAGGTCTTCAAGATGTTTTTTAAGCTTCTGTCTGCCGCCAACTTTCAAAATTATGTTTTTCTCACCAACGGATGCCAATGTAAGCGGCATCATTCTTACCTCCATAGCATAATAGTTATAGATTGCTAACTCTTATCTCGAAAATTAGTTAGCTATCGCTAACAGCTTCAGTGTAATTATTTAGTTTATCACTGTCAAGTAGTTCGGAAAAAATTTTCAATGCTAGTTTTGCATTGTGCTGTGTTATGTCATATTGCAATAACTGAAAAAAAGAAGCAAAATAGGTTAAGAGAAATATGATGTACCGAAAAGAGCCTGCAGAGTCGTTGGAGACCTGTGTCTCTAAAGGAAAAAATTACTTGTTGCTCAAGTGCCAACGCATGAACTGAGGTCGTAACCGCGTAGCAGTTTTCGCCTCTTCTCTGATAAAGTATAATGTATTGTGTGAGTATTGATACTGCAGGGAGGAATATATGCCTGTAATGACGATTACTTATCAACGCGGAGCGTTTGGTCAGGAAATCGCTCGTCGCCTTGCTCTGAAATTCGGTATCCCACTTTTTGACCGCAATGCGGCAATGAACTATTTTTTGGCAGATATTGCCACTCCGCACGATACACGCATGTTAAACGAAAGCCCCAAATACTTTCTTAACGAATCCTCAGCAGGTGTCAGTTTTCGTGATCTTCTCTCCGAACGCCTGGCTAAGTATGCTGACAATAACAATGCTGTTATGCTGGGTTTTTCTGCTCATTTGCTCCTTGGCAGCCACCCTCATGCCGTACACTTCTTCATTACTGCTCCGGCTCAAATCCGTGAGAGGCGCTTTCAATCTGAGAGAGGAGGAATGACGATTGAAGAGGTACGCAAAAGATTGACCGGTTCAGACAGGAAATTCCGTCGCTATTCGCTCGTGCTCTACGGAGAGGAAGAACAGGATCCCTTTCTTTATCATGTGACACTTAACACTGGCAAGATTACTGTTGATGCTGCTGTTAATCTTATAGCTGAAGTATATACGGACCATATGGCTCGAGAATTTCTTTTTGATTCAACCGAGGAGGCCGGGAGAATCCGACATAGGGAGGAATCGAGCACAATTATGAAAGATCCTTCTGAAGTACCGTTTGCGCAGGTTCTGGACATGTATAATATTCGCTGGATATACGAACCAAAAACATTCCCGCTTGAATGGGACGAGAAGGGAAACATAACCTTAGCCTTTTCCCCGGACTTTTATCTGCCCGATTACAATCTGTATCTGGAACTCACAGTCATGGACCAGCGTTATACGGGGATGAAAAAGAAAAAAGCACGACTGCTCAATGAGCTTTATCCCGGCACTAATATTGAGATGATCTTCAAGCGGGATTACGACCATCTGTTGCGCAGCCTTTCCACTGCAGGCGAAATGATGAGTGATGACGGTAAAAATAACTCTGTATTACCCGACTCTTTCCCACTTGGCTGATATGGCTGCAGAAATGCCGAATATTGTCTTTGTGAAAAAATCTGCTTGGGCAGCGGATGAAAAGGCAGAAACAGCACCTGATGGATTGTCGGAAACTGTGACTGGTGAACTGTCGGAGACTATATAGCTGAGCAAGTATTCGCTTAATACATCGGCTATAAGATGAACTGGGGAGAAAAAGATGACACGCAGAATTCCAACTGCTGATGAGTATGAAAAACAGGTGCGCTACAACAAGTACGAGATAGATAAGAGATTGACCAATATGGGACGGGAGATAGACCGGGATTATCCTGACGGTGTCACTTTAATAGTATATTTGCGCGCTGCTGCTGTATTTGGCTGTGATCTTCTTCGTAAAATTACTGTGCCGGCCGATATTGATTTTCTCAGCATCGGTCGCCATCAAATGGATGAAAGCGAAACTCCGCTGCTTTTCCTGCGCCAGGATGCTACAGTAAGCATTTTCCGTCGCCATGTACTCCTGTGTACGGATATTGTTCGCACAGGGTTTACCATGCACTTTCTGCTCCAGCAATTACAAGCAAGAAAGCCGGATTCTTTACAGATCTGCACACTCCTCCACAACCCCGATCAACAACTGCTGCCACTGCCTCTTGGATATATTGGTTTCATCACTTCTTATGCCTCACTTTGCGGTTATGGCATGCACTTCAAGGGGCAAGGGCGGCAATACCCTGATATTATCGAGCTTATTCAGGAAGATTAGCGACTTGCGAACATTCTTAATCTAATTAGGAAAAATTTGATATTTAATCATTATCGCGCAGAGAAAAACAGGGAAGACAGGACGACAAGGTTATTAGGAGACAAAAAGAGAAGCCTAAGAATAATTTTTGACAAAAAGGGGCTCCAGCGAACCCATAATTTCTTTTATCTTTACTCACCATCTGTTTAACGACTTCTTTTTATTCTTGCACATAACCGTTAGATCGCTTCGACTTCCAATCCTTTCTATCTCTAAATCAGATCAGTTGTCTTGTTCACTTTAGGTAGTTATTGTTCTATCTGAATTTTCTTTTTCCATTTCACCGGTCCAATTACATTCAGTTAGATTTTACATACCCAATTCACAGTTTGTGTTCGAACTCTCGTCACTTCTCTCATTCTGCTGTGTATCCGGAAGCTTGGACTTCTTTTGTTTCTTTCTCAGTAGTTTTAAGTACTGAGAATGCAGATCCAGCTATAGTGCGACAGCCGTTCCGTGATTTTCATCTCCGGTAGATAGTTTTCAAGATACTTTCCATTTCTGGTATTCCCTGGAGCTGATTACAATTATATGACAGCTTAAAGACATTGTCAAGCATTTTTCTGTAACCTTCCACAAATAATCTCCTTTTACTTGCTCATTATAGTCTGAAGTGCACAATTGCCAAAGGCAGGCTCGTGACTAAAGCCACATTTACGCTTATTCTAGTAGCCTGAATAACAGTGCTAAAGTATAATGCCTGTATAATAATCGTGTGTTAAGGACAAGTTCAATATCTAACATATACGGAGGAAATAATGAAAAAACAAATAAAAAATAACGTATTCTGGGTTGGCAAAATTGATTGGGAACTGGAAACATTTCATGGTGATGATTATTCAGTTAATAACGGTTCCAGCCAAAATGCATATTTAATTCAAGAAGAGAAGACTGTGTTGATCGATACTGTATGGAAACCTCACTCACAATTCTTTATCGATAGTCTGTCCAGTGAGATTGACCTCAACGATATCGACTTCATCGTCATAAATCACGGTGAGATTGATCATAGCGGTGCCTTGCCTGCTTTGATGGAACTTATTCCTGAGACTCCTATTTACTGTACGGCAAATGCTGTAAAATCACTCACTGGACAGTTTCACCATCCGGAATGGAATTTTAATGTTGTCAAGACCGGCGATTCGGTCGAAATCGGTAATGGCAAACAGCTGGTTTTTGTTGAGATGAGAATGCTGTACTGGCCGGACGGCATGGCGACTTATATGACCGGAGACAATATTCTCTTTTCAAACGACGCCTTTGGTCAACATTTCGCGGTTGAAGAGCTGTTCAATGACGCAGCAGATGAATGTTTGCTCTGGTCCGAAGCGCAAAAATATTACGCCAATATATTGAATCCGTTTTCGCCGCTGGTTAAGAACAAGATCGATGAGATTGTCGCCTTAAACCTGCCTATTGA
>DUPE01000147.1 GCA_012838475.1 Clostridiaceae bacterium
ATAAGAACAATCAGCCGCTGTTCATGGTGACTGTTGAGGATGGCTATAACAATATTACAATGCTGGAGCATTTGCATGACTTTGCCGGCGAGGAAAGTGCGGTCAGAGGGGAGCTTGTCTCGCTCGCTCTCGCGCAGAGGTCGACTCAGGAGGAAGTAGCCAGGATTACAGTGATTGCTGTTCCGATCGCTCTTTTGATTTTAGTTATTGCTACCCATTCCTGGCTGGAACCTTTCTTGTTCCTGATAGTGCTGGGTGTTGCCGTTCTTCTCAATATGGGCACCAACATAGTTTTCGGTGAGATTTCTTTTATTACACAGTCGGTAGGAGCCATCTTGCAGCTGGCAGTTTCGATTGATTATGCCATTTTCATGTTGCATCGCTTTGAGGAATATCGTGCGCTGGGGCTGGAGCCAAAAGAAGCTATGGGCAAAGCCATGGTTAAATCGGCAACGTCAATTGTTGCTTCTGCCATGACAACGTTTTTTGGCTTTCTGGCGCTGGTCTTTATGCGCTTTAAGATTGGACCTGATCTGGGCCTTGTCCTGGCAAAAGGTATAGTTTTCAGTTTGATCAGTGTGATGGTGCTCTTACCGGTTTTGATTCTACTCTTATGGAAGGCGATCGAGAAGACCAGACATCGGAGTTTTTTGCCTTCATTCAGGGGTTTAGGCAAATTCGTTGTCAAGACCAGGATACCGGTCGTAATCGTTGTGATCTTGGTGGCGATACCGCTTTTCCTTGCTCAGAGCAAGACTAATTTTGTCTACGGTATGGGAAGCTATCCCTCTGATTCCCGTGAGTATGCAGAGGCGAGAAGGATTGAGAATGTATACGGTTATTCGACTCAGATGGTTCTGATGGTGCCACGCGGTCAATGGGATAACGAGACAAAATTGATAGAGGAATTGGAATCGATAGATCATATCAGCTCTGTGATCGGCTATTCAACTACAGCAGGAGTTACCGTCCCGCCGGATATTGTCCCCGAGCAGCAGAGGAATCAGTTGTTATCGGAAAACTACAGCCGTCTGATCCTTGTATCCGATCAAGTTGCTGAAAGCGATATATCCTTTGCCATTGCAGAGACGATCCGTGAAACTACAGCGCGCTATTACGATGAGTATCACCTGGCAGGAGAGAATGCCACTCTAGTCGACATGCGCGATCAAATCAGCCAAGACAATATAGTTGTCAATGGTCTTGCCATCCTGGCTGTTGGTCTGGTAGTGGCCATAGGTTTCCGTTCGCTCGGCGCAGCCTTACTTTTGCTGCTCACGATTGAGATAGCGATCTGGATCAATTTATCTATACCATACTTTATGGGCGGCAATATTCATTTTATCGGCTATCTGGTGATAAGTGCTGTGCAACTGGGGGCAACGGTTGATTACGGAATTCTGCTTATGCAGTATTATATTGATTACCGGCAGAAGATGTTGCCCAAAGAAGCCGCCAGGCAGTCGGTTACAGATGCAGCAGGCTCCTTGATATCGCCTGCCATGATTCTGGCTGCGGTAAGCTTCACCCTGACAGCAGTTTCCACAAATGCTGTGGTTAGGGAGTTGGGTCTTGTACTGGGCAGGGGGGCCTTGATCTCTCTGGCGATGGTAATCTTCTTCCTGCCGGGTCTGTTGATTCTGACCGATCGTTTTATCGAGAAGACTACGATGAATACGAATTTTCTGGCAAAACCTCGTAAAGTCCGCAAATCCCGTGAGATCAGGCAGCCTGATGATGTTCGCAAGATAAATGAGCCTCGTAAAAAAGTGGAAAAGTATGAGACCGATGAGGTGTAGATTTCAGCTCTCTTGCCATATTGGAGCAGGAGACATGTATTATGCAGTGCTCCCTCGGCGAGGGCAGATCCAGCTTAACTAACGAGAAAGATGAAATAGAAAGGTGAATGACATGCACAAGAGCCATTCAGACAAGAGTCACAAATTGTATAAATCTAAAGACAAAGACAAGATCAACAGCCGGAGAAAATTCAAGCTTTGGTTTCTAGGGAAGGCGTTATCTATTGGTATAGCGCTCCTGATTATCTCCGCTCTCCTCACAGGACAGGTGACCGCTGCTTTGTCTGCCCTGTCGCAAGAGACTGCCGCAGACACTGCTATGGGTGCTGGTCCGGAGGCGCAATTTTTGCCCGCTGTCACTAATGAGACGATGGCAGTTTTATTAGCAGATGCCGGACAGGATACCTTAG
>DUPE01000221.1 GCA_012838475.1 Clostridiaceae bacterium
CCAAGTAAGATAAAGTCATTAGCCCGCTTGTCATAGCCTCGGGAGAGGAGTTGTATGAGTCGTCGAGGAGACAGATGTCATTATTTAGATTCACGATTTGTTGTCGTGAATCGGTATTAAAAAAACCGGATACTGAGTCTGACGCAATCCGCATATCAATACCTTGAATATAGGCGCTGGCAAGCCCGAACAGGACAGCTTCAATCAAATGAGGAGCAGCAAATGGCAACTTTATTGTCCAGGCTTCATCAGCAGAAAAACTGCACCTGGCAACAAAGCTAGTGTTTTCTTTATCGATCTCAATATTTTCTGACCAGAAAACCGGAAAACCATTATCCAGAATTTCGTCTTTATGATTCAGGTCGGCAACAAACCAGACCGCAAAACGAGAGTCATTCTTGTTTTGTATTGCCCAGTTTCTTAGCATTTGGTCCTTCCCATTCAGGAGAACGAAGCTGTTATCCCTCATATGTACTAATAAATCCATTTTTTCCTTGAAAATGTTCTCGATTGAACCTAAGTGTAGAGCATGGCTATAACCAATTCCTGTAATGATTGCAATATCGGGGCGGACCAAAGCAGATAATTCTTCCATTTCATCCAAATTATCGATCGCTATTTCGACGACTAGAACTTGTGCTTCAGGGTTTGAGCTAAGAATTGTATTCGATATGCCAATTTGATTATTCTGATTGGCATCTGATTGGTCAGTCACTAGTTGTGAAGACAATATCTGATGAGTCATGCGCCTTGTAGTAGTTTTTCCTACTGATCCTGTGACTCCAATAATATTCGTATCCAAAGTCTGACGATAACCTGCAGCTATTGCCATATATGCCCGCAAAGTATCAGGAACCAAAAGGATATCGGGCATATTGGCATCTTCAGAGATCGGCAGCAGCTTTTTTGCCACATCAGATTCCTCTTCAATAATGAGCATCCCTGCACCCTTCTCCATCGCAGAATCAATAAAATCGTGCCCATCATAGCTTTCCCCGCGCAGCGCCAGAAAGACTTCGCCTTTTCTGATCGTTCTGGTATCTGTGGATATACAGGTATAATACTTCTCAGTATCCCCAATAGATTGTTGACTGCGATAAAGCATACCATCAGTCCATGTTTTTAATTGGTTTGGTAAGAATCGCGTCTTCATTCCGCTTCCCCTCATACAATCCCATACTTCATGGTATAAGATATTATAATTAACGAATGATATCTACAGGCATTGTTACTCTTCTGGATCGGCATCCTCAAACCATATGTCGATTATTGATCCCCTAGCAACCTTCGCTTTGCTATTCTCGCCTCCATCTGTCACTCCCGGAGCCCCAACTTCGTCATATTCCTCGCTACTGATCTCACTTATTGTGGGAAGAGGATCCTGTGCCAGTACGCCGGAAGGAGAAGGTGTGCCGTTTACTCTTATCACAATTCCTGATTCTTCAGCGAGCCAGATGCAATTATGATATTCCAAGCCACTAAAATCAGGTACATGAACCATCTCTTGTTCCGGTTGATTGGTTAACCAGACTGTCGATCCCACTGCAACTTCATCATTAGCTGAGAGTTTCAAATAGCTCACCGGTTCATCATAGTGCATTTCAGGATTTGCACGGCGAGCAAATATATTCATCTCTGACAAAGCATAAGCAGCCTCACTAAATGTCAGACCGGTAATACTGGGAAGAGTTATATTTTCTCCTAACCTGACAGCGGAGTCTTCATCGTAGCTGCGCTTATAGCCCCTTATATCCATTACTTTTCCTAACAAGCGCTTTGTGTGATTGGCTACTATTGCGCTGCCGGAAAACTTCGTAATAGGTTTTTCGACCACTATCATACAAAGAACATCACTGATTTCTTCCGGCCCTACTGCAATAAATGAATATGTGCTCTGGCCATCAGTCTCATCAGTAGAAGTGCTGGTTTTACCGACAATACTAAAGCCCTCGCAAGCAAAATCCCATGAGTGCCCCTCATTTGCCGCGCCTCTCAAAAGTTGTTTCATCCGTTCAGATGTCTGTTGTGATATGACCTGAACCGGTTCTTCCGATATTAATGGTTCTATCGTTCCGTCAGAATTAACGAATTCCTTTACAACTGCAGGTGTAACCAAATAGCCCCCATTCACTAAGGCTGCATAAGCCCTTGCCATGTGCAGTGGTGTTACCGCTAAGGATTCTCCAAAGGTGAGATTAGCATAATCTAAAATACTGGGTTGTTTGTGAAAAATCGTATTACCTTCCGCAGGCAAATCTATTCCAGTTTTGTCTCGAAAACCAAAGGTAGATATGTAATCATAAAATAAATCCATGTCAATAAGCTGTCCTATTTGCACAAAGACAGGATTACAGGAATTGATTAATGCCTCTTCTACCGTTTCAACTCCATGCCCGGGTTTATAAACGCAGGAAATTTCATGTGTCATAACCTCAATCGGATCATCACTGAATTGAGTGTGCTCAGATGCTACCCCTTCTTCAAAAGCAATGGCAGTAGTTATGGCCTTCATTGTTGAACCAGGTTCGAATAGATTTGAGATATTTGCATTACGCCACACTTGCAGGCTCAACTGATCAGTGATCTCGTCCAGATCATGATTCCAATATTGAGGGTCAATCCCCCCCGGCATGGCGAATGGGTTTTGACTTTTCATTGTGGGAATTTGACCCATAGCCAGTATTCCACCGGTATTGACGTCCATAACCAAGCCACACACTCCAGAACTCAAACCGGCTACTCCTGCAATTTGCTCCAGCTCCTGCTGTAAAGCCTCTTGCATTTCAATATTTAGAAACAGATGCATGTCAGAGCCATCAACAGCCTTCTGGTCGGTGGGAATCGAAAATGGCACTGTGCCATGATTGCTGTAGTTATCTCTCCTGGCATAACTATAGCCCGGTTCTCCATTAAGCTTAGAATTATAATATGCTTCCAGACCTAGAACTCCTGACAATTTATTGTCTTCAAAGCGGGTAAAGCCGATAAGCTGACCAGCCAAATCCCCATTCGTATAGAGACGCTCTGTTTCCAAATCGAAGGCAAAACCGCCAACTCTGTTTTCACTTAGCCAGGATCTAAGACCTTCCGCACTCTCTTCAGGTGCTGCTTTTACCAACTGTATATAGCTCTTACCTTTTTGCTCAAGAGCGGCAGTGACTTCAGAGAGAGGTAAACTTAAAGCATTAGCTGCATAAGCAGCTATTTCTTCTTCCGATACTTTTCGGCTCAAAGAGCGAACATCCTTAGGAGTAACACCAATAGTGTATTTTATCGCTGAAGAGGCAAGCAAAACTCCATTGCTGTCATAAATATTACCCCTCTTAGAGGGGCTCTCCTGCATAATGAATTGCTGGTTTGCACCAGCTAAGACATATGTCTCTGAGTCATTTACCTGGATCTTGAATAAATTTAAAAGAATCGCAATCGTAGCCAGAACTGAAATTACAGTTAAAATTCTAATAATCC
>DUPE01000088.1 GCA_012838475.1 Clostridiaceae bacterium
TCTGCCAAAACGCAGGAAAATGGTCGAGAAAATAATTACTGAAGCATAAAGAGCGTAGCGCAGTCTGCCTCTAATTACAGGTAAGAAACCACACCCCCAGGCTATCAAAAAGGTAAAAAATAAACCCAGCCCAAAATAGCGACCGGATAAATAGTCACGTAAAAAACCGCAGATGAGGCCAATAATCATGCCATCACGGGGGCCATAACGCATTCCTGTCAACAGAGGAAAGACCAGCAAAAAATCCGGTCGGACCTTGGCCAGCTCAAATAGTTGACTATTAAATTGCATAGATGAACCAAGCAATATTGCCAAGGTGTAAATCAACCCTGGTCGTATGCCGGTTAAAAAATCTTTCACTCCTCTTCTCCTATCAGAACGAAGACGATTGACCTGTTTTCTTCAGGGGCTGCAGGTTGAATTACCGCAGAGACGATGTCGCCGTTATTAGAATATCTAAGCTCTTCTACCATGCCAATAAGCAGACCGGCGGGGAAATCTCCTCCCTGTCCGCTGGTTTTGAGCTCATCTCCAACTTGTAAAATTGCCTGCCCGCTTATATTGTCAGCCAGACAGAGACCTTGCTCGCGCAACTGAACATCTCCTCTTACCCTCATAGAAATGGCTGCGGTACCGGCCCCGGAAACTGCATTGATGGCAAAACCCTCATGTATTAGAGGCATGACCTTCGAGGAATTAATATCGGAGGAATAGATTCTGCCCAGGAGTCGGGACCCGGCATCCACTACAGCGTATGACTCTTCGGGTGAAACTGCAACGCCATCTTCACGTCCCAAATTAATCCGGTAGAGATCAAACCAGCCCGTGAAGCCATCATTCAAAATATGACCGCCTTTGATGGTATAACTGTCATATCTGGTTTTAATTTGCAAAGCGTCCTTCAATTCCTCGTATTGATGGGCGGCTTCCTCTTTCTGGCTAAGCTCATTGGCTAAACGGGCATTCTCCTGCTTCAAGACTTCATTTTCCCTTCGGATACTCTCACTGTTTTGTAAGGAGTCAAACCAGCCCGTAACAGTATCTGATACTGAACGCAACCCCCGATATATCGGATTGATTACTTTCGAGATCGGAGTAGTTATTAGCGGTATAGGGCTCGAATCAGGAATTGTGGACAGCATAAGTACTGCCAAGATGACAATGGCCAAAATTATTACGACAATTATGCGGGGTCCCTTACTTCTATGCATTAACAACCACTACTTTTACCCAAACTGTAGAGTAAATTGTATCACTTCTTTAAAAGGATGTCTTGAAGGCAGCTTCTTCAGCCGGTCATTTCCTCTGGCCTCCGTTACTGAATCAAACCTCGCTCTCTCATGCTGACAGATCCGCTACTGCCAACAATCAGATGATCAACTACCGGTATTCCCATCATCTCGCCCAAACCTATTAACTTGCGCGTCGACTCAAGATCAGCGGTACTGGGTTCAGCATCGCCGCTAGGATGATTGTGTACAAGGGCTATGGAGGCTGCGTTGGCCTTAACCGCCTCGCGAAATATATCGCGAGGAAAGACAACCGCTGCTGCCAATCCTCCCCGGGAAATCTTAATCTTGCGTATCATACGAAGACGCACATCTAGTAATATGACATGAAATTCCTCACGCGATAAGTATCTCAGTTCCGGCTCCATCAGCTGAATAATATCCTCCGGTTTGCGCAAGGCAGGTCTCACTTCTTGCCGACGTGAGCTGAGATGACGATTGCCGAGTTCAAAGGCTGCCTTCAATCTTATTGCTCTCACCCTGCCTATTCCTTTGATCTGGCACATTTCCTCCAGACTTGCTTCATAAATATCGCTCAAGCTTCCCAAACCAGCCAGGAGCTGATTCGCAATCTCCAGAGCAGTGGCGCCTTCCATACCGCTTTGTATTTGGATGGCTATTAACTCAGCATCGGTAAGATCCCTTGCACCTTGCTGCTCCAGTTTTTCATATGGTCTCTCCGAGAGTTGGAGTTGTTTCATAGTTAGTTTTTTAGACACATCTGACCCTTTCTTCCCTTACGGAAATGAGAAAATAGTTTTTTAGTATTTCCGCTTGTTTTTGGACATAATTATTTCTTCCTCACTGCGGATGGAGACTAAAAATCACTCAGGCTAAGTACGTAAATGCGTCAACTTCCTCCCATTATGGAAGGAGACCAAGCATCATGTGTAGAACAAATCACATCAGCAATCCCTTCCTCCCATAGCGGAAGGTCACACAAAACTAAATTTTGCAGAAATTTCAGCTGGCTGCTGCTTCTATCAGAAGTAGTTCTAAGCCGAGAAGATCATTGATTTGGCCTCGTTTAATCCACATATCTGTCCAAAACATCAGCTCATAAATCTCAGCAAGCCTGTGAGGTTTGAACCTCTGCGCCTGCATCCTCAGTTTGCGGGCGACAAAGGGTCTGAGATTCAGCCCGGTTATCAGTTTTTGGCTGTCCGGCTCAGAGGCTGCTGCCAACAATTGCCTGATATGGCGATAGAGCATAAAAAGTATCAATTGGACCGGCTCTTTTCTGATAAGTAAAGTATCCAATACACGCAGTGCTTTTTCTGCATCACCTGCCGAGATAGCGTCTGTAAGATCAAAAATACTGCTGCGATTGTCAGGACGGCAAACCAACTCGACTAAATTCAGATCAATCCTGTCAGAGCCACTCCAACCCAAATAGAGAAACAATTTATCCAACTCTCCCCGTATCTCCCTCATCTGACCGTCACAACGTTCGATCAGACTGGAGGCGGCACGGGTATCGATCTGAATCCCTTGGCTGGCACAGCCGGATCTAACCCATTTCAACAAAGTGTTACTATCTTGAAAGCCAATCTCGGCGCGCACACCACCGGCCTTTTTTAGAGCTGCAAGCAAGCTTTTCTGAGACAGATTAGATTTTGTTTCCTGAAAGACAAGCACGACGCCTTCGGGAAAGCTCTCCAGTAATTCCTTAATCTGTACTCTGTAGTCATCTATTTGCGCCTTCACAGCACCCTTTGCGGAGAAAAAAAGATCTGTATTTTTAAGAATTATCATCTTTCGAGATGACAAAAAAGGCAAAGTACGAATCTCTTGCTCCACTCTAGAGGGATCCAGGTTTTGCGGTTGATGATCTACATCGATTTGTACCAGATCCAGGTCTGCGGAGCCGGGTACAATCACCGCTTTGATCAAACATTGAGTTATCTGCGTGATCAGCCAGTCTTCCTCGCCGGAAAGCAGATAAACAGGACGTATGACGCCACTGCTGATCTCTTTACTTAGCGCTGAATAATCCATACTTTTTTCTTGTCCAGCCATGTGCTAATCCTAACCCTTTTCTCCTCTACATGCAATCTGACGGCACCCCTCTGATCGGTACGCAAAATCTCCTGACAACCGGCGTCTTCAAGTCTGGCCAACGTTTCTCCGGCAGGATGACCGAAGTGGTTTAGCCCTACGGATATAACAGCTATCTGCGGTTTCACCCGGCCGAGAAATTTGTCGCAGCTGGCATATTTTGAACCATGGTGAGCTACCTTCAACAGATGAGCTCTGAGTCCTTCTTGATATTCAAGGACTAAGGAATCTTCTAGCTCCAGAGTGGCGTCGGCGGTTAAAAGTAGACTTAGCCACAGCAAACGGCAGTGTATCACGATCGAGTCCCGATTTGGATCTGCCGGCAAATATTTCTGAATATTGTCTGCTTGCTTCATATTCGGGCTGAGGAAATCCAAAGAAAGTAGACCGTCTTCTAATACGATTTTGTCACCGGCACTTCGATAGCTAACCGGTATTTGCCGCTGCGTAGCAAGTCTGACTAAATCCATACTCAGGTCTTGTTGAACATAGTCGCTGCTATCCGTTGCAATGTTCTCGACACCCGTATTGGGCATTACTACACGGGAGATCATGTCCTGCTCCAGCAAATCAATTATTCCCCCGCAGTGATCACTGTGTCCATGAGTGACGATAGCGATATCTATCTTATCAATACCCCGGTAGCGCAAAAATGGCATGACCGTATAATAGCCCTGATCTCTTTCGCCGCCATCAATCAGTACAATTTTGTCAGAGATTTGCAAAAGACAACAATCACCCTGCCCGACATCCAAAAACCATACCTCGTTTCGCTCCGTTCCTTTTTGGCCGAAAAAGCCAACCAGGAGAGCGAAAAGCAGACAAAGCTCAAGAAAACGTCGCAGGACATAAAACGGTTTCTGCATAAATAGAGCTAGTCCTATATATAGAGCCGCCAATAAGATGATGACCTGACCTGCTTTTCCCATTTCTCCGCTGCCGATAAAACCTCCTTTCGCGCCAGAGCAGCTCACAGCCAAGGATCGCAGGACATTCACAGCTTGCCTGATAGCGAAGCTCCAAATAGCCAGCAGAGGAGAAGATACTGCAGGCAAGATAAAAACCAGTGGTGCCAGAATAAACAAACCAAAGATTCCCCCGGCAGTAATCAGAGCAGCAGGTATGCCTGCAACCACATTAGATATCAATGACAGAGGGTTGATGCCGCTTTGCCAATACAGAGAGGGGAAAACACAGACAATCTGCGCACAGCAGGTAATCGCAAGAAGCTGAAATACTCGGCTAACCAATCTATCTATAGCTCCCCTCAGCTTCTGACAAAACTTGCAGGTTAGCTGTAACAGTGAATTATCCGCCACCGCTAAAGGCGGCATGATGATATTATTGCTGCCAAAATCTGATTTTATACCCAACCAGGACAACAGCGGCGGAACTCCCAAACGTATTCCAGCCGTAGCTCCCAGACTCAACCAATATCCACGCTGCAGGGCGCGGAAAGGATCGATGAGAAGGATGAGCCCGGTAACAGCGAGTAGAGAAATCTCGTCTAGTGCCAACTCTCTACGACGGGAATACTTTCTTAACAGAATCATCAGACAGGCTCTGCTGACACCGGTGCGCCAACCGCTGATAATGCCAAAGGAAAACAGCATGGTTAAAGACAGATAGTCCTTTGCTTTCTTATTTATTGCTTTAACCTGCCTCAACGGAGCCAGCAAAAAACCCAAGTGTGCCCCTGAAACTGATACCAAATGTATCAGGCCGCTTTCTTTAAATACATAATTCTCACGAGGCGTAATGCCTCCTGTTCTGCCGAGACAGATAGCAGTGGCCAGACCGGCCGTATCAGAATCAAGCGTGCGTTGAAAGAATTCACAAGCTGAGCCTTGCAGATCTGCTGTCAAGTTTCGCCAATGTGAGAGTAGTGAGGGTTTTTGCTCCTTGATCTGTAGCTTCTGACCGAGAAAGACCTCCAGGAAAATCCCTTGGCTTTTTAATTGCGCTCGGCGATCGAAGCCTCCCGGGTTTCTCTGGGCAGGGGGGATTTTCAGCCGTGTTGTTGACTCAATCACATTCCCCGCTTTTAGCTGCTGCGGGTCTCCTCTCACGGCTACCAGCGGTCCCGAATCCAAACGCAGTACCGCCTCTCCCCATTTGGAAGAATCAGCCACTGCCGGAATAATAATTCTCCCCCGCCAGGGGACCTCCTTAGAACTAATCTCTTTTACCTTATCCCGCTCCAGCTTAAATTCCCGAAATATCGGTACCGCAATGAGAAGCAATACAAGTAAAGAAACCATCAAAAAGCATTTGTCCAGACCCCCACGCCAACCATGCCAGATAAACACACCAATGAGCAAAGCAAGTATGGGGATCGTGCAAAAATCCAGAGTAAAGATAAATATGAATGCCAGAGCAGCTGTAAAAAGCAGAACAGCAGGTCTGATCGTTCTTACTTCTCTACTCAGTTTTTCGAGTCTGGCAATCATGTCAATATTTTGACAAGGTATCGATCGTTAGAGTCATTTATTAATGATCTTTGCAGGACAATAGCCAACAGCAGCCCCAAACGATGTGTGTGATTAGCATCGACGAAGGATTAAAATATTATCTTTGTCCAGATCGGGCTGATGGCACTCAGTTTTGAGTTTTTACTTGTTAACATGAATATCAGCATACAATATATTAATGCTAAGGGATTATTCAATCTGTCTTCTTGGCTCTGCCACCGGCCAAACCGGCAAGGAACTGACGCAGCTCCTTGATACCGGTACCCTTCTCCGCTGCAACTGTGTGCACAAGGAGATCGCCTTCATCAAAAGAAAATTGATTGTCAATACTGCTCTTGATGTTTCGTTGCTGGCACAGAGTCTTTTGGCGTGACAACTTGTCTGTTTTGGTAAGGACGATGGACCAGGGGTGACCGATAGTCTGCAGCCAGTCCATCATCTGCCAGTCATTAACGCCCGGCTCGTGACGCGAATCAAGCAGTAATAAGATATGAAGCAGGGGGCGGTCGCTTGTAATATATTGGTCGGTCAGTCGCGAGTATTTGGCCAGTTCTGCTGAAGCAGCTTGAGCAAATCCGTAACCAGGCACATCGACCAGGCGTAGAAAATTATCAACCTCAAAGAAATTGATTAGCCTGGTCTTACCGGGCGTTTGACTTGTATACGCTAACTTCTTTTTGCCAGTCAAGGCATTGATCAGGGTCGATTTTCCCACGTTTGATTTTCCGGCCAATACGATTTCCGGCTTAGCTGGATCGGGAGCGGGAAATTGCGAAGCCAGACCACAGGTAGCAAGAAGCTTCGCTTGTCTAAAATTAATCTCTTTACTGACCACTTGTTTCCCCTTTCACTCGCTTTTGAGTTGGATATTTATTTTGCCATTGCTATAATAAATTTGTCCAGTTGATTGGGAGGATAGCATAGATGACCTTTAATAGGAACGATTACCGCAATCAGATATATAGCGATACAATGCTTAACTCTATCGGACCCATAGCGATGATTACTGAGCAACTGGATCCTACTTTAGCCTCACAGATAAATTATCAGCTGGTGCAGCGACGTTTAGAATACGCAGAAGCGGATCCTGAACTCTGCAACAACGCCGGCTATGTGCGCGAAGATTATCGTATCGGAGCAAATATGGAGCGCTACGAATCGGGAGAAGGCAAAGCATGGATCGAGCAATCTGTCAGGGGACACGATGTCTTCATCTTTACTGATGTCCTCAACTACGGTAAGGAGTATCAGCGCTTCGGCTTCAATTCTTCGATGAGTCCGGATGAACATTATCAGGATCTTATCCGACTGGTACAGGCTACACGCCCGTCTGCCCTACGAGTCAACGTCATCATGCCCTATCTTTATGAAGGCAGGCGCTATCGAAGAACAGCGCGAGAATCCTTAGACTGTGCCCAGATGCTCCAGCAATTGTTTGATCTGGGCATTGACAATTTCATCACTTTTGATGCTCATGACGGCAGAATAGCCAATGCAGTACCCCGTCACAACTTTGAAACCTTCCCCACAGCGCAACAGATCTTGCAAACATTATTTGAAACTTTCCCCGACATTGATCTGAATCCGACAAAATTTATGATTGCGAGTCCGGATGAAAACAGCATCAGCCGTGGGATTTTCTATGCTTCAACCTTACAAGTCCCTCTGGGTATTTTTTATTCCGACAGAAATTTCATTCGCAAGGACGGACAAACTTATGAGGAGATTACGAGGAGATTTTTGGGTGAAGATGTCACAGGTATGGATGTTTTGCTGGTAGATGATCTCATGGATACCGGGCTTACTTTTCTGGAATGCGCCTCCTATCTTAAGGCGCATGGTGCGGACAGAGTCTTCTGCGCGGCCTCCTTCGCCCAGTTCACACAGGGTATTGATCATATGCGTCAAGCCTATTCCAGCGGCATCATAACCGGTGTTTTCGCTACCGATATGGCTTTTCGAGCACCTGAGCTGATTAGTTCACCCTGGTATCATGACGTACCCATGGCCTCTGATTTGGCCATTTTGGTTGATGCTCTAAATCACGATGCTTCCCTCTCAGCGATGCTGGCACAAGCGGACGGTATTGAGAAGCTGGCTGAACTGCAGCGCAAGAGATATGGCATGCTCTATGGCAAAGAAACTATGCCGGATTATGATCCACGGCAGATTACAATAGATATATAGAGGCGGTTAACTATGTTATCCCAGGAGGACAGAATGGCTTTCGAAACCAATGGTCGTGAAAACGATCTCACCTACGACCCCAATTACTATAAATATGATCAATATGGCAATAATCCTATGGCTGCATTCGCACCGGTCGGACTGATTGCCATGCGCAGCGCCGTTGATTTCAGTACATTGGTCAATGATTTTCTGGTGGAAAGGCGCAAAGCCTATCTGGAAAGTGAACCGGATACCGAAATCAGTCCCGGTTTCCTCCGTGATGACTACACCGTCCCGGTAAACACCTTCCGCTTTTCCACTGGAGAGGGCAAGGCAGTTGTGGAGCGCACAGTACGCGGGCATGACCTCTTCATCATCTGTGACCCAACAAATTTCTCAGTAACATATAACATGCGTGGCATAGAGAACCACATGAGCCCTGACGATCATTATCAGGATCTCAAGCGAGTTATTCTGGCTAGCTCCGGAAAGGCCAGACGCATCAATGTCTTCATGCCTTATCTATACGAAGGCCGCCAACACCGCAGAAACGCCAGAGAATCCTTGGATTGCGCCTATATGCTGGAAGAGCTGGATAATCTTGGCGTTGCTAATCTCATCACCTTCGACGCTCATGATGATCGCGTCGCCAATGCTGCCCCCACTTTTGGCTTCGAGAGCGTCCCCACCATATACCAGATTCTCAAAGCTATGAATATGCTGTATCCGGAAATAATTAAGAACCGCAGCAATTTAATGATAGTAAGCCCTGATGAAGGCGCTATCTCGCGGTCCATGTACTACGCCTCGGTACTGGGGGTACCGCTGGGCACGTTCTACAAGAGAAGAGACTACACTACTATCAAGAACGGCAGAAACCCCATCGTCGCCCATGAATTTCTGGGCGAATCAGTCAAAGGTAAAGATGTCTTAATTGTAGATGACATGGTTTCCTCAGGCGAGTCAATGCTTGATCTGGCTCACCAGCTTAAAGAAAGACAAGCTAACAGGATCTTTTGCGCAGCGACCTTTGGATTGTTTACTGACGGTTTGGATTCATTTAACAAGGCATACGAGGAAGGCTATATTGATCGCATCTTCTGCACAAATCTCATCTACCGGGAGCCGGATATCCTCAGAGCCCCCTGGTATTGTGATGTCAATATGGCAAAATTTGTAGCCCTGTTGATCGATGCGATCAATCATAATGCTTCACTCAGCTCCCTGATAGATCCTTCCGCCAAGATCCGCAAACTGCTGGGATCATAACCTCTATCTAATTCTTTTAGGCTGGTCATATCGAATATATAAAAACAAAGGCGACCCATAAGCGTCTTTATATAATTACAATGGCAGTTTGCGTCCAAGTCCCATATCAAAGGCTCGCTCCAGAATCAAATGTCCCATAGAGACGTCGTTGGTAGAGATACCGATATTGCTGCAGATAATCAACTCGTCCGCGCCGGTACGACCTTCTTTGAGGTCAGCAAGCATTTCGCCTGTCTCGCAATGTATCTCAGGCAATCCATCCGGGAAATAGCCCATGTCATCAAACAGCCTGTGCTCATCGATACTGTCAACAATATATTTATCCGCCATTGTCAGAAGAGGTGGCTCCCAGAAAGTGCTGAGATCACATGGAAGAATGGTTTGACCTTTGCCAACCCACTCTGCTTTACCATAATTTATTGACTCACGCATACAAATTGTAGCCGAGCTTAGGACTTCAGAATTACGCGCCACTTCCTCGGGATATGCCTTAATAATCGGAATCTCAACCTCGTCACGTACATACTCGATCAACTCATCCATACGTTCCGGAATTATGTCCCAGATATAGATCTTTTCCAGTTTAGGTAGGGTTTTCACGATAAAACGCACATGCTCTCTCCCTTGCACACCACAGCCAAACATGCCAAATGTCTTGGCATCAGAATGTAGCTTTGCAGCTGCCAAAACAGTCACTGCTGGCGTTCTCATCGCCGTAAGCCAGGTACAATCCATTACCGCGACAGGGACACCGGTCATAATATCGTTCATAACCAGCAAGCCGGTCGTCTGCGGCAAATTATACTCATCCGGATTTCTGGGATAACATGCTATCCACTTCATGCCGGAGGACAAATTCTTGGGGACATAAGCAGGCATGGCATGATAGAAAACATCCTCAAAAGGGTGTATGCCTATTTTGGCAGGCATCTCATATTCTTTCTTACCATGATAAATCATTGCCTGGTTTACCAATTCCAGAGTTTCATCCAGATCGGGGCCTGCCTTGATGCACTCCTCTTCAGTCAACCAGAGAATCTCTTTTCCTAAATTTAGTTGCGTCTTGAAAAAATCATGTTCCTCTTCGAATTGCTTTACCAGATCTTCGTTTGCAATATACATTTGAGCCTCCCAGTGCAGATTATTTAGACTACTCACCTAAACATGTTACACCAAAACACCTAGCAAGACAGGATTTAAGCATGAAATATAAACCAAGTGTGAGTCATGAACCAAGCAAGCAGCTACTCGAGTTTTTATTTAATCGCAAAGTTAAACGAGCAGTAACTCGGGTTTGCTTTTGATTGCAGATATTAACAAGTATCCACTCAGGTTTGCGTTTGATTGCAAAAATTAGCAAGCGTCTTATCTAGTTTATATTTGATCGCAGAAATTAACGAGCACCAACTCGAGTTTGCTTTTGATTGTATGCAGTAACATTTTACTCTGCAACAATGGCGGCAAGCCTGGTCAAATCCCGGATTTAATTGTTCAGTTTAAAAAAGAAATATACCCAGCCTGCTACAAAGGTTATCAGAATCTCTATCCCCAGAATAATCAGAAAAGTTCTGGCATCATTCCAGGAAATCATTACATTAATCAAGGTAATAATGATTGAAGCTAATACAAGCAGGAAAAAACGCCCGATACCGACAGACCATATTTTCCGCAGCAATGATTCTTCGCTATAGGAAACAAAGCCATTATATTCCTGTCGATCCTTTGCCATAAAGATTTCTCCTTTGCTCTCATATGCTATTATACGAAAAGATCCACAATCCGGAAAGCTGCCGGCAAAGATAACAGCGATGCCGGTCATACACATAACAACAAGATTAAAATCATGCGACAAAGATCTGCAAAAAATCTGGCGCAGATCAGCAAAACACAAACTTGGGGACGGCGGGAACAAATGGCACTGGACGGAATCACAGCAATAGCCTTGTGTGAGGAGCTGGACAAAAACCTGGCTGGAGCGCGGGTTGACAAAATAATGCAGCCCGATCGCTACACCGTTGTCTTAACGTTGTATAATGGCCGCAAGCAGGAGCAACTCACTATTAGTGCCAATCCTTCCCTGCCGGCTATTTACCTGGGCGAACCGGAAATGCCAAACCCACGGATACCGCCTTCGTTTTGTATGCTATTGCGCAAACACCTGCAAGGAAGCCGCCTGATATCTATAGAAACGCCTCCCTATGAACGCATTTTCATTCTGCGTTTTAAAGTTCTAGATGAATTTCAGGATCATGTAGAAAAGCGTCTGATTGCAGAAATGATTAACAGGAGAACCAATATAATCTTGCTGAATGAAGCAGGAACTATTCATGATTCGATCATCCATGTTGATCATAGCATTAACCGTGTCCGCGAGATTCTGCCTGCTCATCCTTATCAATTACCACCTTCTCAAGATAAGCTAACTCCTGAGGGCTGGCTGGCCCGATATGACGTCGGCACAGACCCCTTTCCACAGGAGTTGTGCTCTCTACGTCTGGAGAAAGTCCTGGTATCCTTGATTCTTGGGCTCTCGCCCTTTCCTGCCGCTCAAATTGTGCAAAGCTGCGGTCTGGATCCAAGGATGCAGCTGAAGGATCTCAATTCTATCCAACTGGATATGCTGTCACACGCTTTGGCAACTGAGATGAGGAAAGTTAAAGACAAAGATTGGCAGCCGACTTTGTACTATGCAGAAGCCAAAGATCCTTATCCTCTGGATTTCTACGCCCTTGATCTTCCCTCCTATCTGCACAAGGTCCCGATTGATTCATTAGCGACAGCGATGACTATCCATAGCCGCAGTCTGATCGAAAGTAACA
>DUPE01000043.1 GCA_012838475.1 Clostridiaceae bacterium
GTCAGGCTCCGGGCTGACCTGACGCCTGAAGCGCCCGCAAATCGGCAAGACCGACTGATTGAATAAGAGCCAATCGCGCTGTCCGTTAATGCTGTTGCTGCAGTCGTCTCCGGTATGCTGAAAATTATTTTCACCCGGTACACGCGTTAAAAGTAACACCATGCGGCTGAATCAGGCCGATTAGCTCCGTTTGCTTAAAAATCCCACCCAGATCGGTAAACGTCTGAAAAGCCTTGAAAACAAAGGAAAAGCGCCCCTTTTATGCTAAAATTTAGTCAGTACAAAAAAACAAGCAGAGGAGCGCTTTTCCATGGCCATTATACCGCAACAGACCTTCTTTTCTCCAGAGGATGTGCTCAGTGATCTCGGCGACTTGAAACGCCTTCAAGTGGTGCTGGAGAACTTACCGGATGAACAACTGGTTCGTACGCTGGAACGTGAGCGCGGAAAGACCGGCAGAGATGACTATCCCGTGCGCATGATGTGGAACCTGATGATTGCCGGGATAGTCTTTCAACACACAACCATAACCGGTTTACTGCGGGAATTGAGCCGTAACCATCAACTGCGCTGGGTGGTATCAGGCGGCCAGATGACCTCCTCGTCCATTCCCAGTGAAGATGCCATGTCACGTTTTCAAAAGCGATTGACAAAACACCAGGATCTAGTCGACACCATGTTCGACGAGATCGTACAGAAGCTTCGTGACTATTTTCCCGCGTTAGGCGAACGGTTAGCGATCGACAGCAAGATGATTGAGTCAGCCGCTTGCCGGCGGAGTCAGTCGGCCACATCCGGAGGCCGCGGCGAACACGAGGCAGAGTATGGGAAGAAATCGTACCGGGGAAAACATCAAGACGGGACGACCTGGGAAAAGACGACAACCTACTTCGGCTATAAAGTCCATTTGCTGGTCGACAGTTCGTATGAGATTCCTTTGGCCTATCAGATGACAACGGCCCGTCCGCATGATTTGCCCATCGGGAAGGAATTGGTGCAACATTATGCCAAAAGCCAACCGGCCCTGTATCAAACCTGTCGAATCCTTACGGCCGACCGTGGTTACGACAGTGTCTCCTTTGCCTCCACCCTCGCTGAGGATGGCATTACCGCTGTCATTGACACACGCATGCTGTGGAAAGAAGCAGAGAAACCGCTTATGGATTATGACAACCTTACCTACAACGAGAATGGTGAAGTCCGTTGTTGCTGTCCAGTCAGTGGCACTGTCCGGGTGATGAGTAATAGGGGATATGAAGCCTCCCGCGACTGTGTACGTAAACAATGTCCAGTCCGCGTTTACCGGGGGATGGTCTGTCCGGGGCAGGCGCAGTGTCCGGCAAGTCGGGGGATTCGAATTCCATGCTCCACCAACAAGCGCGTCTTTACCCGGATCCCGAGAGACAGCAAGAAATGGAAGCGTCTTTATAAGGCTCGCACGTCCGTCGAACGGGTCAACAGCCGTCTCGAGACATCTTATGGTTTTCAACAGCACGGGATACGCGGATGGAAGAAAATGCGCCTGCGTGTATCCCTGGCTCTTCTGGTCATGGCTACCAAGACCCTTGCGCACATGAAACGTACCGATTCCAACTCGACAAACTACAACAGCCTGGTAAAAATGCCCGCCTGACCGAACGCTCACCCATCATTTCACTCCAAGGCGGCAAGACCGTCTATTAGGCTTGCACTTTTCAATAAGCGATGCACATTTTCGCGCTTTCACACGCAAAATGAAAGCTGAAAC
>DUPE01000013.1 GCA_012838475.1 Clostridiaceae bacterium
ATACCTCCTAGTATGCATGCAGCGAAAATTTTTCTTCAGGGGCCTCGGCCCCTGAAGAAACACTCCACCAGGGGTGAAATATTCACTGGTTAGTTATAGGGGTGAAATTATCATTGATTAGGGACAGTCAACCTATTTGTCTCTTGACAAGAGTTATCTTTAAATAGTACAATTATGAGACGTGTCACTAAGTCTGGAGGTGTGGATATAGAAATTTATTTTGCGCCCAAAAGACTCCGAATGACCATAAAGTATAAGTGGAAGTAAAGATGTGATGTTATAACCTGCTCGCATTATTAGGTGAGCGGGTTATTGTGACGTCACTCCAATCGGTATCGGTTTGCCGATTTAGTCGTGAGGTGATCATTGATGGTGAAACCCGTTCATTATGGACGAACCGAAAGAGTATCTTATTCTAAGATCGACGAAATCATTGATATTCCAAATCTTCTTGAGATACAAAAAGAGAGTTATAGATGGTTCATTGAAGAAGGTATGGCTGAGGTGTTGGAAGAGGCCTCTCCAATTACAGATTTTTCAGGCGATATTGAGCTATCTTTTGTTGGCCGTGAATTCGATGTCGACAATCCTACCTATTCAGTCGAGGAGTGTAAGGAACGAGACGCAAACTATGCAGCAAAATTATATGTGCATGTGCGGCTTCATACCAAAACTAATGACAGAATAAAAGACCAAAGTGTCTATATCGGTGAGTTTCCGATTATGACTGATACCGGAACCTTTATTATTAATGGTGCGGAAAGAGTAATCATAAGCCAACTTGTGCGCTCTCCCGGTGCTTATTTTGGTGAGGAAAAAGATAAAAATGATGCGACCCTGTACACGGGTCAGATCATTCCTAATCGCGGTGCCTGGCTGGAATTTGAGTCGGATGCCAACGGTTTGCTTTGGGTAAGAATTGACCGGACCAGAAAATTTCATTTGACGATTTTCCTACGCTCTCTTGGATTTGGTACTGATGCCGAAATCCAGGAGATATTCGGTGATGAGGAATCCTTGATGCGCACAATGCAAAAGGACGGCTGCTCAAATGAAATGGAAGGCCTGCAGGAGATGTTCAAGAAGCTTCGCTCAGGCGAAGTCTACACTCGTGAAGGAGCTGAGAGTTTCCTTCAGAACATGTTCTTTGATGCCAATCGATATGATCTGGCTAAAGTAGGTATCTATAAGATTAACAAAAAATTGTCCCTGGCAGATCGTATTATTGGGCACCGTGCCGCTACGGACGTTATTGCTGAAGACGGTGAAATTCTTGTCCTTAAGGACGACATTATTACCAAAGACATGGCCTGGCAGATTCAAAATGCCGGAGTAAATCACCTGGATATCTATCCGATCCAGATCGTAGGCGATAATCTTGTCCAATATGAACATCAGCTACGAGTAGTTGGCAATGAGCGTGTAAAAGCTGCTGAGTATCTGCAAAGATATTTTGATGCGGAAGAACTGGCGACGATTGACTATAAAGATCTGGGAGTGGTTGAACTGGTTTACACTTCGGTCTTGAGAGCCATAGTCAAGGAAGCACTGGAAGCTGATGAACCTGTAGATGCTTTGCAAAAGATGCTTAAAGACCGTATCCGTGAGCTTATTCCCCACCATCTGACTGTCGATGATATCCTGGCTTCAGCCAGCTACTTTATCGGTTTGGAATATGGTGTAGGTGAAGTGGACGACATAGACCATCTGGGAAATCGGCGTATTCGCTCTGTGGGTGAGCTCTTGCAAAACCAGATGAGACTTGGTTTCTCAAGAATGGATCGTGTAATCCGTGAGCGCATGCAGTCCTTGTCAGATAAGACGAGCGCAGAATCTAAGGATATAGTCAATACTCGTCCGGTGAGCGCGGCGATTAAAGAGTTCTTCGGGTCTTCTCAGCTGTCGCAGTTTTTGGATCAGACAAACCCGCTGGCGGAACTGACGCATAAGAGACGTCTCTCTGCGCTTGGTCCCGGAGGTCTGTCGAGAGAGAGAGCAAACTTTGAAGTTCGTGACGTACACTCCTCATATTATGGCAGGATGTGTCCGATTGAGACCCCGGAAGGTCCCAATATCGGTTTGATCAACTCGCTGGCTACTTATGCCCGCGTCAATAAATATGGATTCATTGAGACTCCTTATCGCGTATATGACAAAGAAAAAGGTGTTGTCACACGCGACATTCAGTATATGACTGCTGACGAGGAGGATTACTATAATATTGCTCAGGCAAATGAGCGCTTGGATGATGAAGGACATTTCCTTTCTGAGCGAGTGGTCTGCCGTTATCTGGACCAATTCTTAGAATTGCCCCCCGAGAAGGTGGATCTGATGGATGTTTCGCCCAAACAGCTGGTATCGGTTGCTACTGCTTTGATTCCTTTCCTGGGCAATGACGACGCAAACCGGGCACTCATGGGCTCGAACATGCAAAGACAGGCTGTTCCCTTGATACAAACCGAAGCGCCGATTATCGGTACCGGGATTGAGCATAGGGCAGCTAAAGATTCGGGTGTTTGCACAGTAGCTGAAAACGACGGAGTAGTCGATCTTGTAGCTGCGGACCTGATTACGGTGCGGCGCAAGGACAAAAAAATCGATGAGTATTCTTTGACAAAATATACACGTTCGAACCAGGGTACCTGTATCAATCAACGACCACTGGTAAAGGTAGGAGATACTGTAACTGCAGGAGAAATCATAGCTGATGGACCCTCTACAGATAATGGTGAGCTGGCTTTGGGACGCAATGTCCTGATCGGCTTCATGACCTGGGAAGGCTATAACTATGAAGATGCTATTTTGATCAGCGAACGCCTTGTTCGCGATGACGTCTATACGTCTATACATATTACCGAATATGAGAGTGAAGCTAGAGATACCAAACTAGGCCCGGAAGAGATTACCAGAGAGATCCCTAATGTTGGTGATGATGCTCTTAAAGATCTGGACGAGGATGGAATCATCAGAGTGGGAGCTGAAGTCCGTGCCGGCGATATTATTGTCGGTAAAGTTACACCAAAAGGTGAAACGGAACTCACACCTGAAGAGCGTCTCTATCGTGCTATTTTCGGTGAGAAAGTACGTGAAGTCAGAGACACTTCCGCACGTGTGCCTCACGGTGAGTCGGGCATTATTGTAGATGTTAAAGTCTTCACGCGTGAAGATGACGAGCAGCTTAAGCACGGCGTTACTAAGCTGGTACGCGTCTACATCGCACAAAAACGTAAAATTTCGGTCGGCGATAAAATGGCCGGACGCCATGGTAACAAAGGTGTCATTTCTAGAATCCTGCCGGAAGAAGATATGCCCTTTATGCCTGATGGCACACCGTTGGACATTGTCTTGAATCCGCTCGGCGTGCCTTCCCGTATGAACATCGGTCAGCTTCTGGAGGTTCATCTGGGACTGGCTGCCAAGAAGCTGGGTTGGAAAGTAGCCACTCCGGTTTTTGACGGAGCTGTTGAAAATGATGTTGTTGAAGCCTTTGAGAAGGCTGATATTGATGAGGACGGCAAAACAATTCTATATGACGGCCGTACAGGAGAGCCTTTCGAAAACAGAATAACTGTAGGCATCATGTATTATCTCAAACTCCTGCATCTTGTAGACGATAAGATTCATGCTCGTTCGATCGGGCCGTATTCGCTGGTTACACAGCAGCCTCTTGGCGGAAAAGCTCAGTTTGGCGGTCAACGTTTTGGAGAGATGGAAGTGTGGGCGCTGGAGGCCTATGGCGCTGCCTATACTTTGCAAGAGATTCTCACAGTGAAGTCTGACGATATTCAGGGCAGAACCAAGACTTATGAAGCAATAGTTAAAGGGGAGAATATTCCCGAGCCCGGAGTACCGGAAGCTTTCAAAGTATTGGTTAAAGAGCTCCAGTCACTGGCTTTAGACGTTAGCATAATTGACGAACAAGATGAGCTGATGGAGATTTTGGAGGGCGGCAGCGAAGATGACAGTTCTTCTGCGGGCGTAATCAGAGATCTCGAAGATTTATTGGGAAGCTCATCTCTGGGTGCCGGAGAGCTCGCTGCTGCAGGGTATACTGCCGGTGAATTGACAGAAGAAGGCGAAATAGATGAAGACGACGAATCTCAGGAAGATGGCGAAGATCCGGATGTTTTTGCCGTAGACGTCGATGAAGACGATGAGAATTAAGATCTAATACATGAGGGATAATATGTCAGAAATCAATAATTTTGAAGCAATAGGTATAGGTCTTGCCTCTCCGGAAAAAATCCTTGAATGGTCACATGGCGAGGTTAAAAAACCTGAAACGATAAATTACCGCACACTTAAGCCGGAGCTTGACGGTTTGTTCTGCGAGAAGATCTTTGGCCCGACCAAGGATTGGGAGTGTCATTGTGGTAAATATAAGAAGATTAGGTACAAGGGTATTGTCTGCGACCGATGTGGCGTAGAGGTCACACGTTCTAAGGTGAGGCGTGAACGGATGGGACATATCCGTCTGGCTGCTCCTGTATCGCATATCTGGTATTTCCGTGGTATCCCCAGTCGCATGGGGCTGGTCTTGGATATGTCTCCGCGCAATTTGGAGAAGATATTATATTTCGCAGCTTATATTGTAATTGATCCCGGCTCAACGGATCTCAACAAATACGATATTATTAACGAGCGCGAATACAGAGACTATGTTAACGAATTTGGCCGTCACGACTTTGTTGCCAAGATGGGCGCGGAAGCGATCAAAGATTTGTTGGGGCAGATTGATATCTTTGCTTTGGCAGATGATCTTAGAGAGCAGTTGCAAGAAGCAAAGGGTCAGAAGAAGAGTCGCTTGATAAAAAGACTGGAAGTAATCGAAGCCTTCAAGCTGTCAGGGTTCAATCCTGAATGGATGATTCTGGACGTGCTCCCGGTGCTACCTCCCGAATTGCGCCCTATGGTTCAGTTGGACGGTGGCCGCTTTGCGACCTCAGATTTGAATGACCTGTATCGTCGCGTTATTAACCGCAATAACCGTTTAAATAAGTTACTGCAGCTGGGTGCCCCGAATATCATGGTCAGAAATGAAAAGAGAATGCTGCAGGAAGCGGTTGACGCTTTGATAGATAATGGCCGCAGGGGCAGAGCAGTTACAGGCGCGGGGAATCGTGCGTTGAAATCTCTGTCTGATCTGCTAAAGGGTAAGCAGGGCCGCTTCCGTCAGAATCTATTGGGAAAGCGTGTTGATTATTCCGGGCGTTCAGTTATCGTTGTAGGACCCGAACTCAAAATGCATCAATGCGGGCTACCTAAAGAAATGGCATTGGAACTCTTTAAACCTTTTGTCATGTGCAAAATTGTCAAAAAAGAGCTCGCGCAGAATATTAAATCTGCCCGCCGTTTGGTAGAAAAAGGCGGAGATATGGTATGGGATACTCTGGAAGAAGTCATAAAAGATCATCCGGTGCTATTGAACCGTGCGCCCACACTGCATAGACTGGGTATTCAAGCCTTTGAGCCTGTACTGGTAGAAGGACGAGCCATCCAGCTGCATCCTCTGGTTTGTACCGCTTACAATGCCGACTTTGACGGTGACCAGATGGCCGTTCATGTACCCTTATCCGCAGAAGCCCAGGCAGAAGCGAGATTTCTGATGCTGGCTTCCAATAATTTGCTTAAGCCACAGGATGGTAAGCCGGTCACTGTACCTACCCAAGATATGGTCATGGGGATCTATTATCTGACCATTGACCAGAAGCCGGAGGACTTCGACCAGGATAATCTGCCCGCTTTCAGTGATGTAGATGAGGCTAACATGGCCTACGAGAGAAACTACATTACCTTGCGGCAGCCGATTAAGGTTAGAAGGACTGTTGAAATAGATGGTAAAACCATCAGTGGTGTCATTACCTCTACTATGGGCAGGTTTATCTTCAACACCGTCATTCCTCAGGATCTGGGTTTTGTTGACCGTTCTGCCGGAGGTAAAGATCTCTTGAAGCTGGAATGTGACTTTCTGGTTGGCAAGAAACAATTAGGACAAATCATTGAGAAAAGCATTCATATCCACGGAGTAACAGAAACATCAAAAGTACTGGATCAGATTAAGTCAATGGGATTCCACTACTCAACGATCGGCGGAATTTCGATCGGAATATTTGATATGGTTGTTCCGGATGTTAAGGAAAAATTGATTGCCGAGGCTGAAGAGAGAGTTGCTGAGGTTAACCGTCATCACCAGCGTGGACTACTCAACAAAGAGGGCAGATATCGCGCAGTGGTTGATATTTGGAGGCGCACTACTGACGAGATAACTGAGGAACTGAAAAAGAATCTCAGCCGCTTTAACCCTGTCTATATGATGTCTCAGTCAGGTGCTCGAGGAAATATCAATCAGATCAAACAATTGGCCGGTATGCGCGGAAATATGGCGGATACTACGGGTCGTACTGTAGAGATCCCTATTAAGTCCAACTTGCGTGAAGGCATGAATGTGCTGGAGTTCTTTATCTCTTCTCACGGTGCGCGAAAATCATTGTCTGATACAGCTTTGAAGACCGCTGACTCCGGTTATCTGACCAGACGTCTGGTGGATATTGCTCAAGATGTAATTATTCGTGAAGAAGATTGCCAGACCGAAGAGTTTATTGAAGTTTCCGCCATCACTGTTGGTAGCAAGAACAAGAACAGAATAGTTCAGACACTATATGACCGGGTCCGCGGTCGCTATGCTGCTGAAGATGTTATCGATCCCAGAACCCACGCTGTTATAGTCGAGACCGGTGAATTGATTACTAATGATCAGGCTCAGATGATCGAGGACGCCGATCTGGAGATTGTTAAAATAAGAAGCAACCTGACCTGTGCTTGTTCGTCCGGAGTTTGTGCCAAGTGTTATGGTGTTAATCTGGCGACGGGCAAAGCTGCGGTCGTAGGTGAAGCAGTGGGTATTATGGCTGCTCAGTCAATCGGTGAACCCGGAACACAGCTTACCATGCGTACCTTCCATACAGGAGGTATTGCTGCTACGGACGATATCACACAGGGTCTGCCTCGTGTTGAGGAGCTGTTCGAAGCGCGTAAACCTAAAGGACAAGCGATTATTGCTGAGCTGGAAGGTGTGGTCAATATTGTCGAGACAGACAAGAAAAAACGTGAAGTGATTGTGACTTCCGCGGATGGCGAAAGCAAAGCCCACCCGATTCCTCTTTCTATTCCAACTCTTGTAGATGATGGCGACTACGTTGAAATAGGCGACTTTATCACGGATGGTTCAGTTAATCCTCAGGATATTATGAGGATAAGGGGACCTGAGGGTGTGCAGAAGTATATTATTACTGAAGTCCTTAAGGTCTATAAGAACAACGGCGTAGATATAAATGATAAACATATTGAGATCATAACTCGCCAGATGCTGCGTAAGTGCCGGATAGATGATGCAGGCGATACAGATATGCTGACAGGCAGTCTGGTTGATATGTTTGATTTTGAGAGTACGAACGCAGCTATGGAAGCTGAAGGGCTCAATCCTGCGGCAGGCAACCGCGTATTGTTGGGAATCACCAAGGCTTCACTTGCCACGGACTCCTTCCTCTCGGCAGCCTCTTTCCAGGAGACAACGAGAGTATTGACCGATGCAGCTGTTAAAGGCAAAATTGATCCGCTGCTGGGTCTGAAAGAGAATGTCATTATCGGCAAGTTGATTCCTGCGGGCAGCGGTATGCCTCGCTATCGTAATATCACAGCGATTCCTGTGGTACCTGATAACAAAGAGCTGCTGGAAGAAACAGCACTACAAAACGAAGCTGTCAGCTAAAGAATTTAATACAATCATTGTAAAGAGCCCGAGATTTTCTCGGGCTCTCATTATGGAGAGGTATATATGGATGATCTGCTAAAAAATCTGAGCAATGAGGCCAAAGAGATTATCTCTTTGCTCCGTAAGCAAGAAGAAATTATCTGGTTTAATCCGCAAAGAGGTAAACAAGGTTCGCTAAATACTGTTGATCAAAAATCTGTGGCTGACATGCAAGAAGCTGCAGAGCGTCTGCAGCGTTTTGCTCCCTGGATAGAACTCAATTTCCCTGCCACTGCTGCCGATAATGGTCTGATCGAGTCACCGCTTGTTCCCATCAGGCTAATGCAGAAAGTGCTTGATCCTGAAGCCGAGGTGAAGGGACAATTGTATTTGAAGCGGGACGACATCTTGCCTGTTTCCGGTTCCATCAAGGCTCGCGGCGGGATCTATGAGATCCTCAAGCTTGCGGAGACAATTGCCTTGAAGCATCAATTGATCAGCTTGGCTGACAACTACGCTGTCTTGTCTTCACCTGAGAATAAAAGGGTATTTTCAGATTATTCGGTCGCAGTCGGCTCTACCGGAAACCTCGGCCTTTCTGTTGGAATTATCAGTGCTCAGTTGGGCTTTCAGACAACAGTGCATATGTCATCTGATGCGAGAGAGTGGAAGAAAGTTAAACTCAGATCACTCGGTGTCGAGGTGATTGAATACGATGATGATTACAGCAAGGCTGTTGCTGAAGGCAGAAAATCCGCTGAGGCGGATCCGAATTGTCATTTCGTTGATGATGAAAACTCAGAGGATCTTTTTATGGGTTATTCTGTGGCAGCTTTGCGTCTTCAACATCAACTGAAAGAATTGGGTGTCATAGTTGATAAGGATCATCCTCTTTTTGTTTATATCCCATGTGGGGTGGGTACCGGACCCGGTGGAGTCGGCTGGGGTTTACGCCATCTTTATGGCGGGAATGTCTATGTTTTCTTTGCTGAACCGACTCAATCTCCCTGCGTTTTGTTGGGACTGGCAACTGGGTTGCATGACAAGATATCTGTCTATGATATTGGTCTTTCCGGCAAGACTGAAGCAGACGGATTGGCCGTTTCCAGAGCTTCAAGGCCGGTATGTGAAAAGCTGGAGCCTTCCCTTGCAGGCTGTCTGACGATAGAGGATCGACATTTATATAGCTTGCTCAGCATGCTGGAGGAGAGCGAAGGAATAAGACTAGAGCCGTCTGCTTTGGCCGGCATGCCTGGACCCGTGGTTTTAAGCAGCTCGAATGAAGGCAGAGCTTGGCTGGCAGAGAATAATTTGACGGATGTGATGAAAGACGCTACTCATATCGTTTGGTCTACCGGAGGTAGTATGGTGCCGCCCGAAGAGATGCAGGAGTTTATTGCACGCGGACGTCAAGAGATGCAATAATATGTATTGAGTTTCTCGACGAAAGGATACTACAGCTTAGAAAGGAATTGCAGATGAAGACAATTGATGATGTACCATTGATAATCAGAAGAGAGATTGAAGCACTGGTTTTGGCACCAATAATTCGTGCGTTTGAGAAGGAAGTCGGACAAGAAAGATGCCATGCGATAGTTCAGGAAATAATCAAAGATTTGGCACAGAAGACCGGTGAGAAATGGGCAGAGCGTGTTGAGAATAATGAAATGCCTGAGTTCGTTGAGCATTTACTGCCCATCTTCTCCAAAGATGCTTTGGATTTGGAGGTCGAGCAAGTCAGCATTGAGGACACCCGCTGGGATGTAACACGATGCAAATACGCGGAAATGTATAAGAAGCATGGACTGGAAGATCTGGGATTCATTTTGTCATGCAGCCGCGATGGTTGTCTGTTCGAGGGTTATAACGAAAATCTCTGTTTTACGCGCATTCACACAATAATGGAAGGCGATGACTATTGCGATTTTCGTATAGAAAAGAAAAGCGACTGACTGCAGATATTCATTTTGTTGCCGGAAGGCTTATTAACCATTGGGTTTTCGCACAGAAAAGTAGAGCGGTTGACTGCAGATATTCTCATGACATCAAAATCATGCTATTTGATGCTAGTAATCTGAGGTTAATGTCAGCTTGGTTATGTAACCGGTCTCTACTTGCACAGCAAGAGTAATAGTGACTTCTTCAAACTGTCTTTGCAGCAGATATTCATTCTCTCGTGCGAAAGGATAGCGCAGATACAACTCATTGATATGCAAACCGGGGCTTAGACCTGATCCCATTTCAAAATTGCTGTAGGATATTTCTGCTCTGGTGAGCACGCCACTCCATTTTTGGTGTCCATCCGTGCACTCTCCTAGAACAGTAAGGATTATCCCGGGATACTCGACTGTAAAAACGTTTCGTCCATCTGCAGTACGGAAGCAGGTATCATTGCCATGAGATAGAGGAGTGCCAAGTATTTTGTCAAAAGTTTCAGAAGAAACTCTCAACTCTTCTGTATCTTCATCAAAAGCGATTATTGTCTCACCGCCAACTTTTACATCCAGATCCTGATGGCTTAAAGTCTCGATTACAGGATCAATGGCCAGCAAAGAATTACCTTGTTCTTTAAAACGAATAGTTCTGCGTACCCTCTGATTGAGATTAGAGGTCAAGGCTGCAAACTGTTCGACTTCCGCATAGCCGGGATAGATGCTTTTTAGTTCAATCTGATCTTTTTCTGCTTCGATACTGTTTTGATAATAAGCCAAAGTTGTTTGGCAACGTGCAATTAAAACGTCCTCTTCAATCTTGCTTGCGGGGTTTGTACCTCCGGCGAGCAGGGAATGTAAAGCATTAAAGTTGTTGTCATCTATCGCTTCAAAATACAGTGCCATATAGTTGTCTAATGTGATAATGCCCAAGATCCAGTCTTGATCTAAATAGGCTGAACCATCCTCGTCTTTTTGAATTGCGATAATGAAACCGGGGTTATTGCTATTATCCTCATCAACCAGGGCATAGAAGTCAGATTGCTGAGCCAGTTCATAAATACTGGGATTTCCGCCTTCTAATGAGGCTAAAATCAGTTCTTTTTCTTCATTGTTTATGGAAATTATCTCTGTTACCTGACCGGATATTCCTCTTTTTATTGCTTGAATAAACTGGAAAAAAGCAGTATCGTCCAAGTCATCTGTCTGTACTTTAGGAATCGAGAAATAGACTGATTCAGCGCTCCTGTCAGATCTAACTGCCAGTGCGAGAGAGTGTGCCAATTCCAGAGAGCTCATTGATCTTTCTGACACCAGACTTAATGTAAGGCCGTCAGGGCTGCTGTCTTCCTGGGGTATCAATTTGGCAAGTACGTTATCACATCCCACAATGGAGAGGATGATAAGCACAACTATAATAACCAGGACAGGGGTTTTCCACCTGTGCTTTCCCTCCAGCGGCACATTTTCATCTCGTGTTTTGTTTGCCATTTGATTTTGAGTCCTAAAGATCACCTTTTCCACCGCTGTTTATCTTTGCTCATCCCAAAAATATTTCATTTTACGTCTTATTCTTTGTACTGCGTTATCAATGCTTTTCACGTTTTTGTTCAGTACATTGCCTGTTTCCCGATAACTAAGCCCTTGCTGCAACAGTGAAACAACTCTTGCTTCCATCGGACTAAGTTTATTTTGCATGAAATCATGTAGTGCTTCAAGCTCTTCTTTGGCGATGGCTTTGTCTTCCGGATTTTTTACTCCTGGAAGATTGAGTTGTGCGTTAAATGAATCCGCTCCGGCGGGGTTTTCTGATTTTGCCTCTAGCGAGATCGATTCATTGAGTGGTTTATGCTTCTGTCTTGTTCCCGATCTCACAGCATCAATTAGCCTGGCTTGAATCAAGCGCTCCGCCAAAGCGGCAAAAGGCAAGTCGGAATCCATGTCGTAGATTTCAAGTGCTTGAAATAATCCGATCATCCCTTCCTGAATCAAATCCTCTTGTTCACCACCTTGGAGAAAATATCTGTTAGCACGGGATATTACTAATGGTTTGTAGGAAGCAAAGAGTTCTTCGGCAGCCTCGATATCCCCTGAGCGGTACCTGTTAAGTAGCTCAAGATCTCGTTTGGCGGAAGGATGGAGCTGCGAGCTTGTCATCAGAATTAGACCTCAATGGACTCGGCTGATAAATTTTCTCCGGGCAGGATTTGCTCGGAGAAAGTGACGGACGAAGGTTTTGCGCCTTCAGCGGATTGCCGGGCTTGTCTTTTGGCCTCAAACACCAGGATGCCGCAGGCAACTGCAGCATTAAGTGAGTTTACGTGTCCGTACTGAGGAATGCTTATAAGAAGATCGCAGGCCGCAGTGATTTTCATCCCCATGCCTTTACCTTCGCTCCCGATCACCAGAGCGACTTTCCGCAGCCAGTCGCTGTCTTCGGGTGTGGCAGCGCCTTGTGCTTCTGCACCATAAACCCAATAACCGGAGTCTTTTAGTTCTTGGATTGTATTGCTTAAATTGGTGACCCGCGCAACAGGGACATATTCTATTGCTCCGGCTGAGGCTTTAGCAACCGCCGCATCAAGAGCAACCGAGCGACGTTCAGGAATGATGATTCCAGTTGCTCCTGCAGCGTCAGCAATACGCAAGATGGAACCCAGATTATAGCTCTCTTCGAGGCCGTCGAGCAGAATCAACAGGGGATATGAATTATCTGCCATCTGTTCCTCTCCTCGGGCAATCAGATCAGCCAAAGAGGCGTATTCATGAGCTGCGACCTGAGCAATAATGCCTTGATGCCCGTATGAGGTAGCCATATTATCCAGTACATCGCTATCTACTTCGACAATTACAGCCCCGGCCTTTTTGGCATCCTGAATCAGTCGGGTGAGATCCTGATCATAACGTCCGGAATCTCTGCGCTTGATCCAGATTTTATTGATATTGCGACCTGCACGAAGCGCTTCTTTGATTGGATTTCTTCCTTCCAGTCGGTCCTCCGGTCCTGCTGTGCGAATCTCAATGTTTTGCGATCTGCTTTGTTCCCTGTCCTGAGAGCTGTAAGGTGCGCTCCGAGATTTGCCATGTGGCCTGCGGGCTTTACCCCGGGTTCCACTAGTCCCACCTTGAAACTTTCCCTTCGGACCGCGTGAGCCTCCTTGAGATTCTCCTCGGGATTCTCCACGTGATCCCTTTTGAGATCCTCTTTGTGATTCTCCTTGGAATCCTCTCCGGGAGGGTCTATCCTGGATTTTTCCTTCAGATCTGCTTACGGAGTTTGACTGTCCGGATCTGCCTGCTTGCGAAGTAGAACGTCGTTTGTTCTGATTGCTGCGATTATGATTGTTATTTCTATTGTCTGGATTCATTGATTGCTTCCTTATGATTTACTAGGTTATAGGTTTTTCAAGAAACTTGTTGTCAATATGGGAAGATTTGCAGTTTCATTTAGAGTATTATCCGTAGTCAGTTTCATATGAGTATATACGGTATACAGAGGATTTATCCCTCAATCAGGCGTTTGTTTGTGATTTCCGATAATCCGCTGTATCAGCTCCGTTAAGCGATTATGTTTATGAGCCAGATAAAGATAGCCGACTAATGCTTCCAGAGCAGTGGCCTGGCGGTAAAGAGCGGGATCGACATTCTTGGGCATACTGCCCGGGTCATGATTTCTGGCACGGCGGGCAACGGATAATTCTTCCTCGTCAAGCAGCGGCAGTATTTTTTTAAGCGCTTGTGCCTGGGCCGGGGCCGAGACAATGCTTATGGCCGCTCTATGTAATTCACCTGAATGGCATCCCTTGCGTCCTTCGACCAGCGCCATACGAATATAGAGATCATAAACAGAATCCCCCACCCAAGCTAGCGTTGAACAGGGAATTTCTCGCAGATCACGCTTAATGGGCAGATGCTTTAGGTGAAAATCTTCAAGCTCTCTTCTGCTGTCATTATTTTCCATGAGACTTAGCCTAGACCGGTGTTACTTTGGACCCTTGCGGGGTATCTTCTATTTTGTAGCCTGCTGCAGCGATCTCGTCACGAAGGGAGTCAGCCAGACTATAGTTGCGGGCTTTCTTAGCTTCCTGACGACGTTCCACCATAGCCATGATGTCTGCAGGGATAGCAGTTTCAGTTTCGGCAGGATTAAGTCCCAGGACACCGAGCAATTCAATAAGTTTGTCATGCGCAGACATGAGAGTTCCTCTCGGGATTCCCGGTACGCAGGCTTCAGTATTTGCTACTCGCACAAGATCAAAGATAGCGGCAATAGCGTCTGCGGTGTTGAGGTCATCGGAAAGTCCTCTATCCCACTCTTCTTCTGCAGTAGTAATCGCATCTTCCAGTCGAGTTGCTGCCAGCTTTGCCTCTTCAGTTGCGGCTTCTTCGGGAGCGGTTTTGGCCACAAAAAGGAGATTGTTTATACAAGTTGTCATGCGGCTCCAGCTTGCAACAGCAGCGTCCAGTAGATCTTTGTCAAAGTTTATCGGCATGCGGTAATGAGCCTGCAGCATAAAAAAACGTATTACCTGATAAGGATAACTCTCAGCAAGTTCGCGGACCAAAAAGAAATTGCCTTTAGACTTGGACATTTTCTCTTTATCTATGTTGATAAATCCGTTATGCATCCAGTAGCGAGCGAATGTTTTCCCTGTCGCATTTTCGCTTTGTGCGATCTCATTCTCGTGATGAGGAAAAACCAGATCCACACCACCGGCGTGAAGATCAATCGTATCGCCAAGGCAGGCCCGGCTCATGGCGGAACACTCAATGTGCCAGCCTGGTCTTCCTTCTCCCCAGGGCGATGTCCAGTAGGGTTCTCCTTCTTTCTTAAATTTCCAGAGGGAAAAGTCTAGTGGACTTTTTTTGTCTTCTTTACTGGTGACTCGATCAGAAGCACCTGCTTCCAGATCTTCAATTCTTTTCCCGGATAGTTTGCCATACTCAGGGTCTTTGTCTATCTCAAAGTACACGCCATCGGAGGTAACGTAAGCAAAGCCTTTCTCCTCTAATGTGCTGACCAAGTCAATAATCTCGTCTATATTGTCCGTGGCACGAGGATGGTGAGTTGCTCGCTTAATATTCAAAGCATCGGCATCATGAAAATACTCTTCAATCATGCGATCTGCCAGCTCTTTGACTGTGATGCCCTCTTCATTGGCGCGTTTGATCATTTTATCATCAATGTCGGTGAAATTTTGCACATATGTAACCTGATAGCCCTTGTATTCCAGATAGCGTCTCAGAGTATCGTATGTGACAAAAGGGCGAGCATTTCCGAGATGGAAAAAATCATAAACGGTCGGTCCGCAAACATACATTTTTATGTGATTTGGTTCTAGTGGTATTAGCTCTTCTTTTTTGCGGGTTAAGGTGTTGTAAATTCTCATAGAATTCTCCTAAATAAAAACAGACCCGGAATGTCGATCTCCTCGATTGACGCCCAGCATATTGCCAGGTGGGTGCCCTGCGGTGGTCTTAGACCTTCCGTTCGAAGCGGCTTGGCCACATTCCACGCTAACCCGAGCTCCCTGTTATGTCATGGTGGCTCAATTACGAGAAGTGTCAAACATCCCAGGCATTTACATTTTAGCATAAATGGAGCGCGCCCGCATCGATAGGAACAAGCGGCTCAATTGAAAAGTTAAATTCCTGTTTGCAGCAGGGTATTGCCCTTTCAAAGTTAATAATGGCATTAGTTCGTCAAATTTCCTACTCTTGTAATTATTAGCCAAAGCAGAGTATGAAGGAGGAACTAATGGCTAAACATTTAAGTGCTCTGGAACGAGAGCAAATCTTTAGGTATCTCAACGAGAGAAAGAATCTGAATGAAATAGCAAGACTGCTTTCCAGAGACAGGAAAAGCATTGTCATGGAAATCAAAAGAAACCGCTATTTCATCCACAAGGGAAGTTTTGGCATGGCTAGAGTTTATTGCCAGAGGGCTACTGATAGAACTTGTGCGAAAAAAGAGGTATGCCCACACTGTCCAACAAGAAACAAATATTGTTGGACATGCCAGAAATGCATACGGTACTGTGACGACTATATCCAAGCCAGCTGTGAGCAGATTACAGCCAGTCCTTATTGTTGTAATGCATGCCCCAAGGACAACAGCTGTACCTTAGCACGTTACCGATACAGTCCTCTAACTGCTCAGGAAAGCTCCAAAAAGCGTCTGGTGGAAACAAGAAAAGGTATCAGCCTGAACGGGAAGCAATTGGATGACATTGGCAGAATAATTGACGAAGGCAGCAAAAAGGGGCAATCCATCAATCACATTGCCGAAGCAAACAGGGACAGATTGCCCTGCTCGTCACGAACTATCTATTCGCTAGTCAGGAAAAATCTTGTAGGTGTAAGCCTCTTTGATTTGCCCAGGACAGTTCAAAGGCGACAAAGAAAGGCTAAAAAGCCCGGACACAAGGTAGATCAGACTTGCAGGGAAGGGAGGGCTTACCGGGACTTCCTGGACTTTAAAGGCAAGCATCCTGATCTGGATCATGTGCAAATGGACACTGTGGAAGGAGTGCAGGAAGATGTTAAGTGCTTTCTCAGCTTGTCCTTTCCTCATCTGCAGCTAAGTCTCTTTTTCTTACTGGAAAGGCAAACAGCTTACCATGTCAAAAGCTTTTTTTACTGGCTGTACAAGGAAATCGGAGAAGATAACTTCAAAAGACTTTTCCCTGTGGCTTTGACCGATAGAGGCTCAGAATTTACCGATCCCGAAAGTATAGAACATCTTGGAACAAAGGTCTTTTACTGTGACGCCATGGCCTCACACCAGAAAGGACATGTAGAGAACCAGAATGGACTCTTCAGAAGGATTGTGCCGAAAAAACACCACATTGACGGTCTGCAGTTTGAAGACTCTTTCCTGATTAATAGTCACCTGGCCTCATACATCAAAAAATCTCTGAACCAAAAAACGCCCTACGAACTTCTTTCTCTGCTTTACGGAGAAGAACTTTGCAGGGCGCTTAGGCTAAAACATATACCCGCCAATGAAGTTTTACTGAAACCTCAGTTGCTTCAGGGAAAACTGAAGCGCAAACATTACGAAAAATAAGCTGCATATCTCTGCTTTGGCTGTGGCATACATTCTATAAAGCATACTAGGGGTTTCGACTTGCAAATTCTATTGTCAGAGACAAACTTCTGTTTGCTTTGCCGCTTTTTCCTAGTATATGCAAATTTTAGCATCTTTCGGATAGCTTATGCAGGAACTTATGCAAAATATTTTGACTTCCACAGCTTTTTCAGGGACTTACTTCTGCAAACAGGAATTTAACTTTTCAATTGAGCCAGCGTCCTTTTAGACCCTGCTCGGGTTAATAGTAAATCAAACTGCAC
>DUPE01000098.1 GCA_012838475.1 Clostridiaceae bacterium
ATAATCTCAATATCGAGCGTGATATAATCATAAACAAAAATAAGGAGATGGGCACAAGTATATGAATCCCCACTTGTGTCCGACAAGCTATGAAAAAGACAGTAACGCTCGTGTTTACAGTCTTACTGGCTTTCACCGTAATTGCCTGCGGGAGTAATGGCCCGGATGAACCCGGGATTCCTGAAGTTACTGTGACTGGAGAACAATCTTCGACGGATGATACGACGGAGAGCACTGAGACTGCCCCGGCAACAGACTCTACCACAGAAGAGACAAATGAAGCTTTGCCGCCTGAAGATGCCGGACTTCTCTTCCCGGATCGTTATCCCATTGCTTTCATGGTCAATAATGTGGCCGCAGCCAGACCTCAATCCGGTCTGGACAAGGCCAAACTCATCTACCAGCTGATGACTGAAGGACGCACGACCAGACTGCTGCTATTGACAGATGCTCAAGAAGGCATAATAGGTCCAATTAGGAGTGCCAGACCGGCCTATCTCGATCTGGTTGCCCAACATCAGGCCTTCTATTCCCACGCAGGAAACCAGAAAGTGATTACTGCCAGCCCCGTAAAAGCAAATATCAAAAGCTTAGACGCTCTCGATGGACATTACTCCATGTATTACCGTACAGAGCATCGCAAATCCCCCCACAATCTATATACTACGATGGAGAAAGCTTATGCCCGAGCTGAAAAGACCTTCGGGGAAATAACTCCTCAACAACAGCTTGATGGTCTCTATGTTCACGCCGGTTTCACCCTCCCTGACGAAGGTGAGCAAGTCACCCGGATAGATTACAAATTCTCCAGCCTGAAGGAAGCTTTTCAATACGATGCAAAGAAAAATGTCTACTACAAATACAATGACGACAAGATACTGAAAGATGAGCAGTCAAAGGAAAATCTTGAAGTCGCAAATATTATCATTTTGCACCGGCCTCACGGCCTGATGCCGAATAATGTTCATACTAAGGTTGACTGGCTGGGCGAAAACGTTGCAGCAACCTATCTGACCGGTGGCCAAAAATATGACATCACCTGGGATAAAGCTTCCCATACTGACCCGATTGTATATTATCTAAACGGAGAAGAGCTGGTTTTAAATCCGGGTTTGACCTGGGTTGTCGTCGTTGACGACAGAGCCTTAAATACAATTGAATACGAATAATCCTGTCTGATTATCCATGTTACCGTTGACCTGCAGGACTGGTTCTGTAGAGCGGCAAAACAACAATTGAGCCGCGGGAATGATCCTGTAAAAGCGGCAAAGTGACAATTGAGCCGCGGGAATGATCCTGTAAAAGCGGCAAAGTGACAATATGGCGGTAGAAGTATAAAGGCCCCCCTTAAGTTGGATATAGAATTCCGGTCCAACTTTTGGGGGGTACTCTAATTTTGGTCTGACTGTTAGGAACACTTTAGTTTATCTATACAGTCGTAACTTGACATAGTATTGACGCAATTTTTTTGGGGGAGCGCCTGAATGTCCTCAGCAGTAGGAGTCTACAGCCTCTACCTGACTTAACTTTGGGGCACCTCTATTTGAGCTAACTGTTAGCGGATACTTATGCTGATAGGATCACTATCGCACCGTAGTTCGGATCAAAACCGTTAAGGGTATATAATCAACAGAGGATCACTACTCCGCATTATGCGCCTTCGCCACTGCCGCTGCTAGTTGCTTTTGTTAGTCCTCTGTCACACCGGAGAAATCAACTCCGGTATCCTTCGGCTGCTCGATCGTGAAGGTGTAATCTTTGCCCGGTAAGATCGCATTGAGAGCTATGCCTACAATTG
>DUPE01000155.1 GCA_012838475.1 Clostridiaceae bacterium
AACGTTCCTGGTATTCTTCTTCGGCCTCTGCAATGGTTTTTTCTTTCTGTTCTTTGGAGTTTTTCACTACATCGGCCGCTTGTCGTGCAGATAAGTTAGTCGCATTTACTTTCAGAGATTCCATTATGGCCATCTGCTCTGCTTCTGAATCGGAGAGCGTCTGAACGGCCACTGTGCGCATTTCTTCTTGGATGCGATTAATTTCTGTTTTTTCAGATTCTGTGAGTGCTCGTTTATTTTCAGACGCATTGTCGAGAATCTTTTGTATCTGTTCTTCGCCTTGGGTTACGATTTCATTTTTCTCATTGTATTCATCGTCCATCATCTGCAAGATTTTATCTTTTTGTGCAGATGACATGCCTGCCGCATTGTCGAACATATCTCGAAGCACCGCTTCAGATTCCTCTTTCTGTGTTTCAAGCGATGTAATAATGGTGTCTTTCATCTCAGCGAAGGTGCCGCCGATATTTTCGGCCATTTCCGCCGTCACTTCTTGTCCACTCCAGCTTAGTTGCTTCAAGGCATCGGTCGCTTCTTTTTCTAGATCTAGATAGCCTTGCACGGCCTGTGCAGTTGATTCACTTACCTCATCGCCGAATAAATCCACAGCGGGAATCGCTTCATCTGTCAGCGTTTTATATAGTCCGTATCCGGCTAAACCTACTGCACCAATGCCCAAAACAAAAGGCGCTACCGTTGCCAATACTCCCCCGAATCCGGATAGCAGAGCGCCTATTCCCGTGGCGCCCGCCGCTGTGCCTGCCGCAGTACCAACGCCCCCAAGAGCGGCGCCCGCAGCTCGTGCCGCTGGACCTGCTGCGGCAAAAAGGCCTGTCAGTGCGCCAACTCCTTTCATTAGGCCGCCTACAATCGTAAGCACAGGGCCAGCTGCTGCCGCTAATCCGATAAACTTCAAGATTGTGCCTTGTGTCTCAGGAGACAGGCTTGCGAATTTGTCAACCATGCCTTGGATCCATTCCACAGCGTCACGCAAGTGTGGGATCAGTTGTTCACCGAGACCAATCGCCACGCCCTCCAATTGAGACTTAAGCTCTGTTATCTGTCCTTTTAAGTTGTCCTCCATCGTTTTGGCCATTTTTTCTGCAGCGCCACCGGCGTTATTGATGGAATCAGATAATCCGTCTACATCGTCTTGCCCGGCGTTAACGATGGAAAGCATCCCCGCGACTGCTTGCTGACCAAATAATGTTTCCGCAAATGCTGTTTGCTCTGCGTCTGTCAATCCGTCAAACCCATCTCGCAATTGCGCAATGACCTCGTCAAGCGGTTTGGCTGAGCCGTCCAGATTAAACATTTCAATACCTAACTCATACATCGCGTCCGCAACTTCACCGGTCGGCGACGCTAAACGAAGCAATGCACCACGCAAAGAAGTACCCGCCTGCGATCCTTTAATCCCTGCATTGGCCATGAGTCCTAATGCCATCGCTGTATCTTCCGCCGAATAACCCAAGGATCCGGCCACAGGCGCAACGTACTTGAACGATTCGCCCAGTAAACCCACGTTAGTGTTTGATTTAGAAGATGCGACGGCAAGAACATCAGCGAAATGCGCTGCTTGACTTGCTTCCATTCCAAAGGCGGTCATAGCGTCAGTGACAATGTCTGAAACAAGTCCTAGTTCTTCGCCGGATGCTGCCGCCAGGTTCATGACACCTGGCAAGGCGTCAATCATTTGTGCAGAATTCCAGCCGGCCATACCCATGTAACCTAAAGCCTCGGCAGATTCGGAAGCGCTAAACTTCGTAGACGCTCCCATTTCTTTTGCTTTGGCTCTTAGGGCTTCCATCTCTTCTCCAGTTGCGCCAGATAAGGCTTGAACCTTAGACATCCCATAGTCAAAGTCCGCCGTGGTTTTCACCATTCCAGCGCCCATTGCAACAAGTGGCAAGGTTACGCCAGTTGTCATCGTTTTTCCTATGCTTTGGAGCTTTCCGCCGGTGCTTTCCATTTTACTTTGGAAAGTATCCGCTTCTCCTTTTGCTTGCCCCATCTTTGTTATAAATGGGTTGATATCTAAATCTAATCTTGACGCAATACTACCGGCGTCTATCACGCTTCCTCACCTCGCTTTCTATGTGCTCGATTAATTTCCGGTTTACACCCGGCCTATAAACCTTTTTGTTTTCGTATTTTTCTCTATCGCTCCATGCGAAATGATCATAATTGTACGTTCCATCCTCTTGCATCGCCTGGTTTTCGTAATAATAGGCAACTTCATTAATGCAGTAGCCCAAGTGCCCATCAATCTCCAGTATCTCGCTTGGCAGCTTTTTGTACCTTTTTGCCATTTGTATGATCTGTAGGAATTTTTTCGAGACGACGAAAGGAACGCATCTGCTGAGGAGTTGCCATTGCCCAGCTAAAGATCGCCATCATCTGATCATCGGTAATGACAGGCGCAAAATCTTCCCACGTTGGATTTACCAGACAGTGTGCGACAAGAAAATATGCCTGGTCGAGATTGCTTTTGTATAATGAAATTTTTTCTTCGTAAGTCAGTTCATCTTCATTCTTTGCATTTTCTTGAATTCCCGTAGCCGTTTCTATGGCCAATTTCATTAGGTCGTTGGAGATAGAATCGTTTTGAATCATACGCGCTATGGATGGCCGTCTTACTTCAATCTCTACGGTTTCTACCGAATCAAAATCAGGGATTTTAATAATCGTCGTTCCGCTGTGTTTCGTTAAATCTAATATCGCCATGTTGTCTCCTATTCAAAAAAAGAGCCACTGTTTCGTGGCTCTTTAAGCAGATTCCGGCAGCTCCGACAAAACATCAAAGCTGGTCACCGGCTCCCCTTTCTTCGGCCGTGCGACTAGATTTAGTTCTTGTGTGGCAAACTCCCCATCATTTTGGATAAAGTTTACAGGTTTCCCCTTGCAATGTTTGTACTCAAACATAATGTAGTTCAACACATCGCCGTTATAATCTAAATCTTCCGTATAAATCTTCAAGGTAAAAGGTATTCTCTCCGTTACCTCTCCGGCCGCCGGGCCTGTGTATTTCTTTGCAGTATCATCCCAGTTTCCCCCGTCGACTAAGGCAAGCACTTCTAGCACCGCCCGGACGTTGTTCAGTTTGATTTGATACCCTTTCGTGATGTCTTCCGTGACAATCTGCGCATGGATTGTGTTCTTCACTCGCAACTCTTCGGATTGTCCTTCAGATACAAAGGCAGACGCTTCCGCTTGGCTTGCTACTTCTTCGAGTGTATAAGTTTTCGGCGTAGTTTCTTCCGTGACAATATCCACCCGCGCAATGTTTGCAATGGTGTACGTTTCCATTATTTCAACTCCTTTAGTATTGTGTATTTTATGCTTGATGAGTAAGCTTTTATCTCATCTTCTGTTAGAATCGGCGTTTCTGTTCCTGTGCGCCGTAGCCGCTTAAAATCTCGCAGGCCATTCTTTACCTGATTTATCCAGGCCGTCATACCGACATAAGATCTGGCCGGATGATAGATAAGAATATCAATAACTCTTTGCCCGACCTGATTGGTTCCTGGATCAGGAATCTGCGAGCCAGTCAGGATTACAGTATATGGTTCTTCGCAAATGCCTCTGTACTGGCCGGGAAAGTGCGGATTTAGACCTTTGTCTTTCATGTGATCGTAAAGCTGCTTCATCTTCCACCAACCACCTTTCGATAACCTTTGATAATAGCCGGCGCATTTGCCTCTATCGTAGGAACTAAAATTGAGTAACGCTTCCCGTAGGCTAATTCAAGGTAGACAAAGTAATCGACGCCACCGGAGAGAATAATGCTGCAAATGCTGCCGTTCCAGCCAAACGTGCCTCGAATAGAGTTTCGGGCATTAGTTGTCCGGTCTACCCACGACGCTTTCTCTTTGGCTTCTCCCTCCAGTTTCTTTGCGGAGGTGTCCGCATACACTCCAATGGCGGCCCGCACTTGCCTTTCGACTCCTGCCCAATTCAATTTATTAGTGACAGTAAAAGACGGTGTCATGTTTTGATCACCGTCAATTCTATTTGTTGGCAAATGTCGAGATAATTCTTCACCAGCGACACTTTGTATTTTCTGTTCTCAACGGTAAAGGTATCTCCCTCTTCGATGTCCTCAGTTGGTAAACAAAGCAACTTTTCAGCCGCCACGGCAGCGAAGGCCGTTCGTTGACCACTGATGTCCAAGAGCTCCCGAACCGTTTTTTTGCTATATAAGTGGCCTTTGATACTATGCGATGTCGTTGTTACTGTCTCTCCGCCATATCCGTCATCTGTCTTTACTTGCCTTTTTATAGTGATATCAGTAGGATTAGCATTGATGAGCTTTTCTATATACTTCTTATAGTATTCATTGCCTTTCATCTGCTCTCACCGCCATGCCAGTTTGATTAGTTCTAAAGCCACTGGCAAGCATGAGGAAGTGATTTTTAGGTGAAGGTATGATTATATCACCTAGCTTTATTTCTTCTATTCCTGCCTTGTTGATGCATAACTCCCTAGCAATAGATTCCATAGATACACCATAATCTACTCCTATTTCGTCTAATTTTGCTAATAGGTAACCATCATCATAGTAAGGATAGTTTTCCTCATCTATCATGTTTTTTAGCTTATCAAGGTCGGGCATATTATCCCTCCCTTATTAGTTGTATTAAATCTACCTTCTTAATCCTATCAGGAACTTCTATTTGCCTTTCTAAAGCGATTTGCTTTAGTTCTTTGACACTTAATCCCTCTAGGTTTAGATCATCTTCTACAATAGTAGGTTCTATATTGATTTTCTTTACTTCTTCTACAACCTCAACCTCTTCTACTTTGTGGTATCTCCTTAATAGCATAAAACCACCTTCCTTCTGAACAAAAGAAGGGCATTAAGCCCCTCAATTATTGTTTAGTTTTAAGTTGAACCACCTTAGAGTCATTTGCTAGTGCAGCAACATAATATTCACTTGCAGCGATAACTGTAGTTCTTTTTAGGATATCTCTATCAGCTTCTACATTCGCTTTAGCCTTTAGGTAGATAGCTAATGCTCCCGGCT
>DUPE01000191.1 GCA_012838475.1 Clostridiaceae bacterium
ATTGGTTCTTTCCCGGTTGCTGAATGAATATAGGAATAGACCTGTTACTGGTGAGTGGCCGGTCTGATGCTAATGTATTGGCTGGAATGCCTGTAGCAATAAAAGATAAGATCTAAATCAACCTGTAGCGAAATGGATTTTACAGAGGTGAATTATGAAGATTATAGTAGCCTGTGATCGGCGCTGGGGTATCGGTTCTGAGGGCAAATTGCTGACTCATATCAGTACTGATCTAAAACGATTTAAAGAAATCACAAACAATAATATTGTTGTTTATGGACGCAAGACGCTGGCAACCTTTCCATATTCACAGCCCTTAGCAAATCGTATTAATGTTATTTTGACTTCTAACCCTGATTTTTACGCTTTTCCTGCCCATGTCGTCAATAGTTTACAGCAGCTGTTCCCGTTCCTGGCAAAACTAAAAGGCGAAGATGCGGATAGGGAAGTATTTGTGATCGGTGGTGCCAGCGTTTACGATCAGCTCCTTCCCTACTGCGATGAAGTTTTACTTACGGAGATAGATGCTGAATTCTCCGCTGACTCTTTCTTTCCGGATATATCAGCACAAAGAAAATGGGCTAAGATCTCAGAAACATCTTGGCTGGAGGAAAACGGAGTTAGATTTCGCTATGTGACTTATCAGAAGCATAGGGAACTTAGACTAAAAAGGCTTTACTTAAACGATGCAGCTAAAATAAGAGAGCTGGGACTCCCCTGCCTCACCGGATCTTTGCGAGAAATAAGAGCTAAACTGAATCCTTTGGTCAAAGAAGCTCATTCAAAAATGTATACAATCTACGATGATGAAGAGTTGATTGGGGTCGCCCGGCTGGCCTATCCTCTCCTCAACAGCAATCTGCCTTACTTAAGCTGGCAGACCTTGCACTCATTAACACCTGCAGACGTAGACGCAATTATTGATAATGTTTTAGAGCAAAACATCAATATTTTGAGACTGGAAGTAGTTGCTGCTGAGATGTTGCCGGAATCTGTCAAAGAAGAGTTTACATTTGGAATTGCTCTGGATGATTTGTATCCAGCATACCGCAGATCAGTATACCGCCCGGAACGATCGGATACTGATATTGCCTTTATTCCCTTTTCCCCCTTCGGTTATATAGTTTTATGTGGAGGACGTCCGGAAGGCCAGATTACAGGAGTGGACTTCTGGCGCGAAGACGAAGCTTTATCTGATCCTGAGTTGTTGGCTGCGGCAAAATTATTGGGTCTAGCTGACATTTGCGGCAGACCGGTGATCAAGGACAATATTATCTATGTAAAACGAAGTGAGCAGAGATATCTGTCTGAAGTAGCCGAGAGCATTGTCGCTTATCTTACTGGAGCAGGCAGTACGCCTGAAGCCGATTATATATCCCTGCAGGCAACTGACTTCCAACGCAAAGTGTGGCAGGAAATTGCTAAGATCCCGTATGGACGGATATCAACCTATGAAGAAATCGCGGAGAAAATTGCTCCTGAAGGTGAAAATCATCGCAATTACTCCAGAGCGGTTGGAAATGCTTGCGGCGCCAACCCCCTGCCCATCATCATCCCCTGTCATCGAGTAATAGGGAAAAACAGAAGCCTGGTTGGTTTTACAGGTGGTCTGGATATTAAGGATCATCTGCTCAATTTGGAAATGCAGTATGCCCAAAACGTGAGATAGAATAATTAGATTTATCCCCACCCGCAACTATGCCGGTAACAGAGTTTAGCGTTTCAGGAGAACTATTGAATGTCATCAGTTCGCTACGTTACAGATATAGTTTTTAAGAAATTATGGTGTATTATATGAGCAGAGACAAGCAATATTCAATTTGAAAGGAGCTACAAAATGAAAGAAGCAACTCTTAATACTGAGCCCCTGACATCTCCCTCATGCGTGGAAGAGATTGAAAATGCAGCCAAAGCTGTGAATGGGGTGGATCAAGAAAGCGTTAACGTGCTGATTGACTCCAATAAGGTCAAGTTCGACTATGATCCTGAAAAAGTTTCAATTAAAGACATTGAGAATGCTATTACTGCACTGGGATACTTAGTAGTAAATGTAGATACAAAAGAGAAAGAATCAGAATAGTTAAAACACCAAGTTCATTTAATGTTTGTGATTTTCGTCTGATTAAGACCCCCTCCTGTTGGATTCATTGATCCCAATATTGGGGGTCTCTCCAAGTATAAAGCGTCAATAATTGCAAAATGACTTAATTGTCACTGTTGAATAAAAAATGTAGAGAATTACAAGCCTTTTCCGAAGAATTACAGGTGCATAGGCCGTTTTGGGTTGACAATATGGCTTGTAATTGCTAGAATTTTTCAGCATGTGCCTGATACGGTGGAATTAGCTCAGGTGGTTAGAGTGCCAGGTTGTGGCCCTGGAGGCCGTGGGTTCGAGTCCCATATTCCACCCCATTAGCATATTGGGATGTAGCCAAGTGGTAAGGCACGGGACTTTGACTCCCGCATGCGAAGGTTCAAATCCTTCCATCCCAGCCATCTGCGACCCACTAGCTCAGCCGGTAGAGCATCTGACTTTTAATCAGGGGGTCTGGAGTTCGAATCTCCAGTGGGTCACCAGAACGAAAGAGGCGCAGGACGCCTCTTTTGTTCTATACTTCTCTATTGAAGAGGTTCCCATGCGCTTATTCAGACAAAAAACTGAAGTTCATCTATTTAACCGTACAGCCGATTTTGCCAGAGAAATACAAATAAGCAGCAAAGATTTCATTCTCGCTTCTCGTTCTGCCTATGAGAAGTATTTCTTACCGCTAAATTTAGATGCACATGTATTCTATAAATCGGACTATGGTAAATCTGAACCTACTGATCTCATGGTTGACGCCCTTATTTCTGACTTTATTGCTACCGGTTGTGATCGTATTATCGCTATCGGCGGAGGATCAGTTATAGACATGGCCAAGATACTTGTAGTGAAAGATGTCACCAACGCGAAGGATGTATTTCTAAGAAAGATACCCATAATTAAAGCCCATGAGCTTGTAGCTGTTCCAACTACTTGTGGGGCAGGTAGCGAAGTATCCGCGGTTTCAATTATTTCTGCAACAGCAAGGGGCACAAAAGTGGGCCTGGCTGATGAGGCCCTCATCCCGGATTATGCAATGCTGATTCCTGAGCTGTTAACCGAAATGCCTTATGAAGTGTTTGTTACCAGTGCGATAGATGCTTTGATTCATGCTCTAGAATCTTATGTCTGCCCAAAAGCAAATTATTATTCCGATCTTTTTTGTGTGGAGTCCACGAGATTAATTGTTAACGGCTTTAGGAGGATAATTCATGAAGGAGAAGGAGTCCGCCAAGATCTTTTGCAAGACTTCCTCTTGGCCAGCAATATGGCCGGTATTGCTTTTTCTAACGCAGGTACCGGAGCAGTTCATGCTATGAGCTATCCTTTGAGCGGGCAGTATAATGTCACTCATGGTGAAGCTTGTTATCAATTATTCACCTCAGTTTTTCAGGAGTATCACCGAGTGAACCCCGATGGAAAAATCCGCCGAATTGAAAGCCTATTGGCTGATATTCTCCAATGTGATGCGGGAGAGGTCTTTTTTGAGCTGGAAGAAATCCTTAATCAAATTGTTCCCAGGCATAAGCTGCGTGATTATGGCATGTGCGAAGCTGACGTTGAGCTTTTTGTTGACAATGTCTTTGAAATGCAGCAACGCTTGCTCGCTCAGAGTTATGTAATGCTCAGTAAAGAGGCCATGATACGAATATACCGGAGCTTGTTATAAGGATTGCTTACAAACAAAAAATAAGGAACGATGGAATTACCCGCTCGTTCCTTATAAGCTTCACCTCCAGAAAAAACAGAGGAATATTTGGTCGGAGTGAGAAGACTTGAACTTCCGGCCTCTTGGTCCCGAACCAAGCGCTCTACCACCTGAGCCACACCCCGAAGCATTGTCGATTCTACTGTTTTTGTTGTTAATAGTCAAGTAGTTCCGGCCTTTACCAACCGGTAACACAGGAAATATATTATAGAATTCGTCTTTATCTCAACTGAAATTGCGTCAATTTATAGTGATCAAGTCTTCCAGGCTTCTGAAGCGAGATTCCTTTATCCCGGAGATCAGCATAATATCTTCTATTGCTTGGAAATCACCATTCTTCTCACGGTGTTTGATAATTGCCATTGCAGTTGCTGGTCCAACTCCGGGTAATGATTCCAGCTGTTCTTGGTTGGCAGTATTTATGTTCACCTTTTCTGTCAGTTCATCTTCCGTAGCTGATCCTGCTAAATACAGGTCAGGGTTGTCAGATAAATCTGTTAGGGAAGGAATACGATACAATTGATGCGACTTCAATTCACAGGCAAGATTAACCGCTTCAGGGGCGGCTTCTTTAGTCAATCCTCCCGCCATTTTAACAAGATCATCGAGTATTTGATCAGTTTCAACTCGGTATACTCCAGGCAGATTCACTTCACCGGTAATATAAACTGGAAAAAGTTCGGAACTCTGCATTTGATCGCCAGAGTCATTATTATTACTGTCATCAATTTCATCGCCTTCATCTGCCAAAATAATAATCTCGTCAGTTTCTGGACTCATAAAGTCTGTGTTGCGAATGCGCATAATAATAGATACTAAGGAGATTAGAAAGACGATCAAAACTAAGGCAATAAGCCAGCGTTTGGGTTTTGCGGATTCTTTATTCGTCATCAACCTGTCCCCCTTTTCCTTATTCTTTCAGAAAATGGGAGCGGCTTTTAGAGGAATAAACTCGATTAGCTTGCTTCAAACGTCACAGTTAGACAATCATGCTTTAAAAGCAAATTACTTTATATCTATATTCATTGTCTAAAGATTCTGTTTTTCCGCAGCTTTGTGATCACGCATGCTGTCGGTTGCGGTCCATAGTCGCTCAAGATCATAAAAGCTTCTTTCATCCTGATGAAATACGTGAACCACAACATCCCCGTAATCGAGCAGAATCCAGCGTCTGCCTTCAAGCCCCTCAATATGGCCGGGAGATATGTTCAATCTTTCTTTGATCTGAAAGGCCACTTCATCAGCTAATGTCTTGACATGGATCGTCGAACTGCCTGTTGCTATGACGAAATAGTCTGCCAGTGTAGTTTTGGCGTCAACCTCCAAGACTTCAATGTCTTGACCGTTCTTGCTGTCAAGAACCGCCTCGATTTGCTCAGCCAATTTTAAAGACTTGGCTATTTGATTATCTTTTTGCTCCAATCCTAACCTCCTTATTGATTGCGAAACTAAAGCTTTGAAACCGGCAGCCTTATCTCAAAGGGGATAATCTATCCGGCCACCGGTTCGGCCAATATTTAATTTCGTAATATTCTAAGTCAATGCTTTCTTGCTCTCAAGCAAAATGAAATTTTGGTTATCTGTTCCGAACTGCTTTGCTGATAGTATCATATGAAGCTTTGGTAAAGGGATGTGCTTCTCTACCCTGCCTTTCCAGCGCGAGAAATACTTCATCAAGACACATCAACATTGCTCGATCAAGATCTAGCTCCGCCATTCTCCGGATGGGCGGTAAGGACTTGAATTCACGGCCATACTCTATCTTGTCTGCCAAATAGATAATTTTGCCCAGATTATCTATCTGCGGATGGCTGGTAGTATGATAGCAGATGGCATCGAGAATTCCTTGATCATCGATGCCCAGATCTGATTTAACATAATACGCACAGGCAGGCGCATGCACGATTTTGTCATTAAGGTCGATGAAGTCTTGCGGAGCAGCCTCATATTGATCATCTAGAGGCAGATACTTGGCATAATCGTGTAGCAGGCCTGCCACTGCAGCTCTTCTTAAATCAACTTTATGAATTTTTGCCAGATGAATAGAATATTGCATCACATTTAGCACGTGAACTCTTCTTTCCTGACTGAGAAGCGGCCACTGTATTTGCTCCAGTTTCTGCAAATATAACCAGTCTGAGCTTAAGTCGGATAAATCAGAAGCAAAGGCATAAATCATATTATTGTTGATAAAAGAAGCAACTGAAGGCGGTAACAGATGGTCCGCGCTCTCCCCTCCCAACAATGCTTCTCTGACGTATGTACTCGAAATGGGAATGGGCTCCATCTGTAATATTTCTATCCTGGTATTATACTG
>DUPE01000119.1 GCA_012838475.1 Clostridiaceae bacterium
AAATGCCCCGGATATACTCCACGCTTGCGTTGTTCATTTCCTCCAAAGATTTTTGGAATTTATCCATCATGGCCTTGGCGCCCTCGTTGCCGTACATGGCCCCTTGTAGCACGAAGGCAACTACAATACCCACCAGGCAGGCAAGGCCCAGTCGCCAGTCCACCACCAATAAAATGATCAACATCACAACCGGTGCGACAAAGGCAGCAACAATATCCGGAACCTGATGGGCTATGAACCCTTCAATCTTCTCAATATTTTGATCCATAATCTTGCGCAGCTTGCCGCTGCCGACCATTACATGAAAGCCCAAAGGTAGCTTGGCAAGGTGAGAGGCAAAGTCCACCTTGAGCTGATAAAGTGTGCCAAAGGCTGCCAGGTGGGAAAAGGTAAGTGCAGTGAAATACAGCACAATGTTGCCCACCACACCCCCGAAGGCCAACCATCCGTAGCCGATGACCTTTGAAGCATCCAACAGCTCAATATTGGGCCACACTCCCAAAATCTCCCGCACCGCAAAATAAATAGCAATGTAGGGTGCAAAGCTGACCACTGAAGCCAGCGCTGAAAAGATAGCCGACAAAATAATCAGCGGCTTCTTTGTGGACGCTAATTCCAGCAAGCGTCCCATGCCGTTCTTACGACTTTTTACCCCAGGTTCCGATTTAGATTCCACGGTAATTCTCCCTCCAAACAGTTAGCGGTGGCTAACTCAATGATCTAAATAATAGCCGAATCGTCGGCTTGCCTATCGAGTTAGTCTCGGCTAACTCGATGTAGAAAAAATATGCCGCCATGTGGGACGGCACTCTAAGTTATCTAGCCACTTACGGTCCCCCTGGCAGAGACTCCATAGCGATTTTCCATACTCCTGTAAAAAACATACCCAAAATCTCAACACTTCCCAGACCGATATCGTAGGACATTTTACGGTGCACCGGTTCCATAAGGGAGCTGATATATTTCAGTATTATAAGCGTATGCCTTAAGCTGCTCAATGTCAAGATGAGCAAAAAATTATATTGGCACCGGACATTAAATCGCTAATACGGCGGTGACTTTACTATCAGATGGAGAAGAAACTAATATGAAATTATTGCAATGAACAATTTCTCTGTTGACGGGTCCACAACTAGAAAGATATGCACTGAGTGCAAACGACATCCCTTTGACACTCCAAACGAATCAACATTCAAAATACAGGGGTATCCACTGAGCGCAGACGACATCGCTTTGACACTCTAGACGAATCAACATTCAAAGAGGGAACAGCAGTAGTTCACTAATGAGCACCATGGCGCAGCAGGAAAGAGACACACTGAATAGGCTTGCTCCCAACCACGCTACTGTTACTCCGACAACTAAGGCTAATATTCCGGATATTGGATTTTGCGTCGCATAAACAATTGCAGGAAAGGCCATTACCGCCAATGTGACGGAGGGGAGATAGTATAGAAACGACTGAATAAACCGATTGTTGATCCGCTTCTTTATTAATGTTAAAGGCAAAACACGTATCGCATATGTAACCAGTGCCATTACCAGTATATAAATATAAGTATTCGACTTCATGGCATCTCACTCTCACTATCACTCTCACTATCACTATCACTCTTCCAGTCCACCGGAAACAAGACGGCAACTATTGAGCTGATGGAAACTGTCAAGAGGATAGTTCTCGTTCCTTCAGACAGCGTCGAAAGCCAAGGAAGCATAGAGCTCGCAAAACTGGATGCGAAACAAACTAAAACAAGCACTGCCAATACCTTGTTCTTTCGTGCCGGCGGAATGATTATGGCAAGAAACATTCCATATAGTGCCACGCTTAAGGCGCTCACTACACGTAAAGGAAGAATATTTCCTGCGATGACACCTAACGCAGTTCCAACAGCCCAACTTGGCACAGCAACAAAAGCGGCTCCATAAGTGTAAAAAGGATTCAAATAGCCCGGCCTGGCAATTGAAATTGCAAAGATCTCATCAGTAATATAATCTCCCATCAGAAGACGATGATACAACGGTGTATCCGGATCCATACGTTGACTCATGGCAAAGCTCATCAGGGAATAGCGAATATTTGCTATAATCGTGACAACTATCATTTCAAAATAGGGTGCACTTGCTGCAATAACCAGAAGCCCTGCGTACTGGCCGGCAGAAGCTTTGATAAGCACACTGGATAAAAAACCTTGAAAGGCTGTAAAACCGGCATTCCTTGCTGCAATGCCCAGAGAAAAGGAAACAGCCAAATACCCAAGTCCGATAGGAATTCCATCTCGCATTCCCTGCCGGAATGCACCGAATTTGGCAGAATATGTCTTAGGTTTCTTAGGTGATAAAGGCTCCAAAAGTGCACCTCTTTCCTGCTATTCGGCAATTCTCTAGCAGACGATCTGCTTTAACCAAACAACTGAAAACGCAAAAACCACACCTGTCTTTGTCCATTATCAGGCGGGTCTTCTTGGTAATCATTCTATACCATCATCTTACAAACACAAGACATCACATTTAGCTTACACCTTGCTTACCGAAGACACTGTAGCGACTGAACAAGAACCAAGCCAACCGACACCGACTTGGCTGAAGATTCTAATAGTTGCTCTGGCTGTTATTGGTGTAGTAGCACTTGTTGCGGTTGTTCTCATCAATAGAAGAAGAAAAGACTAACAGATAACAGAACAACTAACACTATT
>DUPE01000022.1 GCA_012838475.1 Clostridiaceae bacterium
GCGCGGGATCTGCCGTACTGATTCCAAATCTAGATCAGAAGCGTTGTCTCTTATCTGGAGAGGCAGTGTTTAGGGCGATAACTGAAGAGTCAGCCCTTTAGGTAATGTCTGGATAGTCAACCTTTTAGGTAATATCTGGAGAGTCAGCCTTTTAGGTAATATCTAGAGAGTCAGCCTTTTAGGTAATATCTGGAGAGTCAGTATTTTGGGTGAAAAGTTGAACACTAGAGTCCTGAAAACAAAAAACAACGTGCTACAGCTGGGCAAGAAGACCCTGCTTATGGGCATTGTTAATGTCACGCCGGATTCGTTTTCGGATGGCGGCAAATACTATGCAAGTGAAAAAGCTGTCGAGCATGCTGTTTCCTTATTAGATGAAGGCGCTCACATAATTGATATCGGCGGTGAATCTACCAGACCGAATGCGGTGTTGGTGTCGGCAGAAGAAGAGATAGCCAGGATTATCCCGGTTATTGAGGGTGTGTTGAATGCTGTCCCTGCAGCCATCATATCTGTAGATACCTGGAAGGCGAAGGTTGCAGCTGCGGCTCTGGCTGCAGGCGCCCAGATCGTCAACGATATAACCGGCCTTTTCGGGAGTAAAGAGATGGCAGCTGTAATCGCTCAGAACCAGGCTGCTGTGATATTGATGCATAATCCACTTCTTTATCTGCCCGAGGATCAGATTACAGGTAATTTCCCCGCCTTCCCGGCACCGGGTCTACCCGCTGAGATAGCCGCAGGGCTGAGATTACAAGATTTGACTGGGGCAAATACCCTCTATTTAGAAACCGGCATTGAGCGGGCTTTACTCGCCGGTGTTGATCCGGAAAGCATTGTGATCGATCCCGGCCTGGGTTTTGGCATATCTTCCTCGGACAGCCTTGAGCTGCTGCAAAGTCTCGATAAAATGACTGCGCTTGGTTATCCTGTTTTGATTGGGGCATCACGCAAGCGCTTCGTCAAAAACTTGCTAAGTGCCGGCATGGGTGGGAATTTTGAGGAGTCTTTTGTAAGGACTCCCTTTACTGAAGGGCGAACCTCGTCATTTGGCGCCTTCAACAAGGAAGCCGTGAAGGATGAAGCTGACCAAAACATGATCGAGGATGGCACAGGCGCGGTTTCGGTCTACGCGGTTCTAAAAGGCGCAGATATTATCAGGGTGCATGACATCCGCAGGCAGAGAGCTTTTGTGATCATGGCTGATGCCTTGAAAAACGCGGCGAAGACGCTTTAAAGTCAGTATCGGAACCCATGATTGAGATATATCAGGGGCAGAAGTCCAAAATCAGCGGCTGCGGCTGCCGTTTTTCCAGCAGAGGTGAGCCGGAGGGAAGATCAACTGAGGTGAGCCGAAAGAAAGATCGACTGAAGTGAATCGGCTGAAAGATCGACTGAGGTGAGCCGGCTGAAAGATCGACTGAGGTGAGCCGGCTGAAAGATAGACTGAGGTGCCGGATAAAAATCAACAGAGATAAATCGGATGGAAGATCAAACTAAAGATATCTGTGAGAGAGAAACCATAGTGAACAATTTGTTGGCAAAACCAAAATATCTCATCACCCTTAAAGGCATGGAGTTTTTCACTCACCTGGGAGTGAGAAGTGAGGAAAAAGAGCAAGGACAAAAGATTATCATTGATCTGGATTTGTCTTGCTATTATCTGCGGGGCATTCTGTCGGATGATCTGGAAGAGACAGTTAATTATTCTGCTGTTTACGATTTTGTCAAAGAAAAGGCGGAGGCTGCCCGCAATGATCTGATCGAGTATCTGGCGGGCGAGATTGCCGACGGGGTTTTTGACAGGTTTCCATTGGTCGCAGAGCTTTCCTTGACGATCAAGAAGCCCTTTGCGCCGATTAAAGGTAAATTTGACTATATGGCATTCACCTTGACGCAAAGTAGAGATAATGAGAGTGTAGCAGCACAGGGCACTGAGGGCACTCATGCACTGACAAGCGTAACCGAGGTCTTGACTGACGAGACCATAGCGGACGTACAGGAGTTGACAGACAGCAGCAAGATGTTGGCGGAAGATGCAACCTCGAGCACTGATGCACTGACAAGCGACACCAAAATATTGGCGGAAGGTGCCACTGGCGCGAAATCCGGCACCAAAGACGAGTTATCTCATGAGGTGTATATAAGTCTGGGTTCAAATATCGGGGACAGGGAAGGACATCTTATCTATGCTCTTTGCAGGCTTGAAGACACGCCTGGCATCAGACTGGAAAGGATCTCCTCTCTTTATGAAACTTTGCCTTGGGGGGAGACACAGCAAAGGGACTTTTTTAACGCTGTCGCCGTTCTTCATACCAGTCTGGAGCCCCTGGCAATCCTTGATATTTGTCAGGCAATAGAAAATGAGCGCGGCCGCACCAGAGAAATAAAGTGGGGTGCACGCAGTCTGGATCTGGACTTGATTTTCTACGATGACTTGGAATTAAACAGTGAAAGGCTTACTTTGCCACATCCGCTATATCAAGAAAGAGATTTTGTCCTGGTTCCTTTGGCAGAGATCAAGGGTGCAAATATAGCGGACACAGTGACCACGAAACTTGTATCATCAAACTGGTATTCGAGATAATAAGACGAATGTTTTCCGGCGGATATTCAAGAGCTGAAAACTTGTAACTTCACGCCGGTATCCGTTATAGTGAAGGAGCAACGGAGGTAATATGACAGACAATCAGACAAATAAACCGCAGGCAGAAAAAAGAGCCGGCTCCTCGGTCGAGGGCGGTAATAATTTCGAACGCAGCGGTGCTCAAAGCTCAGATCACGGTGGTAATAATCCCAACCGCGGCAAAGGGAAGAGTTCAGGTCGTGGTGGCAATAATCCGAACCGCAGCAAAGGGAAAAACCCGGCTCGCAGTGGCAGTAGTAAGAACCAAGCAGGCGGCAAGAGATCCGAACGCGGCGGTAGCAGCCAGAACCATTCAGGCAATAAGAGTACGGATCGCAGTGGAAGTGGTCAAATCCGCGTAGAGGGCAAGAACTCCGACCGTAGCGGTAACAGTCAAAATCGTGCAACAGGTGAGGCTTCCGAACGTAGTGTCGACAAAAAATCTGGCCGCAGGGACTATAGAACTCAGGACAATCGTTCTGCTCGCGGCGGTGGCAGATCTCAGGCAAATCGCAGACGTCAGGATAACAGACGCAAAGCATCTGCTGAAGGCATTAAGCAGGATAAGGATAGGTCTCAATCTGCCAGACAGGACACCGGCGACCTTAAGAATCAGTCCGTTGCAGGCGCAGAA
>DUPE01000157.1 GCA_012838475.1 Clostridiaceae bacterium
ACAAGTACGGCGGGAAGCTTGACGGAAGGTTCGAACCCTTCACTGATACGTGGTTCCGACGGTTCAGTTGTCTGTCCGTCGTCCGCTAAGACGCCCTGCGATGACGGGAGCAGGGAGAAAAAAAGTACGGCACATAGCAGAACAGCGGCAAAAGACCGTTTTGACGACAACGGAGAAAAACTTGAAAACACCGATTGCAAGCCGACCCTGTCCACATCCAGATCATACCATACGCCACCATGCGATTATGTTTTATTTCAGGGGCTGCTGAACGGTTATCAACCTATTGAAATCAGTTCTTCTCGGGGAATCATCAAAAATATTTAGCTTCAACAAAAAATTGATTCAAATAAATTTTTTCCTTATTGTCAAACACACCATCAACTCATTACAATTTTCTTGAGGCACTTGTGCCATTAGTATATGTTCGCACAGTTCATGTAATGTCGTGCTTTTGCACACTTTGTTAATTCGTTCCTGCGAAATGTATTCGTACATTTGACTGCAAAATCTAATCATCACTTGGCGAAGAGCAAGTCGGAATGGCCCTATATCAAAATAATATTAAACAAAGAACTTGTTGAGTACTACGGCAAGACTCTTGACAAAATGCAATAACTGGAGAAAAAACAACACTTTTAAATCAGTGAAAGAGAGGTGAGGGAAATGCGTTTAGAAAAACGCTTTGTGGACATTCAACGGGTCGAATTTGCCGATCGAACCTTTGTTGAAGAAAATGTGTTGTATTTGAGCAAAGAAGAACTTAAAGAAGTGGCAATGGATTACCATTTTGCTGAAGTGGACTTTGAAATTGCCGAACCCGGTACCAGTTGCAGACTCTCTTATGTCAGTGACTGCGTCCAACCGGTTTTCAAGTTGGGTGAGGGTGAGTCAACATTTCCCGGTATTGTTGACGACATTCACAGAGTCGGAACAGGCGCTACTGTTGTATTGCGAGGAATTAGTGTAACGGAAACGCTTTTAGTGCCAATGGTTATCGCATCAATTTTGGACATGACAGGTCCGGCGGTAGAAGAATCATTAATACTGCCTAAATTAATCCATGTCTGTATCTTAGCCAAACCGGCAGAAGGAGTGACAAAAAACGACTACTTTAACGCAGTAAATGTGGCTTCAAAAAAGGTGGCCAAGTATTTGGCCGAAGCAGCAAAAGACATCGAGCCGGACGAAGTTGAGGTGTTTGAACTGGAGCAGGAAGGATTGGAGAATTTGCCGAGGGTAGCTTATATTTTTCAGATATTTTCCCACGCACCGCTTACCGATACAGTTTTTTATGGTGACGGTTGTGCGACGATGTTGCCTACTGTTGTACAAGCCAACGAAATTCTGGACGGGGCATTAATCTATAGGGATTATTATCAGGTTTCGAATGCTTCACCCACTTATGTCTTACAAAATCATCCGGTTATTCTCGAGCTGATGCAACGTCATGGCAAAGACATTAATTTTGTCGGCGTCATCATGTCTAATACGCCTGCAGAAGTTGAGAATAAGCGCAGAAACGCTATGCACTGCGCCGGCTTGGCAAAATATCAGCTGAAAGCCGATTGCGCAATTATCAGCAAAGAAGGTGGTGGTCACCCGCAAATTGACGTCGGACTTAATTGTGATGCCTGCGAAGAATTGGGCATCAAAACAGTTTTGTTGCTGACAGAATTTCTTTCTGCCGGCAATCCTATTGATGAACTTGTTCTGTTCTCGACTGAGAACGCTGATGCCATGGTCACCAACGGATGTACTTCCGTTATGAACTTTCCGCGCATGGATAGGGTTATCGGGCTCCCTACTATGCAAAATCAGACCAATACTGTAACTTTGGACGTCCATGGCCCATTTTCGTATGCAGTATATCCCGTTGTCAGGGATGCGTTAAATCAAATAGGCAACACGAATCTCGGCTCTGAAGTTTATTAGAAAGGAGAAATCAGAAGTTTTTTAGAAAGGAGAAAATCAATGGCTAAGATTAAAACAGTTTACTATGTGAACCAATTTTTTGGTCAAGAAGGCGGTGAAGAAGCCGCCAGCACAGGTATTAAAGTTTATGAAGGCGCTCTGGGCGTCGCTAAGAGCTTTGCTGAAGCCTATGGAGATGACTGCGAAGTGCTTGCGACAATAGTGTGTGGTGACAACTATATCGCTGAAAACTTGGATGAAGTAACTGCTGAAATTGTCGAACTGGTAGCGGGATACAAACCCGACCTCTTTGCAGCTGGTCCCGCATATGCAGCGGGGCGCTATGGTGTTGCGTGCGGCTCTTTATGTCAAGCGGTAGGGGGCAGATTAGGCATACCGACTGTCACTGCCATGAATGAACTGAATCCCGGTGTTGCGCTATACAGAAAGTCAACTTATATAGTCAGCACGGATGCCAATGCAAGAAAGGTGAAAACCGATACTGCAAAAATGGCGAGACTTGCCAAGAAGTTAGTCAATAAGGAACACATATCTAGTCCGGAAGAAGAAAAATACTTTGCCAAAGGCTATAAGCGCAATGTGCGTTTAGAAAGACGACCTGCTAAACGTGCAGTCGATATGTTACTCAATAAATTCAACGGACGTGAGTTCATAACTGAAATTCCTCTCCCGCCTAAGGAGGACATTTCAAGGCCGGCAGCAATACCGGATTTGTCAAAGGCTACGATCGCTTTAGCGACTGACGGCGGTTTATACCCTGCAGGTAATCCGGACAACATGCCCTCAGCAAATGCAGATCGCTTTGAGTCATATGACATAAGCAGCCTAGATACATTAAAGGAAGGTGAATGGGTTATCAAGCACAACGGTTATGACAATACCTTCAGTAATGCCGATCCGAATAGATTAGTTCCTGTGGATTCGATGCGCGTCTTAGAAAAAGAAGGTTATATCGGGAAATTGTATGATGAGTTTTTGGCTACTACTGGCTTGATTTGTACTGTTGAAAATGCTACGAAAACCGGAAAACAGATGGTAAAGTACATTAAGGAGCGTGACATTGACGCTGTTATTCTGACCTCAACTTGAGGAACTTCTACTCGCTGCGGTGCAGTGATCAGTAAAGAACTCGAAAGAGCAGGCATACCTGTCGTACAAGTCGCTAATATGACTCCTGTTGCCAATTCCGTAGGCGTAAATCGTATCTGGACGTCGGCCAGTATTAAATACCCATTAGGAAGTCCTGATTTAGATCCCGAAGCTGAAAAAATAGAACGAATACGTATGACACGTAGTGTTTTGGAAGAGCTGAAGGAGTAGTGCTGCTACTTCTAAATGTTTTTCGGGTGCAACATTACCTTATTTTATGAAGGAGGAGTCAAAAAAATGAACAAGAAAGTCAAATTCATCGTTGGTCTGGTTCTTAGTCTGGGAGCCGGTATTGCAATTTCACTCATTCCCCCGCCGGAAATGCTGACAAGGCAGGCGATGGTAGCGATGGGGATTATAGTAGCTGCGATTCTGCTGCTGACATTTGAAACATTTCCCCTATTTGTAACGACAATTCTAATGTGCTCTGCCTTGGTACTGTTCAAAGCAGCGGAATTCTCTGTAGCCTTCGGAGCCTTCGCGGGCACGACATTCTGGCTAATCATCGGTGTTCTGGGGATAGGCATTGCTGTCAATAAATCCGGATTATTAAAGCGCGTGTCCTACTATGCCCTCAAGCTATTTCCTGCTACCTTTAATGGTATCGTGGCAGCATTGCTGGGAGTCGGTACTATTTTGCAACCGTCAATGCCAAGCACTTCGGCTAAACAGAGTATTATGGCTCCTTTGGCCATGGGCATAGGTGAAACTCTCGGCTTTGAAAAAAGAAGCAAACCTATGGCGGGATTATTTAATGCTATGTACGTCGGCTGGTCGATTACCGGGACAGTATTTATCAGTGCCTCGTTTTTAGGTTATCTTTTTGCCGGTGCATTGCCGGAAGATGTAAGACAGCAATTCTCTTGGGGTAGATGGTTTATAGCGATGATACCGTGGGCAGTGATTATTGTTCTGGGTAATTACTTAGCAATAACTAAAATTTACAAACCCGAGACGAAGAAAGATGTGACGAAAGAGTATATTAATGAACAATTGAAAGCGCTTGGTCCAATAACGCGAGATGAGAAAATAGTTAGTATCATAATGCTTATTACACTTGCTCTTTGGATTACCGAGGGGCTGACCGGAATTTCATCCACCGTTACTGCCTTGCTAAGCCTAATGGCAATGTTAATAGCCGGTGTTTATACGCCCAAAGATTTCAACACGAACATGAACTGGAGCTTAATCTTTTTCATCGGTGGCGTTTTAAATATTTCTGGCGTTATGAGCAAGCTAAGTATTACAGACTGGCTTGGCACAATAGTCGAACCTTTATTGGGCGGTCTTATTACCAAACCCTATCTATTCACTTTAGTACTCGTTGTTGTTCTTTACTTGATTCGCTTTGTAATCGTGGACCTTATCAGTCCTGTTATTTTGCTTACTATCGTGTTAACGCCGGTTGCTACAAGTGCCGGCATGAGCCCTTGGGTAGTAATGATGATTTCATATACTTCGGTTTGTATTTGGACCACCAAATACAATAACTCGAATATGCTGGTCGGATATGCTGCTGCAGGCGGAGACGAGAATCTGGATTTCAAACATGTACAAGTTGGAGCATTTGCCCACCTAGCAGTGAACCTCGTCGCTTTGCTGGTCAGCATTCCTTATTGGCAGTTATTGGGATATATACAGTAATTAAATCTATTAGAAGATAGCAAAGGAGTTAAATATGCGCTTAACTAAACAATACATCGATATTAAAGATGTACTTTTCGACAGCAAAACTTTTATAGAAGACCATGTCCTGCATATCAATAAGGAAGAACTGTTGGAGTATATTGATGATTATCGTCTAAGAGATGTGAAGATAAGAATTGCTCATCCGGGTGACAGTTGCCGACTTTCTAATGTTGGGGATATTGTGCAACCGCAGTACAAGGTAGATGGAATGACTTTCCCCGGTGTAGTGGATGAAATCGGGTCTTTGGGATTTGGTAAGACGATTTTCCTACGTGGTGTGGTCGTTACTGAAATATTGGAAATGCCGACATCGATTGGTCAGTTTTACGACATGACGGGACCGGCATTAGAGTATGTTGATTCGCTGGCAGATTGTATTCACGTGACCATTGATGCGCATCCAACAGAAGGAGTCGCGAAGAATGATTATTTTAACGCCATGTGCATTGCTTCCAAAAAAGCAGCTAAATATTTAGCCGAGGCGGCACGTGACTCTGTACCGGATGAAGAAGAAGAATTTACGATGAAACGAGATAATCTGGCAGAACTGCCGCGTATAGCTTACGTTTTCCAAATTTTCTGCCATGCCCCGCTCACTGATTCTATGTATTACGGAGCTGACGGTTCGATGATGATGCCGATTATCATCCACCCAAATGAAGTGCTGGATGGAGGACTGGTGTGTCGGAATTATTATCAGGCTAACAATGCCGATCCTACGTATTGGTATCAAAATCACCCCATGTTACAGGGCTTGCTTAAACGCCATGGTAAAGATATCAATTTTGTCGGATGTGTTATGTCTAATACACCTCACGAGGTTAAGGACAAGATGCGCAATGCTATGATGGCGGCAAACCTGATTAAGCATGAATTGAAAGCGGAAGGGGTCATCATAACTAAAGAAGGAGGAGGCCATCCTCAAATTGATACCGCCCTCATCTGCGATAACTGTACTGCTCTGGGAGTTCCGCCTGTATTAGCACTCAAAGAATTTCTTTCCATGTCAAATGCATCAGATGAACATGTAATCTTTAGCACTGCCAATGCAGACGCTATGGTATCAACCGGGTGTCGTGAGACAGTACTCTTTCCTAAACTGGATGAGGTAATAGGCGATACGCCGTTCAATGACATTACTTTTGCTTTTGATATTGATCCAACAAATGAGTTCTTTCACGAACCGGAGGGAATCCGTGGTGCCTTCAGCCAGTTAGGCGTAGGGGATTTTTCATCTGAAAAGATTTAGGCACATCAGATTGTGTTAGAAAGGAGAACGCTATGAATCAGTTACTCAGAATAGTTCATTATGTAAATCAGTTTTATGGACAAATTGGCGGCGAGACTGCAGCCGGTACAGGAATCAGTATTCGAGAAGAAAAGGGAGGCTTGGCGGAAGAAATAGAGGCGAAAATTGATCGTCCCGCTAAGGTGGTTGCAACGATAGTTTGTGGCGATGATTATTTTGCTGAAAATGTAGAAATTGCTTTGCCGGAGATAATGAAAATTATTAAGTCATATGAACCTGACGTTTTCTTTGCTGGCCCGGCGTATGCTGCGGGTCGCTATGGCATGGCTTGTGCGGCGATTTGTACTGAGGTTAAAAAGGAATTGGGCATTCCGGCTATTACCGCCATGAATGAAATCAATCCTGGAGTCGATTTCGGAAAAAAGGAGTTGTTTATTGTTAAGACCGGAACGAATGCAAGAACAATGAAAACAGATCTCGGTGAAATGGCCCGATTTGCTAAAATTATGCTTGGCGGTAAAAAGCTCGGTCTTCCGGACGAGGAGGGATACTTCAAGAGAGGTTGGAATAGAAGTATACGTACAGGAATTCCGACACCGGATCGGACGATAAACATGCTTTTAGCCAAGATGAAAGGGGATGACTTTGTTTCGGAAATTGAGCTGCCCGAGAATGCAGATATTCAACCTGCGGCCGCTATTAAGAATTTAAAAGATGCAACCATCGTTTTGTGCACCGACGGCGGGCTGTATCCGGAAGGAAATCCGGATAATATGCCTTGCAGCAATCCGGATGTTTTTCACCCATACTCTATTAAGGACGGCCCTGAATTGGTGGAAGGAGAGTGGACTGTCAGACACAACGGCTATGATAATTCTTTCGTTTTAGCAGATCCAAACCGACTGGTTCCGGCGGATGCCTTTATCGAATTGGAAAAGGAAAATTATATCGGAAAATTACATGATAAATGCTTAAGTACCACAGGACTCATTACGACAGTTGCCAATAGTAAAAAAATCGGTAAGGCGATGGTCGACTATATCAAAAATCATCAAATTGACGCAGCCATTCTTACTTCCACCTGAGGGACTTCTACTCGCTGCGGGTCAGTGATAACGAAAGTATTGGAAGAAGCCGGCATACCTACCGTGCAAGTATGCAATATGGTTCCTATCGCAGTATCTCAAGGGGTTAATAGAATCTACACTTCAAGTAGTATCAAGTATCCGTTCGGTAACCCCTCAATGCCTCCCCCAGATGAAAAACAATACAGATTAAAAATGGCTAAAGAAGCCCTAGCAGGCCTACTGGAAGAGAACTTTTATCAATAAACGAAAGGGATGAGCAGGTTCTTTACACAGATAGGAAAAATGACGTGATTAAAATATCCTCCTCACTGATAAATGCTGAATACATTTGTTGGAGGAGGATATTTTCTCAAAAGCTGAACCTAGCTGGGGTATGGAGGTGATAGGGGGAGGAAGTATGCTTTACACAAATGATGTTGTTTACAGGCCACCGCCGGAACAAAATAGCGTTTTGCTCGAAATTGCAACCGGCTGCAGTTATGGCAAATGTGATTTTTGTCGCTACAGCACAGGAGAGGAAGAATTATGTCTGATACCTCCGGATGTAATCAGGAAAAATATTTATATTCTTAGCCAAGCTTACCCCGGAAGAGAAAGGATGTTTTTGCTTGGTGGAAATGTACTTGCTTTCAAGACTGATTTTTTAAGTCAGCTTTTTCAAGAAATTAAATTGTATTTTCCTTCAATAAGGACGATAAGCATGTATGCACGGGCAAAAGATGTTCTAAACAAGTCCTTTGATCAGTTATTTTCTTTGCGTGAACTTGGTATGGATACTCTATATATAGGAATCGAATCCGGTTCAGATAGGATTTTGAAAATCCATAATAAGGGCATAAATAGTGCTGAGATGCTTGCAGCGTTAATGAAACTGGACAAATTAGGTATTCCCTACGGGTTAAGCTTTATTATCGGATTGGGAGGGAAAGGTTCTTATTATGAGAATGCGACCGAAAGTTCAAATTTCATTAACAAAACATATCCACAATCGATTCGATTGATGACATTGACTGTCTTTACCGGCACTGTGCTGGAGAGGAAGGTTGAATTGGGAGACTTTGTCCTTCAGGATGAGTATGAGTCTTTGTTAGAAGAAGAGATTTTAATCAAAAACTTGGAGCTGGACGCTGAGGACACCCTGTTTGTCGCAAATCACGTCTCAAATCGAGTTCCTCTGTTGGGCTTGCTGCCGCGAGACAAAGCGCGTATTTTGAAAGAATTGAGGACAGAGATAGACTCATACAACCTGGGTGAGGGAAATGGACAAAACATAGCAGATGAAAACCATTGGTAGGTGCATAGGTGAATATGGTGTTCTTTCACATAGGGGTATACTTTTTACCTGCCTGCGCAATCTATCCAGAGGGGGTGTTGATGTATGAAAAAACTTAGGGTTGTTTATTATGTAAATCAATTCTTTGGACAAGAGGGCGGTGAAGAAGCTGCGAGTATGGGTGTTAGCCTCTATAGCGGTGCATATGGTACCGCTAAAGCATTTGCCAAAGCTTACGGCAAGGGCTGCGAAGTAGTTGCCACGATTATCTGCGGAGACAATTGCATCGCAGAAAACTTAGAAAAAGTCGGTTCGGAAATCATTGACTTAGTAAAATTTTATTCTCCCGACGCCTTTATAGCGGGTCCCGCATTTACTGATGGTCGTTATGGAATAGGTTGCGGTTATCTGTGTAGTGAAGTTATCAGACAATTTAACATTCCGGCTATTACCGGGATGAATCAACTGAACCCCGGTGTCGAGCTGTACCGCAAGCAAGTATATATTCTGAAAACCGGCAAAAATGCCATTAGTGCTAACAAAGATGTTAAACGCATGGCAGTATTTCTGAAGAAACTGGTGAATGGTAAAAAATTGGCTTCTCCTCAAGAAGAGGGCTATTTTACTAGGGGTTATAAGCGAAATGTAAAAATGGAACGTAGACCCGCTGCTCGTGCTGTAGATATGGTGTTAGACAAATACTATGGTCGCCCCTTTAATACAGAAATTACTCTACCTAGGAAAAATATTAATGCGAGACCTGCAGCAATCAGGGATTTGTCGAAAGCAACTATCGTAATAGCCACCGATGGCGGTTTGTATCCTGCTGATAATCCTGACAAAATGCCTTCTGCCAATGCTGATCGATTCGGCGTGTATGATATCGATGGCCTTGACTCACTCAAAAAGGGAGAATGGGTTATTCGTCACAATGGTTATGATAATTCAATCAGCAATGATGATCCTAATCGCTTGGTACCGGTAGATGCTATGAGAAAACTCGAAAAAGAAGGGGTTATTGGTGCCCTGCATAATAAATACTTAGCGACAACGGGTCTAATCACAACTGTAGAAAATTCAACCAATACTGGAAAAGGAATTACAAATTATGTAAAAAACAATGATATTGACGCTGTATTATTAACGTCTACTTGAGGAACCTCGACTCGCTGTGGAGCAGTGATTGTCAGGGAATTAGAAAAAGCAGGTATACCCACTGTACAAGTTTGCAATATGACACCTGTTGCTGACGCCGTTGGCGTACAGCGAATTTGGAAATCGGTTAGCATCAAATATCCTCTTGGAACTCCGCAGCTTCCTGCCGAGCTTGAACTAGCCGAGCGTGTTCGCATGACAAGGGAGGCTCTAAAAATGCTTGAACAATAGGCTCCTAAATGATCTGAGCTGTTTGGATGAATAGTTTTTATTTCAGTATAATTGCATATACACCTTTTTATTTCGATTTCGATGCGAGTGTTATTTTAGAATCATTACGCTTAAAAAATCGGCGAATCCAATTCCTTTCGGGAGGTGAAGTAAGATATGACAATCAAACAGCTCAAATATTTTATAAGTGTTTGCGAATCCGGAAGCTTTACGCAGGCAGCACAACAAGGATATATCTCTCCTCAAGGAATCAACGCCTCTATCCTTCAACTCGAGCAGGAGCTTGGTAGGCAGTTGCTGATTCGTCATAACAAAGGTGTAAAAGCGACCTCTGACGGTGAGTTTCTGTATAAGAAAGCGTGCCAAATTATGCTTGTTTTACAAGAATGCTATGATCATTTCCATGCTCAGCAAGTAAATACGGTTTCGCCTCAGTTTCCTCTAATCACAGATATTCTCTTATACTTACCCATGGCGGCTTGTGATCTCGTTTTGAACAAGTACAACATGGAAATCCGTCCCGAAGGTGGCTATGCTTGTGAAAGCGATATTCTAAACGGCAAGTGTACTTTCGCTTTAGTAGACGGTCCGCCTTTTAACCCCAAACTCACATACGTTCATTGCTTCAAGGTGGAGCGACTATTAGTTGTCAACAAGTCTCATCGTCTCGCGGGGCAAAAGAACTTGACATTTTCTGATCTCAGAAACTTTAAATTTATTATGCCAAATGCCACTTTTAAAACATACGGGGACTTTTTCAATTTATGCTTGGATCACAACTTCACTCCTAATGTTGCTATTCAAGCAAACAGTTTATCCGAAACTTACAGTTTGTTAACCAGATTTACTGACTTGATCGGTATCAGTTATGACGACTATCTCAAAGGGAATCCTGATCAAAACATTGTTGCACTTTCTATCAATGATCTTGTCTGGGTATGTGATATTTTTCTGGCATATAAGAAAGATGTCGATTTTAACGATCAAGAAGTAAATTTTCTCTCTGATTTTATGAGTATTTTCTCGCATCATACAATCGCCTAGATTGGTTTATCTTTGTATAAAATGGTGGTCCGTTCTTTGAGATAAGGGGATAACAAAGAGCTTGGCTGCAGGTGTTCGTCTTTCGGGAAAGATGTTTCGAGTGTGATACAATTAACTCGCTTGTTTGGCGCGTCTTGCGGCGCAAACCAGACACAAATGATAGAAAAGGCAGGCGTGTTCGGACAGATGAATCGGCCCCCGTACAGAACGTTAAGACTCCGT
>DUPE01000167.1 GCA_012838475.1 Clostridiaceae bacterium
AATGCGACATTGGCGTCCGGCAGATTAGAGAAAACATTGAAAGCATTCTCATTGATGCCAAAGAGATCCCTTCTGTCGATGGCTTGTAGTAGTGCTTCCGTATCAGGACGTCGCAGGAGTTCCATCGCTAGCCCATCCAGAGCCTTATATCTTGCAGCTGTCGAAAATGAAAACGCAGGTATAGCAAGAATCAAAGGCCATTGAGGCAACGGTTTCAGTGGATCTACGATTTCACCAATGCCGAGGCAGCGGGCGATGCCGCCGTACAGGAAAAATGGAACATCGGCGCCTATCATGGCTGCTATATCCAAAAGCAATTTTGCAGACAAAGGAGCGACACCAATTTTCTTCTCTCGAGCCAGCCGATTCAGCAGGCGCAGAACTGTCGCAGCGTCAGAGCTGCCCCCTCCCAGTCCTGATCCCATAGGAATATGTTTCTCCAGAGTGATTTTGATCTCTAAATTGGCAGCAGCAGTATACTGACACCAGAGCCTGGCCGCCTTCACCGCAGTATTTGTTTCATCAATAGGTACTGATCTTGAACACTTCAGCGCAATGGACAGCAAAGTTTCCTGACAAACGAAAGCCCTATGCCAGGCTAAATGGTCCGTCTGTTGATCAGGCTTAACTTGACGGACATCTGCACCGCCCCCGTTTTCCGGACGCAAAAATGGCGCCACAGCAACTGTGACGCCATCGGTAAGCGAGATAGCTTGCATTACGCTATCGATATTGTGGTAACCATCATCTCTGCGATCAATAACATCCAATGATAAATTGATCTTTGCAGCTGCCTCATCCCGGATTGTAACCGGAGCAAACGGCATAGTCTTAGGCTGGCGGAAGCGTCTCAGAGACGCATTCCATACTATCCATCTCTTTGTCGAAACGAATTTCGACTACTTTGGTCAGAACATCGACATAACTGAAAGAAACGTATTCGTCATAAGCAGAAGTAACAGGACAACGCACAGTGAATACATTAGACGAGCATGTGTCCAGATAACCTTCATGAATAATCGTACGTTTTCTGCCCCCTTTGGACTTGAGCCAGATCTTACGTCCGATACGCTCTTCCAGACCACTGCGGCAGACCTTCAGGTCAGATTTTTCGATCAAACGAATCACCTCAAAACTTTCAAAAATCCGCAAAACATTACGCATTGAATTCTACCATATTCAGGCTCGAAAATCAAGTATGCCTACGCTAACTCGAGCATAATAAATACAATCTATTGTGTATTATAGTCACAAAAATACTAAATGTTGTGGAGATTATTTGCGAGGTCAAAATTATTATTCTATCGTTATGAGGAATGATAATTATTTCCAGTTATGCGAATCAACTTGGGTAAATAAATCAGATGTGCATGCGAAACGGGCAGGATCCGTAGATTTTCTTGCTTTAGTTGTCACTAAGTGGATGATGTCGGATTCATCTGCCCGTTTCATCGAGGTGTACTTCCAATCAGTACTTCCTCCTTCCTTCGCCCACTCTAATCTTGCCTTTGCGCCGCTCCCATTGAAAAGGGACGAATATGGCGACTAAGTAATAGCATTATGTCACGCAGCCTAGATGCTACAGTGTCGAATCTCTCGTTCGTGATTCGCTATGGCTAAGTGCCATGGGCTTTGTAGTCTGTCAAGTTTCATTCTGCTCAGTTACTTGGCAACTGATGGGCAAGTTCCATGAATACTCAATAACTAGGGTATGGAACCTAATAAAATGTTAGTTCATTCACATAGAAATGTCAAGTGTTTTGCGACTATTCCGCGTCAAAGAACGCAGATAAAAGGCTGTCAATCAGGTCTTCTCGGCCTTAGAGCCGAAAGAGAATTTGACCGCAAAATCCATTTTTAATTATCATTTAAAGTTGATCAACAGAAGCAAAAAGCAGCCCGGATAAAGATTCGGGCTGCTATCTTGAAAACAGTACAATTACTGCTTATTATTCAGCAGCTTCCTCCTCGGACGCACTGTCACTTTCGCCGAATTTATTTTTAAGCTTATTTTCACGCTCGTATAGTTCGACTTCTAAATATGCCTCAGCTCTCTCCAGAATTCTTGCTTTGGCAGTCAAGGA
>DUPE01000166.1 GCA_012838475.1 Clostridiaceae bacterium
CTATGTGGAAGACAACATGGAACAGCTGCTTAAATACGCCAGCTTGATGGAGTCAGAATGATACAGAATTCCTTTGGACGAAGACGAATGCAGTTAATAAGGATGGATCAGCTCACCAGACGCAGAAGACCCTCTCCTGCACGTGAAGTTGATTCAGATCTGTTTTCCCACTGCCAGGCCTGCGGTAAGTCCTCCGCCAAAAAACAATGGCAGGAGAAGCTGGACTGTTGCCCCGCTTGCGGCAGGCACACCCGCATATCCGCAAGCAGGAGAATCTCGCATATACTGGACGAAGGTGCAGTATCTATTGATCAGCCGGCTGAATTTGTCGATCCCCTCACCTTCCCCGGATATGAGAAAAAATGGTTCGCATCTGCTGAAAGCAGCGGTGCTGATGAGGCGATTCATTTTGTACAGGGCAGCATTGAAGGCAGCCCGGTAATCCTCGGGGCCATGGAGCCAAACTTCATGATGGGATCTATGGGGAAAACCGTCGGAGATCGAGTTGTAAGCGCCTTCAACAAAGCCGCAAAAGAAGATTTGCCGGTGGTGATTGTTGCCTGCAGCGGCGGGGCGCGCATGCAAGAAGGCATCGTCAGCCTGATGCAGATGCGCAGGACTGCAGAAGCAGTGACGCGACATCAACAGGCAGGCAGGCTGTTTGTATCTGTATTAGCGGATCCGACCACAGGCGGCGTGACGGCCAGCTTTGCCATGCTGGGAGATATTACCCTGGCCGAACCTAATGCACTGATTGGTTTTGCCGGACCGCGGGTGATTAAAGAGACGATCCAATGCGATCTGCCCTCGGGTTTCCAGTCGGCAGAATTTCAGGCTAATCACGGTTTTGTTGACAGGATTGTGGCGAGAGAAGATTTGCGGTCCGAGTTAGGCCTACTTCTTCGTTTACACACCAAAGTAGCCGAAAGACAACAGGAATCCGAACTCGATTCAGGTGCTTCTGCTCTTGAAATTGCAACAGAAGATATCGTCACAAACGACACTTCAGATACCAAAGATGAAATAGCTGCAGAAGATATCATCACAAACGACACTTCAGATACCAAAGATAAAATAGCTGGAGAAGATATCATCAAAAAACCAACCCCTTATGAAAGAGTCATGCTGGCGCGCGACCCGAAACGCAAGAAACCAGCGGCAATTTTGCAGGAGCTCTGCACTGATATTGTTGAGCTCAGGGGTGACCGTTGTGGCGGTGACGACCCCGCTTTGCGCGGTGGGCTGGCGCGCTTGAACGGCAGGCCGATCACCTATATCTATATTGAAAAAGGCAGCAATCTCAACAGTCAGATCTACCATAACTTTGGTATGCCTGAGCCCGAAGGCTATCGCAAGGCTGCCCGTTTGATGGAGCAGGCTGAACGCTTTAGTCGCCCCATTCTTGCTCTGATTGACACGCCGGGAGCATACCCGGGAGTCGGAGCGGAAGAGCGCGGCCAAGGCGAGGCAATCGCAGCGAATTTGTCTCTAATGTCTCGTTTAAGCGTACCTCTAATATCGGTGATCAGCGGCGAGGCAGGTAGCGGTGGTGCTCTGGCATTAGCCTGCGCCGACAGACTCTATATGCTGGAAAATGCTGTCTACACCATCTTGTCACCGGAAGGCTTCGCCACTATTTTGTGGAAAGACGGCAAACGGGCTGAGGAAGCTGCTGATGTGATGAAGCTCACAGCTGCGGATATGCTGGAATATGGGGTCTGTGACCGTATCTTTCCAGACAGCTTGACCGGTTTAAAGGAACAGTTATCCGCTGATCTTGATAATCCTGACATCGTACGTCAGGAACGATATGAAATGAGGATGTTTATATGAAATTATCGCTGCTGAGCTGCGGACAGGCTCTGGGAAAACGCGTGCTGGACAATAACTATTTCGCCTCCTATCTGGACACCACGGATCAGTGGATCCGCGAACGTTCAGGCATTGTGACGCGATACTGGGTGGAAGACGAAAGCACTCTCGATCTGGCCGCGGCCGCCGCGGCAGACTGTCTGGGCAAGCTGCAGGGTTTTGACCGTTCCCGGATCAGTGTCGTGATCTGTGCCAGTATTTCAACTGACGAAGCGGTGCCTGCAGTCTCCGCCATGCTGCAAAAGGAACTTGACCTTGACACCGACATAATGACCTTCGACCTTAATGCAGCTTGTAGCGGCTTTGTCTACGGACTGGAAGTAGCACGCAATCTGCTCTGCACTCGACCTCCGGGAAGCTGCGCTTTGGTAGTGGGAGCGGAAAGACTCTCGCGCACAATCGACCCGAATGACAGATCGTCTTGTTTTTTATTTGGCGATGGCGCCGGTGCATCATTATGGACTTTATCTGCAGGCAAAGAAGATTATTTCGCAGCCAAAACCATTGGCCAGCGCGATATGCTCTCAGTTGGACACAGCGAACCGATTAGCATGGACGGAAGAGCAGTTTTCCGTTTCGCAGTTACTGAGATGTCTGAGGTAATCCGGAAAGTGCTGGCCCAGGCTTCACTTCCTGCAAATGCAGTAGATCTGTATATATTGCATCAGGCAAATCAGCGTATTATTGACGCTATTATGCGCGAACTGCAACTGCCTGCTGAGCGTTTTCCCACTAATATAGAGCGCTGCGGAAACACTTCCTCTGCCAGCATTGGCATTTTGCTGGACGAACTATTCAGCTCCGGACAATTAGACGGCCAAAAAACGCTTTGTCTGGCGGGCTTTGGCGGCGGAATGTCCTGTGGAGCCATCTTGCTAAAAGGACACGAAATTGCTGAAAGGATACTGGATTTATGTGGTTAGATGAAACTTTTAATCTAAAATATCCCATTTTAGAAGGTGGGATGGCCTATGTAGGCACTGCCGATTTTGCCGCTGCTGTCAGCGAAGCAGGAGCTCTGGGGCAAATAGGATCCGGCTCAATGTCTGCAGAAATGGTGCGCGATGCCATTCACCGCGTACGAGAACTGACTGACCGTCCTTTTGGTGTCAATATAATGTTGATGAATCCAGCCGCTGATGAGATCGCCCGGATTCTGGCCGAAGAAGAAGTCCCCCTGATTACCACCGGCGCCGGTAGCCCCGGCAAATATATTTCAATGTGGAAAGATGCCGGCAGTACAGTTATCCCGGTCATACCTTCTCTCGCTCTTGCTCAGCGCATGGAGCGTCAGGGAGCTGATGCCGTGATCGCTGAAGGACAGGAGGCTGGCGGACATATTGGAGAACAGACCTCTATGGTTCTCTGGCCTTTAGTCGCAGACAAAATCTCCATACCTATGATCGCTGCCGGCGGCATAGCCACACCCAGGCAAGTAAAGGCCGCAATTGAGCTGGGAGCTCAGGGTCTTCAACTGGGAACCTTATTCCTCTCAGCAGAAGAATGCCCCATCCACCCTGCCTATAAAGAAGCTTTATTGAAGGCGACAGATACGAAGATCACTGTGATGGGGCGCACGGGCGGAGTGCCCTGCCGGGTGTTAAAGAACAGATTCGCACGCGACTATATGGCAAGGGAGCGAGAAGGCGCAGACATCGACGAGCTCGAAAGACTTCTTATCGGCTCACTCAGCAGTGCCGTCCAAAATGGTGATGATGAAAGCGGCGCTTTCATGATGGGATTGGCAGCTGCTCAAATAACGAAGATTAAGCCGCTGAGCCAACTGTTGGAAGATCTCTTTCAGGGTATCGACATATCCCGATCCGGCAAAAAATGAATTACACCACGGTCAGCATAGAAAACGAAACGACCATTACGCGGTCTTGGCAGAAAATTAAAGGATCACTCCGCAGTCTGTATAGAAAGCAAAACGATCATTACACGCTCTTAGCAGAAGATAAAAAGATCACTCCGCAGTCTGTATAGAAAGCAAAACGATCATTACGCGCTCTTAGCAGAAAGTGAAACGATCACTCTGCAGCCGGCATGGAAAGCGAAACGATCATTACACGGTCTTGGCAGAAAATTAAAGGATCATATCGCCTCCTTGGTGGAAAATGAACCGATCACAATCTGAGGATATGTTTGAAAATGAAGAACGTTAAAAATACAAATAAATGGGTTTTTCTTTATGGTGGACAAGGCTCACAACGGCCCGGAATGGGAATAGACTTTGCTCAGGCTTTTCCGCAAGACAGTCTCTATAGCAACCCCTATTGCAATCAGGAAGAGCTTGATTATCTGCTTGCTCCGGACTTCGACAGGATTCATGAAACCCGATACGCTCAGGTAGCTTTGACAGTATTCGCCCTGACCGTTACCAGACTCCTAAACAGGAAAAACATCCATCCCGCTGCTGCCTTGGGTCTGAGCGCAGGTGAGTTCCCTGCCTTGGCTGCAGCCAATGTCTACTCACCTGAGGCTACCCTTGCGATCATCAAACGGAGAGCTGAACTGATGTCATCTCGTCTGCAACAAAGACATCAGCAAGGTTATGAGGACGGAATGCTGGTAGTCCTGGGTCTGGAAGAGACTGTTCTTGATACTTGCCTTGCACCCTTCCCTGCCTTATCTCCGGCCAATATGAATGCTAAAACGCAACTGACTGTATCCGGACCAAAAGCTGACCTGGAATTATTGCGCCGGAAAGTATTGGATGCCGGAGCGAAACGAACTCTTTTCCTCGAGGTTGAAGGAGCATTTCACAGTAAAGTATTCGATCCGGATGTGGCAGAACTTCGGCGTGCCTTGCTCGCGGCCGGGCCAGCCGGGAAAGCTCAGGCTGACCTGCCCCTAAACATTTTAGGCAGACCTGTGACTGAGCCTTATGATTTCAGACATTGGAGTGATTCAGGGCAAGCCGGTGCTAATAGGCACTTCGATAATAATAAACATTTAAGTAATAACGAGAACACCGATGATAACAAGTACTTGAGCAATAATAAACATATGAGTAATAACGGGAACACCGATGATAGTGAGAAACCCGGTGGTAACGAGAAGCCAACTGGTTCTAACTATCTGGCTGAAGGTGAGCATCCCATTGAGTCCCATCCGATTGATGAAGCGGATAAGCAAACAGAAATCTATGCCGACCTCATGTCCAGACAGATGGCAAGTCCCACCAGACTGGACGACTGTTTCACATATCTATTACATCATGGTTATACACACTTTGTCGAAATTGCGCCTCAAGCTGTGTTGACACCACTATTGCGCCGTCGTTCCGCCGATCTGAACTTACGACATATCGGCAATGTTGAAGCATTTAGCGCCTTCATCTCTGAAGCAATAGATTAAAAGAACAAACATCTGACAGTATGGATTTCATCCGGATTGTCAGCGGTCTTTAACATGAAATAGCAACACCGACAGCACGGGCAGCCGACCCAATGATAAGCCATCGTTGTGAATTTCACCGACTGATTCATTTCTTGGCAGCACGAAGGCAACTCACAGTGTGAGACAAATGGACACAAACTTTCAGAACGACCACTTTTAACAGACACTCTTAAGGAGATATTAATGGCTACAGAACAAGCAGAAGACAAACAGGTAGTTTTAGTTACAGGCGGAGGACGAGGGATTGGCAGTGCGATCGCACGCGCTCTGGCAACACCAAAGCGACTAATCTATATACATTATGGAACCTCAGAAGTCGCGGCCAAAACTTTGGCCGATGAGCTAAATTCCAGCGGCAGGCCTGCTCGCACAATCGCTGCAGATCTTTTCGACCCTGCCTCTTGTCAGCAACTAATCAGTGACATCGTGGCGCAAGAAGGCAAGCTGGATATCTTAGTGAACAATGCCGGTATAACGCGCGATCAGCTGGCAGTTCGGATGGGTGACACAGATTACGATGATGTCATACAGGTGAATCAAAAAGCACCCTTCATCATCATGCGTGAAGCCGCCAAGAGCATGATGCGTCAACGCTGGGGTCGGATAATTAATATCAGCAGCATCGTCGGTCTTATGGGCAATGCCGGCCAGATCAATTATGCTGCCAGCAAAGCGGCTGTTATAGCTATGACCAAATCACTGGCTCTGGAACTGGCTGCACGCAATGTAACAGTGAATTGTATTGCTCCTGGTTTTATTGAGACTGATATGACGTCAGAACTGTCTGAAGAAATTCGTCAGATCTACCGACAGACAATACCTCTACGCCGTTTTGGGCGGCCTGAAGATATAGCAGCGCTGGCATCTTTCCTGGTAAGTGACGAGGCCGGCTATATTACTGCCCAGACTATTTCCGTTGACGGCGGCATAAACCGCTGACTCAAAGAAAAAGGAGTAATTACTAAATGAAAAGACGTGTTGTAGTGACAGGGATCGGACTCTTAACACCATTGGGACTGGATACCGGCAGCACCTGGCAAGCTATGCGAAGCGCAAAAGTGGGCTTCAGCAATCTTACTAAATTTGATTTGGGTGAGATTGAGGTCTCCCTGGCCGCCGAATTAAAAAACTTTGAAGTGACAGACTATATCGACAGTAGGGCTGCCCGTCGCATGGATGAGGTAACTCAATACGGCATAGTGGCTGCTCGAGAAGCCTTCAAACAAAGCGGTCTGGAGCAAGGCTCTTTTGACAGCGAACGGGCAGGAGTAATTCTTTCCACAGGGATAGGCGGCTTCAAAACAATTGAAAAAGAAGCTGCTATAGGAATAGAAAGAGGTTACCACCGCATATCTCCCTTCTTTATCCCCCTGGCGATAGCAAATATGACAGCCGGTAGTGTGTCGATGGACCTTGGCTTACACGGACTTAGCTCTTGTGTTATTACGGCCTGTGCCGCTTCAACTAACGGTATCGGTGAAGCCTTTCATAAGATCCGTGACGGTTATCTGGATATCGTGGTGAGTGGTGGCTCCGAGGCAGCCATAACCCCCATGGCAGTGGGCGGCTTCGCCTCAATGCGCGCCCTGTCCAAATCTAAAGACCCTCTGCGGGCATCTATCCCTTTTGATGCCGATCGAGACGGATTTGTGATTGGCGAAGGCGCAGGCATCCTGGTGCTGGAAGAATATGAGCACGCCAAAAAGCGTGGCGCAAGTATATTGGGTGAAGTCGTCGGCTATGGGTCTACCTGTGACGCTTATCATATGACTGCGCCGGATCCCGAAGCTAAGGAGGCCGCCCGCGGCATAATCCTGGCCATCGAAGATGCAGGCATCAAGAGAGAAGATATCGGCTATTTTAATGCCCACGGCACCTCTACACCTTTGAACGATGCCGGTGAAACTCTAGCCATCCGTAAAGCATTTGGCAGCCATGCGGACAACCTCAAGGTATCATCAAGCAAATCCATGACCGGTCACTTGCTGGGTGCCAGTGGCGCCGTAGAAGCAGCAGCCACCTTACTGGCACTCAGAGATCAATGGGTGCCGCCAACAGTAGGACTGCAAAAGAGCGATCCCCAATGTGACTTGGATTATGTGCCGAGTCAGGGAGAAGATCTGGAATTTGAGTACGCCCTTAGCAATTCACTGGGCTTTGGCGGTCACAATGCCTGCCTGGCTCTCAAGCGTTACCACGAAGACTAAAGAAGACTCAACGTCTAAGAAAGAAAACCAATCAGAACATAAACAAGGAGTAAAGCAATGAGCTATCCCCTGCCCATGAACTATGCAGACATACAAAACATCTTGCCGCACCGATATCCCTTTTTGCTGATCGATCGCGTCCTGGAACTGGTTCCGGGCCAGAGTGCAAAGGGTCTAAAGCAGCTCAGCGGCAATGAGATATTCTTCCAGGGGCATTTCCCCGGCGAGCCGATATTCCCCGGCGTACTGCAGATTGAAGCCTTGGCTCAGCTGGGCGGCGTTGCGCTGCTCACCTTGCCGGAAAACGAAGGTAAGCTCCCTCTCTTCACAGGGATTGAAAAAACTCGTTTTCGCGGGGTAGTCAGGCCTGGGGACACCTTGCATCTGTCAACTCAGATCACTAGAATGCGAGGCGATTTTGGTTTTGGCACTGCGGAAGCTAAGGTAAATGACGAAATAGTTTGCCAGACAGAGCTGATGTTTGCTTTAATATATCACAAGGATTAATATTCCCGCAGACAGTATTTTTTATATTGAAGAGGCGATAATGATGTTAGAAGACAATTTACATGAGATCTATATGAAGCTGAAGCTGTATTACTATCGCCGTATTTTTCGCAAAATCTCCACTAATGAAGAAGATGCCCTGACAGCACTGGAGGCCTTTTGCGCCGAAGCGATTTTTGGATTGGGTAATCCCACGGTGACAGAATTTGCGAACTTTATCAACGCTTCCCAGCCAAATGCTGCATACAAAATAGCCAATCTGGAGAAGAAAGGCTATATCAAAAAGACTAAGTCGGCCAAAGACGGTCGCATAATCCGCCTTAGTGTCACTGATAAATTCCTGCAGATTTACGGTACCAGTGAACGTTATGTTTCAATTCTTGCTAAGCGCATTGAGAAAAACTTCACTTCGGAGGAAGTAGAGAAATTCTCCAATATGATGAAGGTAATCTCTGACGAGATGATGACAGAAGTTAATAAATATCTGCGCAACAAGGCGGATTTACCCAAAGGCGTTATCCCCGAATAGAAGGTTTATTTGATATTCTCTCCACTTGCGGCAGAGAACGAAATACTCGTTTGCCATTTTCATACATCTGATAAGATTCTCTCCACCTGCGGCAGAGAACGGCTATCGTCACCGAACAGCAAATTCGTTTTAGTAACCCTTCCGCTCTGTTGCAACTTTCACCCCGTTTATAATCGCCTTCAAATCATTCAGGAGATGCTTTCCCGTGAATGTGATTATGAAACCTTATGCCGCATTTATATGAGTTGCATCTATAGCGCAGGTTTCACTTGACTGCCGGTTTTTCTAAACCTATAATTTGGATATAGTCAGTTGCTGAATACAGAGAACTGACTCCATAGAGCACAGAGATAGTGAAAGCTATTGGGAAACAGGTTAAAATCCTGTGCGGTGCCGCCGCTGTGAGCGATTGTAATGATGGGGCAAAGCTAACCACTGACGCAAAGTTGGGAAGGTGGCTTGTAGACAATAACCCGAATCGTGAGCCAGAAGACCGATCTGTGACTTAAGGAGAAGGATGCAACGAGCGATTGCTTCCCCCGAATATATTGTTGATAATACGCAAAA
>DUPE01000036.1 GCA_012838475.1 Clostridiaceae bacterium
ATGACTCCATGCTGGAAGTAGCCATCGCCGCCATTAAGCCTGTGATTCCTGAGGATCCCGGCAGCGATCAATGGTAATTTGATGGAAAATTCTCTACGCGGTTTGAGTCAAAAAATATCTGAATTATTTACGCGATCCGGTCTGGATGATCCCTGGGTGGAAACGCGATTTTTCCTGCGGGAGGTGGCGGGTCTTACACTGGAGGAACAACTGGCGCAGGCAGATCATCCATTGGCAGAGGAGACGGTTTCAGAGCTTTGGTCTAAGGCCAAGAGAAGAGCTGCTCGTGAGCCTTTGGCATATATAACAGGGGAAGCCTGGTTTTATGGACGACGATTTTTTGTGAAGGCGGGGCTATTGGTTCCTCGCGCTGACTCTGAAGTGCTGATTGAGGCTGCTCTGGATGAGTTACGGAAGCTGACGTCGGAACTGCCGGCGAGATCTGACAAAAAACCGTTGCGGATACTGGATACCTGTTGTGGCACCGGATGTCTGGGCCTGACTTTGCTGGCAGAATTAAACGATATGGATATTCCTGCCTGCTTGCATCTGATAGATTTAGATGATTTGGCCTTGCAGACAGCCAAAGAAAATGCTGACAGGCTCGGCCTCACAGAGCAAATAAGTCTGGAGAAAGCTGACCTGTGGCCTGCAAGGACAGTCATGGACTCAGAAGTATTTGTTGAGCCGGAAATCAGAATTGGGTTGGCCGGCAAACCTGAAGTATACGGCAGATATGATGTTATTTTGAGTAATCCGCCTTATATTCTTAGCGCAGATATCTCCGGTTTAATGCCTGAGGTAGCGGTGTGGGAATCAAAAAAGGCTTTAGACGGCGGTGTGGACGGGCTGGAATTTTATCGCCGCCTGGCAGAGGGTTGGCAAGATTATCTTTCAGAGTCAGGAATTATGATTCTGGAACTTGGAGCAGGTCAGGCTGAGCAAGTAATATCATTATTTGATCCTGCTGAGCAAGTTTGGATCCGTCTCCGAGAAGATTACAACGGTTTGCAAAGAGCACTGATCCTGAAGGGGCATACTTAGCGTTTTGGGCTTGCGATTTTAGCGCCTTCATATCTTCATTGTTGATTGCATTTGCGGTCTGCCTGTCTGAGGCGATCCGGCTTATAAAGATCAATGAGATCCCTGTTCCATGTATAATGTAAAGGTCTCTGCAATTGAGGCAGACATCAATTGTCTCGTAATAATTGGCGGGTGTGAGATAAAAACACAGATTGGCCGGGATTAGCCTTCCCCGTAAAAATTGGGGATATGAGATAAAGGCACTGATTGGTTGGTAGCAGCTGCTCCGTAATAAACGGCTGCATACGCTATCAGAAGTGATGGAATGACAACGCCTTGCCGGCGTTGATTGATCGATATTATATTAATAATATTTGCTGGAGGAACCAAATGGCAAATGACAGAGATAAAAGGCTGGACGCTAGTGTCAGCCGTTATGAGGAATTAAATACTTTACTTGCGGATACCGACATAATGAAGGATCAGGAAAAATATCTTGCCCTCGTGCAAGAGCATGCAGCTCTGTCTGATCTGGTTGCGGATATCAGGGAAAGTCGGAAATTGAAGGCCGAGTTAGAGGAAAATCGTGTTCTGTTGACAGAATCGGATGATGCCGATTTCCGCGAGCTGGTACGTGAGGATATCAACCGGGCCGAAGATTTGCTGGTGAATATTGAGGCTAGAATCGAGAATACGATTGCTCCCAGTGATCCTAATGATAATCGCAATGTCATTATGGAGATACGAGCAGGAGCCGGTGGAGATGAAGCTGCTCTTTTCGCCGGCACTCTCTACAATATGTATACATCCTATGCGGAGAATCAGGGCTGGCAGTATGAAATCATCAGCAGCAACGAGACCGGTCTGGGCGGCTTTAAAGAAGTAGTTTTCCAGATTGAGGGGAAGGGCGCTTTCTCACGCTTTAAATATGAAAGCGGGGTCCACAGGGTCCAGCGTGTTCCTGTAACTGAGTCCGGTGGTCGAGTACATACCTCAACAGTGACTGTGGCCGTTCTGCCCGAAGCCGAAGATGTAGAGTTTAATATTGATCCTGCTGATCTGCAGGTCGACACTTATCGTGCCTCGGGAGCCGGAGGTCAGCACGTCAACAAGACATCATCCGCCATCCGGATAACCCATCTGCCGACAGGTACAGTCGTTACCTGTCAGGATCAAAGATCGCAGCATAAGAACCGGGATAAGGCAATGAGGCACTTGCGCTCAATCCTGCTTGAAGAAGAGAAGTCCCGCCAGGCGGCGGATATCGCCAGTGAACGCCGCGATCAGGTGGGCACGGGTGACCGCAGCGAAAGAATCCGCACCTATAACTATTCCCAAGGCAGAGTTACTGACCACAGAATCGGCCTTAGCTTATATAACCTGGAAGGCATATTAAATGGAGATATTGACGAGCTTATTGCCGGTTTGAACGCGGCTGCCCATGAAGCCAAAGTGCGAGGGGACAATTTGTGATCGAAACCCGCGTAATAACAATAGGTGAGACGATCGACAAAGAGGAGTTGGCTCAAGTTGCCGACGCTCTGGTGAAAGGAGCGCTGGTGGGTATGCCTACGGAGACTGTTTACGGTCTGGCAGGCAATGCCTATCTACCGGAAGTCGTCAAAAAGATATTCTCCGTTAAAGGACGTCCGCAGGATAATCCTCTGATTGTGCATCTATACGATAAAAAACAGATAGAACAAGTGGTATCTGAAGTTGTGGACATCTTCCATGTGCTTTATGAGGCCTTTTGTCCCGGCCCTTTAACCATGGTCATGCCAAAAAATATACTCATACCTGATGAGGTCACTGCAGGACTGGACACTGTAGGGGTTCGCTTTCCGGCTCAAAGAACAGCTCGCGCTTTACTTCGTCTGGCAAATGTACCGGTAGTAGCCCCCTCAGGGAATCTTTCCGGTGGACCGTCGCCAACCAAAGCAGAACATATGCTGGACGATATGCAAGGGAAGATCGAGTATATTCTCGATGACGGGCCTTGCGATTTTGGCGTGGAATCCACGGTTTTGGACCTTACATCCAATCCGCCGAGAATTCTGCGTCCCGGCGTAATAACCGCTGATTTGATTCAACAACAAACAGGAATTGCGGTTGTTGACGACCTAAGTCATTTGCCGAAGGCGGTAAGGGTAGTCCCGGTCCCTTTGGCTAATGGTGCTGAATCTTCTCCGGGGGGTGAAGCTTATTTCTCGCGGCAGGGTAGCGAAGCAGACTCCTCGCAGGCTGACGACGGAACGGTACTATCTCAGCTAGACTGTGAAGCCGATTTTTCGCAGTCGGGTAGTGGAGCAGAC
>DUPE01000149.1 GCA_012838475.1 Clostridiaceae bacterium
CAGATTTTAAGGACTATGGCACGACAAGTATAGAGTATCCTGAAATCCCTGAAGGGACAACAGTTTTTGATTACTCGAAACCGGCGATTGACAAAGAAGTCTACACATATCGTGTTGAAAGTAGCGAAGAGATTTCTGAGCCTGACTCAGTAGACGAATAGAGTATTGTGGGATGGGACATGTAAAGTGTGGAGCGAACACGGGGTCTGCGGTTAGGTGCCGCGTCCTGTCGCTAGGCGATGCTTTACATGCCCATCCCTTTTCAAATATGGGACTTATAACACTCTGCAAAGAAATCTCTTTATAAGAGAAACTATAGAAGAACCTATAGAAAAAAACGCTTAGAGGTGTAGAGTTGGAAAAAATACTGGAAGTAAAGAGGCTTACCAAGCTCTATAAAAACGGCCGCGGTGCCTCCGACATCAACCTGGAGCTTGAGAAGGGTGACGTTGTTGGTCTGCTCGGGCCCAACGGGTCTGGAAAGACCACAATAATGAAGGCAATCGTCGGATTGCTCCACGCAAATGCGGGGAGTGTAAGAATCTTTGGTTGTGACATAAGTAGCGACTTTGAGTGTGCAATGGAGCGGGTGGGCTGCCTCATTGAAGCACCTGCAATATATGAGAATATGACCGCTATGAAAAATTTGAAGCTGGCAGCACGCTACTACCCGAATATTGATGAGAAGAGAATTACTGACGTTATTAGAATCGTTCGGCTTGACAAGTATAAAAAGGACAAGGTCGGGCGATTTTCCCTCGGAATGAAGCAGCGTCTAGGGCTTGCACTGGCACTACTTTCCGAGCCTGAGCTTTTGATTCTTGATGAGCCGGCAAACGGCCTCGACATAGAAGGGATTGTTGAAATTCGGGAAATCATCCTGCGGCTGGCTGAGGAGAAGGGGACAACGTTCCTAATATCAAGCCATATCGCTGTTGAAATCGAAAAAACATGCAACAAGGTAGTTGTTCTGCATGAGGGAGAGATGCTCTCATTCGATAGTATGGAGGATGCACTCAAACGTAATCCTACTCTCGAAGACTATTACCTTGAAAAGGTCCGTGAGAAGCGCGGATCTGTTAAGCTATAAGGAGGATTCAATATGCAGCGATATTTGGCTGGAACTCGAAACGAGTTGGATAAACTACTGTTAAAGAAGAAGTATTATGTGTTTTTAATAATTGAAATTGCAATATGCGTAATTATGATTCTGCTAGATAAGTTGCTATCCAGAGTAAGCGGAGGGGTTTTGACCTTTGGTGGTGCAGACCTCTCGCTTATGATGCTTACTTTCTTTATCAGGGTGTATATCCCACTCATTATTTTTATGGCCACCTGCGATCTGTTCTCATCCGAGTTTAGCGATCTGACGGCAAGGGCGGTGTTGATTCGTCCCGTAACGCGCCTGAAGGCCTATCTCAGCAAGATTACCGCCATAATGCTTTTGGGACTTATGTTTTTGGCAATGCTTTTGATTGCAACAGTTGCTCTGGAAGGTTTTTCTAGAGGGGGGATACGGAGTTTCTGGCTTAGCTTCGGTGCGTACCTCCTGGATGCAGTACCGCTATTTGTGTTGCTGCTTATGGCCGTTTTTGTGAACCAGCTTACCAAGAGTTCCTCACTTGCAATGTTTCTGCTCATCCTAATCTATGCCCTGTTAACCATAGTTGGTATATTGGTCCCTCAGTTGAGCGGGCTTCTGTTTACTGGGTATTCACAGTGGCACAACCTGTGGATCGGTGAAACAATACCCTTTAAGCCAATGCTGGCGAAAATCGGGCTTCTTGCGGGCTATGCTACAATCTTTA
>DUPE01000003.1 GCA_012838475.1 Clostridiaceae bacterium
CATCTCTCCTTATCGGCAAGCCCGGGGCAAATAGGCGAAAGAATCACGCCGACAAAGTTCAAATCGACGCCGTGGCGGGAATAGAGCTCCGCTATCACCGGATTATTCTGATGATCGTAAGTCGTGTTCTTATCGCTGGCAGTCACGCAGTTTCCGGAAACTAAGGCGCTATCCATAATTTCGTTGGGATGCAGAAGGGTGGGATGGATTTTCTTACAGTCGACGCCGTATAAATAGTTATCATGCAGAAGCCCCTGGGCCATGACGCAGTAAACATAGGCGATTTTGGGCAGGTCTGCGCTAACGGGTTTTAGCTCATAATCTTCTGTTTCATGTGAAGATACTTCTTTTGCGGCTTTGGCTATATAGTGCGCCGCTTTAAGGCCGGCCAGTCTCAGGAGTTCCTCATGCTTTGGAGGCGTTACACCCTCGACGGGATCGGCAATAACAACAATATTGTTCAGCTTTGAATAGTAACAATACTCTGTGCCGATACCGCTCATATCTATCAATCCCTCTTGAAAAGCCATGATCCTTCCCGCTGTTACAACGGCACAGCCACGAAGGACTTTGGTTACGCCGTCTCCGCAGCCATCAAATTTCCCCAAATAGCCGGGGAAAGAACCGTCGTCTTCAGAAGCTTTGATCCGGGGTTCAAGCACATCCTTTACAGGGACTATTCGCACAGATTCACCGGGTCTGGCAATATCCACATCTATTTTCTCCAGCAAAGGGTCCGCAAGGTGTTCAATGAGCTCCTGCTTATTGATAAACAGCACTCCGTCCTTTATTAAAGTCTCCGCTCCGAATCGAGCATCCCTAATTTGTATTATCTCAATCTTTAGATGCATGTTTCCCATAGAAATCCTCCTTATTCACGTTGAGTAGCTCAATGCATAATATAGCAATTTTTATGCCAACTTTACCGAAAGGAGAAGCCCTACAAAACCAGCATGTATTACGGTTATTGGTATTAAAGGCATGGTGCAAAGATGCACCGAGTGCAGATCTGCTACCTTCGATAAGGTTATTTAAAGGCCGGAAGTACTCTGCTTACCAGAGGGAAATCATGAAATATCGAACAGAAAAAACCACTTTCAGGGTAACTTCCGGGGTCTTATAACAACTGGATAAGATATCTGCTATATCAAACAACGCCATCGTTTGATTGGTATGATATTTGAGTGTCAAAAGCCAGATATAATCATTTTCAAATTCCGCCCTTAAAACTTCAACGTTCTGGTTGCTGAAAATCGTTAAAAGGGGTAAGTCTGCCTAAAAACGAGGTTATCAAGAAGCTACTGAATCTTAACGGGGATATTATTAAGTACATTATAGACAAGGTTATTGAAAAGAACAAAGAAGAAACAAGCCGATATTTTGCGGGCATATTTTCCGGCAGCCACAATTTATTTAAGGGGTAGCAGCATACATGTAAGAATATTTCTCTTTCAAGTGACACAGGAATATTTTAATGATAAAATATAAAGCGGGGTGTGTGGATGGTTTTCTACATGCCCTGTTGAGAAAAGGGTGGCGAATATGGCGGAAAACTTATCAAAACAATATATTCTAATGCACAAAAGCATACCTGTGGCTGAGCTTGAGCTTGATACGGCCTCCGGGGCGATTTCCGCCGTAGAAACAGCGCTTGAGGAGAACCATGTACCAGTGGGCATTCCTGTTAAGAAAGGCGTGATTGATCGGGCGGCGCTAAATGAATGGTGGAAAGGCCGTGCCATTCCTGCTAGCCGTGACGGAATACATCATGTGCTGGTAGAACTACACTTGGCTACCACGCAGGCGCTCCTGGACAAATGCCTTGGGTTGAGCTTATCGGAGCAATATTGGATTTGTCCGAAGGATTCGGATATTCAGTGGAAGGATGTCAACTTCTTTGAAAATGTCTTTTCCGATGACGTCGGGAACCTTCTGTTCGGAAAAGGTTCCTCCAGCGACCGAATTAGTCTGATGTCACCGGACAATACCTCGGACGGCTGGCTGAAAAAGAAATGGACGATTATTGATGGGAAACGGTGTTTAATTAAAGGTGGCAGCGGCGCAATCCAGCAGGAGCCGTATAATGAGGTGTTGGCAAGCCGGATTATGGATCGGCTGGGGATTGCCCATGTTCCTTATACCCTGATGATACAGGAAGATTACCCTTATAGCGTGTGTGAGGACTTCATTACGTCGAAGACTGAGCTGATCCCAGCATGGCACATTATACAGACATGCAAAAAACTAAACCATGTTTCTCTGTACCAGCATTACCTGAATTGTTGTGAGACGCTTGGTATTCCCCGCATGGAAGATGCCCTTGATCGGATGATC
>DUPE01000080.1 GCA_012838475.1 Clostridiaceae bacterium
TGGGTGTCTGTTGCCGCAGTTGTAAGCCCTATCTTGAATGTACCGGCCTTAGTCACAGTAAGCGTGCCGCCTGAGATACTGCCTGTGCCGGTGCCTCCACTTTCAATAGTATATGTACGAGTTCCAGCGTTAGCATCTACACTAAAGAGACTGTTCAAGTTTGGCAAATTTATTGAACTGCCGGCATAAGTAATCGTCTGGCTGCCAGCAGAATTTGTCACATTAGCTCTGTTAATATTTACCTCTAATGGTATAAAGCCTGAATTGCTGCCATTTATATATAAAATACCTTTCTCGCTTCCCTGTACACCCCATGTTGCCGTTGCGGAAGATGGGGATTTTACTATATGTCTGCTAGTACCATAATCATAATTTCTTTGTCCAGACGAAGGACGATCCCAGGCAATTACAACCCCCTGTCTGGTCGCACCCGAGAAATTCGTAGCACCTGAAGATCAAATTACGTTTCTATTACTAGATGATGTCCCTACTATTTGGGTACCATAAGCAAATACGAGTCCCCCACTTACTTCAGCTTTTGCTGAACTGCCATTGAGGCGGATAGCAGCTCCCTGGTTAGCTAACACTTCTCCACCGGTTACTTTTACAGTGCCGCTGGATGACAGAGCTTGTGTGGTCCCTTTTGCTTCCACTCTGCCACCGGAGATTGTCAAGTTCTCACCTGTATTGCCTGAAGACGAAAGATAGATAACCGGATAATTGCTGTTATTTGATGTGCTCGACACCAAACCGCCGCTAACTACTATTTTGCAACTAGTGCTGCTTCCTTTTATCGCTTCCCTGTCTTGAGCAGCGATTTCTCCATTATTACCTACCTCAAACGTGCCCGACCCGGTAATTTCTATTAATGGATCCCTCAAACTGCTCCCAGCAGTCAATGTTGCCAGCCAAATAACCCTAACATTGTTGTTGAGATCTAGAGACAGACTCTCGTTATAATTTGATCTCGTGCCGGTTACGGTAACAGTATTTCCACTTCTTGAAGCAGATAAACCCTGAATATTATTGATTTGATTTTGAATCTCATGTGCAGTAGCCGCATGCACATTCTGCGGTATCAGCACCATTAACATGATCAATGCCAAAGCGATGGACAAGAAATTCTTACTTTTACTCCTCATTGTTCTAATCATTGTTCTAAATCTCCCCTGATGAATTAGTGAATAATCTACTAACGACATACGCTGAATATGCTCTAAACTCTTCTTCGATAGTTAGTTTCCTAAGCAATCAGTCTACCTAGGCTCCTATGTCAACTGCACGAAAAACGTACAAGCTACCTGCACTTAATTAACTGCCCTTATTTTTATATTGAGATTATCACAGAGAGATTACAAAATGTTTAAGATTACCAAATCTTCATCTTTATCTCATTAGGCTTTAGAGCACGCGTCCAAAGCGATATCCTTGATCTCTGACAGCAGAAATTGTGTAGCAAGAACCGCCTTCCTGCAGCTTTTTGCGTACAGAGGAAATATGCTTTCTTAGAGTCTGTTTATTATCCTTCATTGGTGCGTTCCAGACTTTGGTGTAGAGTAAATCAGGATCGATGACCTTGTTCTCATTCTGAACAAAACAAAGTAGAAGAGCGAATTCCTTTTGAGTCAATAGCATATCCTTGCCGTCCATAAGGGCAACCATGGCAGAAAGTTTCAGGGTGAGGGAACCCCTGACTATTGTTTCCGGCAGTTCCTCATAGCGTTCGAAAATGTTTTCGACTATCGCTTGAACTGCATCATAGTCAAATGGCTTTGAAATATATGCAGTTGCACCTAATTTATAGCCCAGCGATACATCCTGTGGTTTTCCCCAAGCTGTTAGCAGAATAACCGGAATTCTGTTTCCCGCCGCTCTTAGTCCCTTCAGGAGTTCGAGACCGTTTCCATCCGGCAGCATGATATCCAGTATAATCGCATCGACTTGTTCCTGGACCAGAAATGCCCCGGCCTCTGCCAGAGTTTCTGCCGCCAGCACCCGATATCCCAGCCTGGCAAAGAAGGCACAGTTGTTATTCAGTAGCGTCTTTTCATCTTCAACACAAAGCAGAGTCCTCATAGTGGTTCTTCCTTGTTTTCGCTGCTTAAGACGTGATTGACCGTATCTGCGATTGACATTACATCTGCCTGGGCATTAGCCAGTCTTTCTTCGGCAGTTTCCGGCTCCCGAGCTGCCATCTGAACATTAGTGGAGATGTGGGTTAAAGGTGTGAGCATATCGTGACTCATCTGACGCATGAGGGCGAGCTTCTTAGCCGTTCTTCTGCTCTCTTCTGCTTCGTGGATCAGTTTTCTGGCATTCCACATAGCAATCATGCCCAGCATCATAACAAAGACCAAAGTCCCGCTAAGAAAAAACAAACTCAATATATTAGTGAAACGCAGGCTGTAGTTCAGATATTCAAAGGTCGATACTATCAGTAGAGCTATAGAAGGCAGAGCGAATCGCTTGGCCGCCGGGTTTTTATATCTGAAGTGTTCCCAGATTACCGAAAAGACAAAAATTTGAATTCCCAGCACAGCTGAAATTTGAATCAAAGGCAAAGTGCCGACAAATCCTTTGATGCTAAATATCTGCAGACAAATTACCAGCAGAAGGACGGAGCTGATTATGCTCCTGCCTAACTTTATCAGCAGAGGGTTATGCGGTCTTAATATGAGAAGAGCATAAGAGAGTAGAGGAATTGCTAAAGCAGCTAGCGAAACCATAGCCATGCAGTACAAAAATACGGGATAAGGGAAGATGAAGGCAGTGGCATTGCTTTCGCCCAGGCCCCAGCAACCGGTAGCTATGGCAAACAGTCCATAGTAAAAAAAAGGTTTGCCTCCTATGGAAGAACGGGAGAAAAATAACGAGGAGATTACTGACATCAGCCCCAGCAGGATCATCAAAGCGGAGATACCAAGAAGTGCACTATTTTGATGGAAAACATATTCAAGCAAATTACTTTCGTTGCCTGCCATCAGAACTGGCAGATTAAGAGTGCTTCTTTGGCTTGGAGAAATGTATTCAAAACGCAGTTGCTCTGCTTCTGCCGGTAACGGTACTATGGCCAGCAGGGTAGGCGGATCAAGGAGCCAGTTTGGATAGCTGCCGGGCAGGCCTGCCTCGTAAATCAGCTGATCGTCAGCGTAGAGCAGCAGTCCGCTATATACAGTCTTCACCAGAAGGCTCTCGTGCTTGCCTGCCTCTATATTGAGAGTAACCGTTATAGCTGTCCTGGAATCTAACTGGCGTAGTGTATGCGGTAAAACTGCACTGCCGCTGCTGCCATTGTCAATTTCATATCTGAATTCGCTGCTGATAGATGTTATATTTCCTTCAGGGCTCGGAGATCTACGGAAATCGAGAGATCTAAAAGCCAGTAGGATGAGCAAAAGTATAAGCAGAGCTGAAAAAACCCTGCCACGAAATTGCATCATTTGTTTAAGTTTCCGTGACATCCAGAAAACCCCCCGATTCGCCTTTTCAGCAATATGGGGCTAATGCCCAAATAATCTCTCTTGAGCCTGGTCAATCAGATTGCTTATGTATCTGTATGCGTTGATAAATGATTTGGCGGACGATTTTTCCATCTGCTCTTTCAGAACGTTACTGTCAACCAGATGGTATTTTGCTTTCTTGCTAAAAGGATTAATCAGGCAGATAAGACTAGGCTGGTCAAGACAAAGAACAGTGATGCTATGCAGTGAGATATTGATGATATGTATATTAGCATGCTTATTTGCTTCCATATAATCCCTGATGATTTCGAGAATCTTGATGCGATCTCTCAAGGGAATCTCGATATCTCGCAATACGGGAACGAGGACCTCCTTGGAAAATACGAAGGCATTCAGAACATCAGCGGATATAAATATGCTAACATCGTCCTGAACAAAAGTTTGCATTAGCTGCCTGATCCCTTCAACGATTTCATCAGCCGGGGTTCCTGTTGGAGACATCTCAGATATTGCCCTTATCCTGCTATCTATCAGGCGCTCCTCTGTCACTGACTTATCGTTTAGATACTCCTCAATATCACTCTCAGTATACGTTAAACGTTTGGCCTTGCTCATAATAGCGGCAATATGATCATAGATATTATCCAGTTCTGGCTTATTCGTAATTACAGTCATCTGAGGAGTGCCATCAATCTGCTGGTTGAAAAGGATAATGTATTTATCCTTAAGAAGTAAAAAGGGTTTTGTCGGATCCAGTGTTGCCTGCCAGCGATACAGCTCAGAATATTGCTCTGTAGTATAGACAGTCTCGATATTTTCTACAATGCAGTCGTCTGCACCACGCAGACACTGACCCGGATCAAAAAGCTGATTAAAGATGAGCTCTCGCCGTAGTGCGGGCGGCACAACTTTTATTTCATCAAGTCCGAGCTGAGAGTAGCCGAAGGAGAGAGGTAAAGCAGAGTAAAACTCTAGCAGCTCATGCCTGTCTGTGCGCAAATAGTCGGATGTTATAATGCAAACCATATGCATTATTTGTTTTCTTCCGACATAATATTTAGTAGGTCTGTTAATATTTACGCTATCTTCGCTATTTTCTCTGTCTATCTCAATCGCATACATAAAGGCCTTGAGCAGGAATTGTTCCAAATCATGTTTGGAGATGAAGTCGCATATTATCGGCAAGATGTCTCTGAACTTGAAGTAGCAGTTAGTCTCAAATATATTATCAGCCAGAATTCTTGCTGCTTTAGCGCTAAATGATTTCTCATCACTTGAACTGACCAAATGCTTGCCGGTAATGATTTTGCTTATTGTGCTAGGTGAAGTATAAATGCTTTCAGCAAAGTTCTTTTGCGTTATGTCAGCAATGTCTAGCAAGGACTTTAACAGTCTGCCTGTTTTCATTAGATCATTCCCCCATATGCTCTTACGGATCCTCTTTTGCTAGAAATAATTGAGGAGTCTAAGGTTCGGTACCAGGTCCGTCTCAAGCATGACCAGATTTTTAGATGGAACGTGAAGTAGCTGATATTTTGTTTACTTACTCGAATAATTACCAGCTAACGAGTGTTGAAAAACAAAATATAACCCTGCAAGTGTTCTAATTATATCAACAATTGAATATTGTGTAAATTATATGACCAGAATATTTATTAAACAAAAATTTATTAGATATATTATAGCTTGCGTCTAAACCGTGTAGTTAATGGGCTTATGCAAACTTCAGGAATGTTAGAATGCTGGTAGTTGCATGAAAGATAATCATTTTTTAGGTTGCTTGTGATACACGACAAGGTCGTACTTACGAGTTTTTTCAAAGGAGTGAGTTTTGCTGATAGCGGGAATAGATATGGGCGGTACTAATATCGATGGGGTAATCATCCGTAACGGCTCTTTACATAAGGCGGTCAAACACCAGGTGAATCATGATGATGTCCTCCATAGTATTTTAGCGTGTCTTCAGGATCTGCTCCGGGATGTGGATGAAGGAAATCTGGAAAGGATCAACTTGAGTACCACTGTTTGCACGAATGCGATTGTGGAAGACAAGGTCTCTCAAGTTGGCCTGATTTTACAGCAAGGCCCAGGCTTGCAGTGGCAGTTCGACCGAATGGGCGACTATCTCAGATATCTCTCGGGCAGCGTAGATCACCGCGGCAAACTGGTTCGTAGTATCGATAAAGAAGAGTTGGAGCAAGTCAGGCAAGAGTTCTCAGACAGCCCGATCGAGGCAATTGCTGTCGTAAGCAAATTCTCACCCAGAAACCCCACTGTAGAGGAGCAGGTACACCAGCTTTTTGCAGATGCCTATGAGCATATCACGCTGGGGAACAGCATCTCCGGCAGATTAAATTTTCCCAGACGGGTGGAGACTTCCTACCTCAACGCCGCCACTTACAAGACATTCAATGCTTTTGCTGACCATATGCGCAAAGCTCTGTCTGAGAAACAAATTAAAGCGCCCGTTTATATTCTCAAGGCTGATGGAGGCACCATTGACCTCGAGGGAGCCGCCGCCAAGCCGGTCGAGACGATTCTCTCCGGTCCTGCTGCAAGCTGTATGGGCATGAGGGCCCTTTTGTCTCCAGACAACTCAGACTCCTGCCTCCTGGACGTTGGCGGTACAACCACCGATATATTTTTTCTGGTTGATGGTGTCCCTGTTTTTGAGCCTCAGGGAATTGAGATCGACCGGCGCAAGACTTTGGTGAGGGCAATCTACAGTGTATCTATCGGGTTGGGCGGAGACAGCCATGTACGATTTGTTGAAGGCGATTTGCAGATAGGCCCCGAACGCCTCGGCAATGCAGTGGCCTTTGGCGGTGAAGAGATAACCCCCACGGATGCGCTAGTTTATCTGGGCGCCATGGAAGGACAGTATCCCGACAAAAGCCACCAAGCATTAAAGAGGGTTGCCGGCCAGGAGGGCATTATGCCCGGAGAACTGGCCCTCACCATTGTTGCCAAGATGTGCAGTATGATCAAAAATCGGATTGGAGACTCCCTACGAAAAATCAACTCCAGCCCTGTATATACAATCAAAGAATTGCTGGAGGATAGAGTTGTAAAGCCAGGAAGCATCGGCATAATCGGCGGTTCGGCCAAGGCTCTGGCTCCCTATCTGGAAGAGAGCCTCAGTCTCCCGGTCAATTGTCCGGAGTACTTTGCCGTGGCCAATGCCATCGGCGCGGCACTGGCCAAACCTACCGTTGAGATCAACTTGTTCGCCGATACGGAGAGGGAAATAATGAGCATATCCGAGTTAGGAGTATACGAGAAAATAGACAAAAACTTTGACTTGGCGGAGGCAAAGAGGATCGCCCTGGCGAAGACTAGAGAGGCTGGCAGAGCGCTGGGTCTAGACGAAATTCAAAGTGAAGCGGAAATAGTTGAGGCCGGCAGTTTCAATATGGTTCATGGCTATCTGGGAGCGGACAAGAATATTAGGGTTAAGGCGCAAATCAAGCCCGGTCTTCTGACGGGAGACCGATAAAGTTGTAGAGGATGAAAGAATGCAAGCAAAAAATACATTGGGATTGATTTTGTTTCCTGCCTTTGACTGGGCTATCTCACCTACGCACCCGGAACGGGAAGAACGGCTGCTTTATACTCAGGATCAGCTGCTGGAAGAAGGCATTGAAGACGTAGAAGGCATCGAATTTCACAATCCCGCTATCGCCCTAGACAAGGATATCAACCGCGTCCACTTCTGCTACCCGGACGCCAAAACACTGTTGACCGAGTCACACTATATCGCTTCCGGTGGTGTCATGAAGGCATTTGATTTAGTACTTGGAGGCACTACGGATAAGTCCTTTGCACTGGTCCGTCCTCCCGGACATCATGCCCAGCGTGTAGTCTATGGCGACAGAGGTTTTTGTATTGCCAATATCGAAGCCGTAGGACTGGAATATGCCAGGCAAAAATATGGTGACATGCGCGTGGCTATCGTTGATACAGACTGTCATCACGGTGACGGCACGCAGGATATTTATTGGAATGATCCGGACACATTATTTATCTCCTTTCATCAAGACGGGAGTACACTTTATCCCGGCACCGGCTTTGTCGATGAGCTGGGAGGACCCGGAGCCTATGGCTGTAACATAAACATTCCTCTGCCGCCTAATACAGGAGATCAAGGTTTTCAATATGTGCTCGAGCACACTGTACTGACAATCCTCTCAGAGTATAAACCTGATCTCATTATTAACTCAGCGGGGCAGGACAATCACTATACAGATCCGCTGACCAATATGAACTTCTCTGCTCAGGGTTATGCAGCCCTCAATCACAGTCTGAATCCGGATATTGGCGTACTGGAGGGTGGATATTCTATTCAGGGCGCCTTGCCCTATGTTAACACCGGTATTGTTCTGGCAATGGCAGGTCTCGATTATTCGGGCGTATATGAGCCGGACTATCATCTGGGCAAATGGAAGCAAAGTGATAAAGTCACTAAGCAGGTAGAAGAGATTGCCGAAGCTGTCTATCAGCTTTGGCAAAAGAGAAAGGAGCTGGGCGCAAGGAAATTTGGCGGCCAGAAATCCGTGAAGAGGCAGCGGCGCGTCTATTATGATACCGCCGGTATCATGGAGTCTCAAGTTCAGGAATTTAAGGTCTGTCGCAATTGCCCGGGTGTGAACTCAATCATATCTCAAAATGATCAAGGCGCTAAAATCATGGGAATAACCGTACCCCGTCAGGCCTGTCCCTCCTGCCAAAGGGAGGGCTACCGACTTTTCTCCGAAGCCAATAAAGCCCACTATAACCAAATCTATCTGCAAGACCAGAGTAAAGACCAATATCAGGTCAGAATCCCCACCCGACGCTGAATCTTTGAATTAATCGCCACTAGACACCTCCAAAAGGAAATACCAGATCAGAATTCCCACCTGACACTCAAAAGCAAGTATTCCACTTTGTGCTTTCGCTCCCAACGCTCAAATATTCGAGCGCAACTTCATTAAAGGAACATATAATAAAATATCAAACCGGATATTCGAGCTAGGTTTCATTATAGAGACACAAAATGAAGATCGAGCTAAATGTTCGCGAAAATTTCGTTATAGGGGCAAATGAATGCTTGACTGGGCTGTACTATTGTATTATGATACTAATACAATAGTACAAGGAGGTTGCCGTGAGTTATGAATTTTCACATGAAGTTCCGATCTATTTGCAGATCATGGACATTTATCGTAGCGAGATTCTTGCAGGCAGGTTGATCAGGGGCGATCAGATGCCGCCGGTTCGCGAAGTCGCTCTGGCTTATGGTGTCAATCCCAATACAGTTCAGAAGGCGTTTCTGGAGATGGATCGCTTGGAACTGACCAGAAGCGAGAGAACGTCAGGACGTTTTGTCGTAGCGACAGATGAATTAATTGAGTCGCTCCGCCTGGAGCAGTCAGATAAAAAGGTACAAGACTTTATCCTGGATATGAAGGCGCTGAGAATCAGCCGGCAAGAGACATTGGATATGGTCAAGAAAGGATGGAAAGATGACTAAAGTTGTAGAGGTGAAGGGTATTACCCGTAACTATGGAGCGAGGAGGGGGGTAGATACTATCAGCTTCTCGCTCGTAGAAGGAGAAATTGTAGGTCTCTTGGGGCCCAATGGCAGCGGAAAGACGACCCTGATTAAGTTAATCATGGGTTTACTCCAGCCGGACAGCGGGGAGATAACTATCCGGGGGCTTGCTCCCATGCAGGCGCATGCCCTGATTTCCTATCTGCCGGAGAACACCTATCTGGGAGATTGGATGACCATGGAGGAGGCCTTCAGAGTGTTCGAGGATTTTTATGCGGATTTCGACCAGGTTAAAGCGCTTAGTATGCTGGATGATTTTGACTTAGAGGTCAGGCAACCCCTAAAGACAATGTCAAAGGGTATGCAGGAGAAGGCGCATTTAGCTCTGGTCATGAGCCGCAATGTCCCTCTTTACGTGCTGGATGAACCAATGGGCGGTATAGATCCTGCAGCCAGACAAACAATCTTGGAGAGCATACTGCAAAACTACAATCCCGGCAGCACTTTGCTCCTCAGTACCCATCTCATCAGTGATGTGGAAATGCTCTTTGATCGTGTAATCTTTCTGGACCAGGGCTATGTCAGGCTTGATCGCCAGGTAGAAGAGCTTAGGGCTGAAACCGGCAAGAGCATTGATAATATTTTCCGTGAGCTCTACGCTCCCGGTATGAGGAGGAAAGCATGATTAAGAAACTGATTGCATTAGATGTGCGCACGTACAGAGCTCAGCTTAAATGGGCGATACCCATATACCTTTTATTACAGATCTCAGCGCTTGTCCTAAAAGGTCTCAACATTCCCTCTCTGGGCGGATTTGCTCATGTAATAGCGATCATCGCCACGGTTTTGCTGATCCCGATTGCCCTGCTGCTGGGACTGATAAATTATTATCGCAGTCTGTACACAAATCAGGCTTATCTCACTCACACTTTGCCGGCGACACCCGGGCAGCATTACCTCGGCAAGCTGTTTAGCGGCTTCATCCTCTACGTCACAGCGACCATTGCTACATTGATAGGAGTGATCATTGCCGTTCTGGCCTGGGGTCTGGCAGATGGCAGTGGCTTTCAGGCAGTAGCGACTATGTTCAGGCTGATTGGCAGCTGGCCAGACCTTATAACGATAACACCTGTAGTCGGTTGGTCTTTTGCCGTCATAATCTGGCTTCTAATCTACTTGAACAGCTATGCTGTCTATAGTTTTTGTATCAGTCTTGGTATGGGGCGCAGATTATCACGCTACGGAGTTGGCGGTCCTTTTCTGGTCTATTTGATCTACTATATTGCTAATCAAGTTATTGGACTGGCGGCTTTCGTCTTCATACCGCTGAGCCTACGCATTAGTTATGTAAGCGGTGCCATCCAAAGCAAGATAGTCACTGTTATGCCCATCCGGCAATTATGGAGAGTGGGTTTCACGGACCAGATGAACAATATGGGCTTTGAGGAAGGTATCGATTATTTGGGAGGACATATTGACTTTGGTCTGGGAATCTTTGTCTTGATGATCGCCTTCATCATCTTCAGTTACTTCTTCACCAAGCGTCAGTTAGGACGTGTGAATCTCAGATAACACCAATTACGAGACTGAAACGTAGTTGCATCGTCAAATTCAGCTATACTCACGGACATCAGTCAGAAAGTGATTAATTAACACCCTCGATCAATCTCCTCTGGATATTAGTGTGCTGAAGGTCATACCGGAGGAGATTGATTTTGAAGCAAATGAGCTACTTTCGGTCGCTAACTGGCTATGATCGGGGTTCGGAACCCTCTATAACCTCCTCTGGATAGTAGTGGTAAAAGTACTCTCTAACTCAACCGGAACTTAGTGTCCATAGCAATTGAACTGGAACTTAGCGCCTACAATAATTGATCCGGAACGTAGTTTGATCACCCTAAACTGGTCCGGAACTCAGTTTGTTTTCCCCCAAGCTGACTGGAATTCCATATCCAACTTAGGGGATTCTTTTTTTTCAGAACCATATAGTATCCAAAAAAGGCTAAATGAAACGAAAGTCTGAATTAATTGAGTAATTTATTAGATGTGTTAGAATAAATTTGATTATTTAGCAAGCGAAAACATGTGATTTACCTACTGCAGGATATTTAGTTGGTGGGTAAACACAGTTAAAATATTTTTTATGGAAAGAGGTAAAAAATGGGTAAAATGGATGGTAAAGTAGTCGTTGTAACAGGTGCAGTTTCTGCAATCCCGGGCTATGATTCAATCGGTTCTGCGACGGTTCGCGAAGCATTGGATGAA